>JAYRIB010000064.1:0-36173 GCA_041907025.1 Candidatus Saccharimonadia bacterium | reverse complement strand
TAGGAACAAGTATTCCTACAGCAGCCACAGCAGCGCCGAGACCAATCTTCTTGAGTAGACTTAGTTTCATATGTCTTCTCCTTCTTTGGGGTTATATATAATACATATGTAGTACGTAGCCACTAGGCCACACTACAATAGTGAACAATTGAGTGGATGGGTTGTCAACGAACGATTACTAGTAGATGATATCATATTTAGTATTCCGTGTCAATGCTTTTTGCTTATGTTCTTTATCTGTTGTCTAGGTACCATAATTAGCCTAACCTGGTGTGCCATAAGCATATTATGCCATAATTCATAGCTAAAGGATTGAGGCCCCTCCACGTTGTGGAGGGGCCTATTTGTGTGTGGACTTAGTTGTCGATCTTTACTGCGTCCACTACAGTAAAGCGGTTGGCCTCAGGGAGGCGGTGCGGTCGTAGGGACCGCGGTGGCCGGAACCGTCGTCGGTGTTGGCTGCACGGTGCTCGGTGGGGCCGGACGCGTCGTGGTGGGAGTTCCTCCCGTACACGTTCCGTGACACCCCGTGCCCGGGTCAGACCCATGATGGGTTCCGTCGGGGTCCTGGGTGTCCGGCGTCGAATCCGAGTTCGGAGCCTGAGGGCCACCTGCTCCACCGGGCAACGGACGGCTCACGACGTGCGTGTCGCACTTGCCGTTGTGGTCGATGTCCGTACACGGCCGCGTTGTGGGCGGTGACGTGTGCGGCGGAGCCGTCGTCCGCGGCGGCCGAGTACCAGTTCCTGGCGGGTTTGTCCCCGGAGGGCGCGTTCCCGGAGGGTTGGTAGTCGGTGGAGCCGTAGTTGGCACACCGGGGATGGTGTGCGTCACGACCAAGTTGCCGCACCGGTACATGATCCAGAACGTGAATCCGTTCTTCGTCTCGTACCGGACAGCACGCCGATCACCAGTGATCCCGGGAGCCGTCTGGTAAACGCCCCCCTCGTTCACGCCAGTGTTGACTCCGTCGGCAGGTGCCTCAGATTTGGGTTCGGGTACCGAAGTGACCAAAGCCCCTCTGAGAAGCTTCCATGCTTCACGACCCTTGGCCGTGTAGCAGCCCTGCTTGGAGATGTCCGACTCCGACTTGAGGTCGGCGACGGCTTCCAAGCTCGGGATGCCCTGGATGAGCATGTAGAGGAACCGAGGATCCTGCTTTGCCAGGTTGAGGTGCATCTTGAGCACCTCCTGGCTGAGCTCGCTTCCCTGGTACTTCACCAGGAGAGCGTTCACCTTGGCCTCGTGGGCGTCATCGAGCTTCTGACCCTTGTTGCCGGCCAGCTTCACGACGAAACCCTCGGGGCATTCTTGCCCCTCCTTGGCCTCGGTGATCTTGAGGACCTTGGTGGTCTTCGCAGGGGATGCCTCCGAGGAGGCACCCTTACGAGTGGACACCGTGATCACAACGGCCACGAGCACGAGGCACAAGACCGCTAGAACGATGCGTCGCATGAGAAGCGACATGGCTCACCTCCTAAGAGTGAGTTCTGGGTGAAAGCTGGCCGGGGTTTAGATTACCCAGCACTTCAGCATAACACCTGAGAACATACTACTATATACTCTCAGCTATTATATTGTGTTGATCGGTATCTGGAGCGGGACGAACCCACTCCAGATACCGAGTACGACTTGCGCTAGTCCTTGATCCGGAAGATCACCAGACCGAAGAAGGTCCAGAATCCGGCGAAGGATCCAGCGGCCGCGCCGTACGCGAGGGCCTTGGAGCCGATGGCGTCACCGGCGAAGGTGACGAGCGCGACAGCGGCTGCGAAGACAACCATCGCAACCAGAGCCCAGAGCGCCGAGCTCTCGATGATCATGATCTTCTCTTCCTGAGCCATGTTCCAGCCCTGGAAGTGCCGAAAGTTCTCTTCCGGCGAGGAAGCTTCGATATCGTGAGCCATGATGGCTCCTTTCCGCCCTGTTGGGCAACGTGTTAACGAAGGCCGCAAGAGCGGGCATACTCTGTGGAGAGCAGCTAACTGCATGCGATCAACCTGGGCGGCAGATGTCACACATGCAGATGGCTACTCTCTACTATATAAAACAAAAAAGCAGGCAAAGCCAGCTCAGAGAAGATATATTATTGCAATACCCGCCCGGAACACCCTCCTGCTTTTTGTTAGAATATTAGACTATTCTTCAAGCTACAAATTACTCTACGTAATCAATATAAGCACTCTATCATATTGTAGAGTTATTGTCAATAGTTAAGTATAGTGAGATTCTCTTGATAAGATATTTACTAGGTATATTCAGGGAATATTGCTGGCACACCACCTGGTATTACTGCATCTGCTTTTGTCCTAGCTAGATAACTCCTCACACCGGTCTCCTGATAATTCTTAAGATATTCGAACAATCGACTTGCATCAGTAATAGCAATTCTCACCCCACCATCCCGCTTTGCGGAGATATCACATTCAATCCTAAGGCCTTGAAGCGCTCTTTTAATTCTTTGAAGATTAGGGTGTTCAGAGCCTGGCCCTACGATGTACGATGGATCCTCAACAAGACGGTATTCCGTGATAGAGCGCTCGATCATATCTTCGAATCTTGCGACGAATTTGGTGCGCTCAGCACGTCTTTGAGGGCTGTCTACTTCGTTAAATATCTGATCGTAGTCAAGACTATCATCTGGTAGTTGTGAACCAGAGCGAATCTCGTCATCAAGCTCGCCCCAATGGATTTTACTCCACTGCTCTACTGGCGCCAAACCTAGATTAAATGCGGCGATGCTACGGCGGGCACTTGTGTAAACAATATTGTCCCCACCCGAGAAGCCTACAGGTACGCGAGTTCCACCAAGTCGACGCCGCGCCGCTGCAATATTCGCGCCCAAGTTAACGTCTTCTGCTAATGTCATATCTGGTCGATAGCCACCAACGGCTGCATACATGCTTGCCTTATAAGAGAAGTTATTGCCAGAATAACTGTATTGAGCCCTCTCGCCTGATCCAGGTTGGGGATGCCTAGCTATGAGATCAAGCATTTGGCCTATCTTAACACCTGCCTGGAAGAGTGGCGACTTAATATATGGCCCTGGACCCCAGTCGAGCCTACCAGTCAACGCATCGACTGGTTGAGATTCAAAATCATCGGCTACAGTAGCAATAAACGTCTCGCCTAACCCCTTAAGGTCAGCGTCATGACTTATTATGTTAAGATCCTGATGACTTGCAGCCCTAGCATTCTGTCGAGCCAGTACAGTATTTAAAAGCTCTTTCCTAGCGCGTCCAATTGTAAATGTACCAGGTTCAAACTCCCTTGTAATGACTCTGACTGGTACATCTGGGTGGTCGGCAATAAACCGCTGAATTTCCGCAGGAGTTTCGTCCCAATCGCGATCCGTTGGCTTGTTAAGATAAAGAATAACTTCATAGGTAGATGGATCGAGCGGGGAACCGT
Source organism: Candidatus Saccharimonadia bacterium (assembly GCA_041907025.1). Taxonomy (GTDB): domain Bacteria; phylum Patescibacteriota; class Saccharimonadia; order CAILAD01; family JADZBC01; genus CAYPSN01. The sequence continues at coordinate 32,762 of JAYRIB010000064.1, read as the reverse complement.
CCTTATTCTTCTGGCCAGAGTACCATAGCAATGTGTTATAAATGTTAGACCCTTCCTGATGGCCCGCAACAGGCATTGCAACGACTGATCGAACAGTATCAAGCATTGGGTCTAGCTGCTCCTCCGCCTGTTCTCTCGCAAGCTCCCGCTCCTCGTTAGGTAAATTATTAAGAAAATCTGAAATTTCTTCATCCGGATCAAGAATAACATCAGGGTTATCACGGAGGCGTGGCGACCACCGTGCCTCGTCTTGTGAGCTCACCTCTGCCCCGTAATAGCCATTGTATGGAAAATATGGTTCAGGAGGTACTGGCGGCATGAGCTTTTCTAGTGGTCTACGAGGAAGAGGTACGGCCAGAGGAATAAACGGCGCCTTCCAGGCGTTGCCAGCAATGACTTCTGTCGTCTCCTTAGGCACGGTCAGTGTCGCCGTGGTGACAGGATAGCGCACATGATCGATTATCGGCACATCGATCGGCTGGTTTGTGCCCGGAGAGGTGGCAAGAATAAAGTACCCTTGAGAGCCATCTGGACGCATTTGTGACGGGTACGCCACCTCAACAAAGCCACCTTTGAAGCTCACTTTACCATCTGGCTGGATATCAAAGAACTCTCTCGCTACGGTGCCATTTGGCAGCACAACTTGGCCGTTAGGCTGAATGTCGAGCGTAATTGCACGGCCCTGATCTGCTCGCGAAGGAGTTATAAGCATTCTGAGGTTCCCACCCTGCTGCTCGGAATGAGCCATTATTGCCAGCTGATCGTGGAATGAGCCGCTGTCAGCCATTCTGTCAGAAGCCAGGACAACCGAACCATCTGAGTTAGCACGGAAGTCAAGGCGGAGCTCATTTAAATCAAAGGCGGGTGATGGCGTATTATTGTCCATCCATCCAGTACGATGAATAGCTTTAAACTCCCCTGGGCGCTCAGCCATGTACTCAGGTAAGCCAACTCGGCGAGTAACGGTACTCTCGTGCCATTTAATGCTCTCATGATAGCCAATACCTTTAGCCTTGAGCTCAGCAACCGTTTCGGGCGAAAAACCGCCCATTCCATTCTGATTTCCATCAAAGTGCTTAGCAACCATATTACCTTTAGCATCGTACAGACTGTGGCCGTCTGCCCGGAAGCCCTTTGGCATATTCACGACATCACCGCGCAACGAAACTGGTGTACGTACGTTTTCTTCAACACTCGTATTTGTGACTGTGCGAGACTCTTGCCCACCAGAAATCTGGTCTGTAATTTTAGAACCTAAATAGCTGGCAAAGACCGAGAAGGCTGCGGTAGCCACCGCCCGTTGCGCGCCCCGTTTGCGCATGAGGCCCCGGAATACTTTGTCTCTCTCACTAATTTGGCCCTCAGTGAGCGCCTGTTCGGCAAGCTGCACCTGAGAGGCAATCTTGGCGTCAATATCAGCCCCTGGTACAGCCCTCATGAAGTCAGGGTGGGCTAAAGCATAGTCTCGCACCATAGAGATCGCCTGAGCACGCGCTACAAACAAGTCGGTTTTTTCTACCTCTACACTATCTGGTGAAGTGTATCGAACCAAGTCAAGCCGCTGGCTATCTCCCAGGTTTTGTAGCGTCGTTGTTTCTACCAACCAATTCGCTAGTTGCTGGGCATCCCCTGGCGAGAGTCCCAGCCCATCCTCTGGCTGAAGCTCATCAAATCGCTGGAGTAAGTCACTGGCAGAAACCATTTCAACAATCGTTGCATTAATCTCGGCTCGCCTCGGCGCATTCTCTGGGCTATCAGACATTTCCTTACCGCTAGCAATGTCAGCCATATGAAGAGCACGTTCCTGGCGCAGGGTCATCCGCTCTCGTAATAGGGCAAAGCCACCGGCGGCGGCACCGGCGGCAACCGCTACTGGCAATGAAAAACCTGTTCCTACAACACCGAATAAGATGGCGCCCTTACGGACTGAGCCACTCTTTAAAAAGTTGCCAACAAAACTAGCTACGGCACCTACTGCAATTGCCGTTGTCGCCTCGTTAACCAAGAGGCCCTTAAAGCGAGAATTGGTAAGCTTCTCCATAACTGCATCGACTTTCGTTCGATGAGCTTCGGCGTTGACATCTAATTTTGCTGTGCCACCTTCTAGCTTGAAAGCCTCATCAACGGCAGCTAAGCCCGCTTCGTGATCGACTTGAGCTATTACACGGTCATAGATAGATTCAAGATTCTGTACCAGATGAGGACCTTGATCGGTATCATTATTAATCCAAGGTGCCTCAGCTGCAATACGCTTAGCTTCTTCTAGCACAGAGGCCCGATCCATAGCACCCGTAATACCCTGATAAAAAACGTTATTGAGCTGATCCTTAACCGCACGCACTTCTGGCCTGTCCTCACCCAGAATCTGTTCACCATCAAGTAATAAGTCCTCGCCCAGATCTAGCCTGCGAGCGACCTCGTCTGCAACAGCTGAGTGGAACTCCGCCCCCTGCATGCCCCCAAAATGCTCGTGGATGTACTTCTGCCGGTAGCCTTCACGGAACATAGTAGAACGCGCAACATACTCCATTGATTTAACGGGGTGGAGGGCAGTTCCCTTAACAGCCCGGGCAACACTCTTAACCATGCGGGAGAATCGATTGCCTCGAGGCGGCTCGTCTGTGCCATATAGTTCTTGGCGTAATTCTGCTAGCTCGGCATTGAGTTGATTATCAGCCAAAATCTTTGCAGCTCGCCTATCAGTATCCTCTGCATCAGCAATGTGAGCTACAATTGGCTCGGCTCCAATTGGTGGATCTTCTTCGTGAGGGGTGCGATCAACAGGAGGATCAACCTCATCGGCTGGTGGATCTTCTTCGTGAGGGGTGCGATCTGCAGGAGGATCAACCTCATCGGCTGGTGGATCTTCTTCGTCAGGGGTGCGATCTACAGGAGGGTCGACCTCATCGGCTGGTGGACCTTCTTCGTCAGTCGGGGGAGCAACACGGGCAGGATCAACATCACCACCAACTGCAAACACCACGCCTGGGCCGACGGGCTGGAGAACTATCCCTGGCGGATCCTCGATAGTGTTTGTTAATATATAATACTCGCTTGTATTGCCAGCTTCAGAGGTATAGGTAACAATGTCACCCTTGGAATAGGCCCTACCAGCAAATGTGACTACTTCCGACTGCTCAACTCTCTCAAGTGCGGCTTCAAGTCCTGCTTCAGAAGCTGCGGGCATCTTACCCTCTTCTCCATCACTAGATTTAACAACAGAACTGAGATCTGTTTCAGCTTCAACTGATGTCTCCTGGGCTATTGCATCGGCATGATTATTGCCAAGTGTAGGCATGCGTTCGGCTGCTTGGGGTATGGAGGGATGCTGTACGGGGACAACGGTTAAAGTCGGGAGAGCCATATCATCTCCCGCCGTATCACTACTATCGAGTGGTGATTGGGGCTCATTGTAGGCAGCTTGTGCTGGACTGTTCTCGATGCTAGCAGCAGTCGGTGTACGCTCAGTTTGGTTGACACCCGCAGTACCGAGCTCGGCGTGAGCAGCCTCGCTAAAATCCTTATCACTCATACTCTCAATCTTTTCTAGATCAGCTAATAGCCCGGGCGACATACTAGCTTCAAGGCTAGTACCACCTTGTTGCTGCGTAGATGAATGAATAGTATCGGGAGTTGCCATATATCCCTATAAGCCTAAGTAAAGTCTTCTAAAGTCAAAGTATGCATCGGTCAGCTTATCTTCAAGCTCCGGAACATTAGCTTGAATGAAACTCTGCAGCTCTTCCTGTACAACCTCTCTGCCTATAAGGGACTCAAACTCTGTTAGCTTTTCCTCCGGCAAACTATCAACGATAACCCTATTGGTGACCTTTTCTAGCCTATCAACTAAGTCGGCTCGCATAATATCGCGAGTCTGCTGGTCTACATTCGCCAGTTCTTTTTCCTGAAGAAGATTCTCTGCAAATCTTTCAATATTCAAATCAGCCCGATCTTTTGGGGTTGATACTTTCTTCTGTTCGTCCATGTCGTCGCCTTTGTATATTAGGCTTATTTTACACGGCAACAATCAGGTATGTCAAACCACTTATGCTTGATTAGAAAGCTTAAGAACGCTGTTTTTTGGCAGCGCGGGCGGCGGCGCGGCGAGCTGAGCGATTACCACCTTCGGAGCGGTTGCCGGCCGAACTCGTGTTCGATGGAATATTGCTACCCTGATGAGCATTCGCAGCACCCGTAGTAATGGCAGTTTCCGGAAGTGCCTCAACCGGCTCCTGTTGCAGAGAGACCTTGAAGATAGTCGTTGCTACCTCAGCATCCACCGCCCGCTGCAGTTGCTTAAATAGCCGATAGGCTTCGGATTTATACTCAACTAAAGGATCCTTTTGGGCATAACCGCGCAAGCCAATACCGTCTCGCAAGTGCTCCATGGTCTCAAGATGGTTCAGCCAGGCTGTATCGATCACCTGAAGGCTTACCAGGCGCTCTAAGGTGCGCATACTCTCACTGCCAAACTCTTTTTCGCGCTGGGCATAGAGCTCTTCGGCAATAGCCATGAGATTATTGGTCACATCAACCGGTAACTTCGAAGTCAGCGACTCTGCCCAGTCCTTTGGTAGCGGCATAATGTGCTCACTACTGGTGGCGATCTTGGCCAAATCGATGTCGCCAGTCTTGGTGTCGACATTGCTCTCCACAATTACATTGAGCTCGCTCTTGATCATCGTCAAGATCTCTTGCCGTTGGTCAGCTTTATTAAGAACTCTACGACGGCGTGCGTACATAATCTCGCGATGCGAGTTCATAACATCATCGTATTCAACCAAATGCTTGCGAATGTCGAAGTTATGCCCCTCTACCTTCTTTTGGGCTGACTCAAGCGAACGAGAGATCATCGAGTTCTCAATCGGTGTGTCATCTGGCAAACGCAGGGTGTTCATAACACTGGCAATGCGTTCTGAACCAAAAATCCGCATTAAATCGTCGTCTAAACTGACGAAGAACTGGCTGGAACCCGGGTCACCCTGGCGACCAGACCGTCCACGCAGCTGATTATCGATGCGCCGCGATTCGTGTCGCTCGGTACCAAGCACGTGCAGACCACCAAGATCCTGCACGCCGTCACCAAGCATAATGTCAGTACCACGACCAGCAATGTTGGTAGCCAGCGTTACTGCGGCCTTTTGGCCCGCGCGGGCTATTACCCCAGCCTCGGCCTCGTTATTCTTAGCATTTAAAACTTCGTGCGGGATCTTGGCCGCATGGAGCATAGAACTTAGCACTTCGTTCTTCTCGATACTGACCGTACCAAGCAGGACTGGCTGGCCATTGCCATGACGCTCCGCCACCTCACGAACGACTGCTTCGAACTTAGCTTGCTCGGTTTTATAAATTCTGTCTGGCAAGTCTTTGCGCACCATCGGGCGATGCGTCGGGATAGTTGTAACTTCTAGCTTATAGATCTTAGAAAACTCCTCGGCTTCAGTCGCCGCCGTACCAGTCATGCCCGCCAGCTTGCTATAGAGCCTAAACAAATTCTGGAAGGTAACAGTGGCTAAGGTCTGCGACTCCTGCTGAATCTCCAAGCCTTCTTTAGCCTCGACCGCCTGGTGTAAGCCTTCGCTCCAGCGCCGTCCGGGCATAAGTCGGCCAGTAAACTCATCCACGATTACAATCTCGCCATCGGGCGTGACCACATAGTCACGGTCGCGCTTAAACAGTGCCGTCGCCTTCAGGCTTTGCTCAATTAAGTGCACATCCTCGATCCGACCGGCTTCATAGATGTTTTCGACCCCCAGAGCCTTCTCGATAGCTTCAATACCTTCATCCGTCAGGCTCGCCGCCTTCTGCTTCTCGTCCAAAGTGTAATGCGTGTCTTGCACGAGTGTCTTGGCAACGGTCGCAAACGTATAGTACCGATCAGTCGATTTTGCCGCAGGAGCGGATATGATCAGCGGCGTGCGCGCTTCATCAATCAAAATAGAGTCAACTTCGTCGACAATTGCGTAGTTCAGCTCACGCTGGACCATCTGTCCCAGGTCCTGCACCATGTTGTCACGTAAATAATCAAAGCCAAACTCGTTATTAGTGCCGTAGGTGATGTCGGCACCGTAGGCCTGCTGACGATTAACCTGCTTTAAGTGCTTCAGGCGCTTGTCCTCGTGGCTCTCGTCATTGTATTCAGGATCGTAGAGCAAAGCCTTGTCGTGAACAATCACGCCAACGGAGAGACCAAGAAAAGTGTACAACTCACCCATCCAGCCAGCGTGCAGCTGCGCTAAGTAGTCGTTCACGGTAATAACGTGCACGCCTTTGCCGGTTAAAGCATTAAGGTAAACGGGGGCGGTAGCGACCAGCGTCTTGCCTTCACCGGTGCGCATCTCGGCAATTTTACCCTCGTGCAAGACCACGCCACCCATCAGCTGAACGTCGAAGTGCCGCATGCCGAGTACCCTCTCGGCAGCCTCGCGACTTACCGCAAAGGCTTCAGGCAATAAATCATCAAGCGTCTTGCCATTTTCCAAGGCTGTCCGAAACTCTTTCGTTTTTGCCTTGAGCTGGGCGTCGCTGAGCTTCTTGGTAGCTTCAGTATAAGTATTAGCCCGATCCACGTAAGCACGGACGCGCTTAATCTCGCGGGCGTTCGGGTCTCCAAATATTTTCTTGATCAACGGCACATTAAGCCCTTCATAACCTTACTAGTATACCTTGCTTGGGTAGCGAAACAAAAGCGTGAGAACGAGAACCTAATCTAGTTCCTGCTCGCGGTAACCCTTAGCCACACCGTCATCCTTGGCAGCTGCGCGCTCTTCCTTTTTGGCTCGGTTAAAGAGTTCTTTGATGCGAAACCGACGCGTGGCGTGCTTTTCTTTGTACTTCCTGATTTGGAGCTTCAGCTTCTCCCGTACAATGTCGACTGCGGCATGCGGATTCATGGTAGCCGTTTCTGCAACGATCTCATGCTCCGGCAGGTGCAGATTAGCCTTCACCTTATAACGATTGTCTTCCTTGCCCGACGGATCACGGTGAATCTCGACCTGCATTTGCTGTGCCTTGTGCTTGCGTGGCAGGTATTTGTCGAGGCTGCCGAGGCGCTTTTTGGTATAGCGCGTCAGTTCCTCATCGATATCGTATTTACGGCCAGTTAGTTGCAATTTGATCATAGTGTTTCTCCTCCATAATAGTGCTGCAATGCCTTGGGAATACGAACCTCACCATCTGCCTGCTGGTGATTCTCTAAAAACGCGATCAGCGTACGTGTCGTGTTAACGGCCGTACCGTTCAGTGTGTGAGCGTAGTCAAGTTTTCCTGCTGCATTACGGTAGCGAATGTTTAAACGCCGCGCTTGGTAATCAGTACAGTTCGAACAGCTTGTCAGCTCACGGTAGCCCTTGTCGACTGGCGAGTAGTATTCCAGATCAAACTTTTTATACGCTGGGGCCGATAAGTCCCCGCTAGGAGTACGCGTAAGTTGGTAGGGGATCTCAAGTGCCTGGAAGATCTTTTCTTCGAGCGCAATGATCCGCTCCAGTTCGCCTTCGGACTGCTCAGCTGCGCAAAAGGTGTACATTTCGAGCTTATCAAACTGATGAACACGGTAAAGCCCTTTGGCAAACTTGCCATAGGCACTGCCCTCTAGTCGGTAACAGGTGGACAAGCCAGCATACTTGAGTGGCGTAGCTAGATCCACGACATCATCCATGTGGTAGGCTGTCAGCGGGATCTCAGAGGTTGCGATCATTACCAGACCCTGTTCTTTGTCCTGGTAATTATCGGCTTGCTCGCCTTTGGGCATGTAGCCAGTGCCAGCTGCGACCCGTTCATTAACCATATGCGGTACCATCATCGGCTCAAAGCCTTCTTCTGCAATCGTATCCTGGGCTAGACGCAGAATCGCCTGCCATAAGCGCACGGCCTTGGGGCGCAAAAAGTAGAACTTATTGCCAGCCACCTTGGCACCCGCTTCAAAGTTCACAATGTCATGAATCAAGCTCAGCTCTAAATGGTCTTTAGGCTCGAAACCAAGATCATCAGTCTTGCCCCACGTGCGGTCCACGCGCTTAGCATCTTCACCGCCATCTGGTGTGTCGGCAGCAATAAGGTTGGGTACCTGTTCAAGCAAGTCTTGGTAGCGCTCAGTTACCTCGCGTAGTTTTGATTCAGCCGCTTCGAACTGCTCTTTGACGGCCTGAAGATCACGCAATTGGTCTTCGCTAGGTTTGCCATCAATCTTAAGCTGTGAGCGCAGTTGCTCTGACTGACCAACCAACTGCACGCGCTCAGCGTCAAGCTCCAGCAAAGAATCTAGGTTGAGCGCTACACCACGGCGCGTAATGCTGTCGCGGACTGCGTCAGGGTGCTCACGGATGTATTTGATATCCAACATATACCTTTATTATACGCTACTTTTGCAGAGCCGTCTCGAGGTAATCGAGAGTTTTGTCACGCCCTAAGGAGGCAATAAAATGGCCAAGTCGCGGGCCGGTAGACTGTCCAAACAGTACTTCATACAGAAGCGTAAAAGCAGCTTTAGGCGCGACCCCAACCTCTTGTGTGCTGTCATATATCGCCACGTGGGCTAGTTCGCCAGTCAGTTCGGCGTCTAAAGCATGAAGCTTAGCGATTAGTGCAGTTAAGAAAGTGGCTTCCTGTTCACTAAGGTCACGATCAAAACTTCCAACCGCTTGCAAGCCAAACTTAACCTGCTCGGGTGCGTAATCCTTTAACCAGCGCTTTACATAGCCTAGCTCACGCTTCAGCACAGCGCTTTGGTTATCGGCGGCATACTCGTGACCCGTTCGCCGCAATAACTCGAGGATTTGTTCAAATTCGCCAGCTGCAGTCTGGTACACGGTCACCAAATGCGAAAACGGAACTTGAGCAACTACTGTTTGATCAACACTTAGCTTTGCGATATCCCACGCCTGGCTAAACTCATGGCCGAGGCCAGCCTGCTCAGCCTCTTCAATCTTGGCAACCTCGTCAAGCAATGTGTACATACCCATACCAGGATCAAAGAAAATCTGCTTTTGCGGCAAAGACTTAAACACGAAGTAGCGCAAGATCTCTGGCGGGATAATCGTCAGGGCATCCTGAATGGTCACCAAGTTGCCAAGTGAGCTCGACATCTTCTTGGTGTCGCCCTTCAGATTGATTGTGTCATACGGCACGGGAATTGGGGCTGTGCCGCCATACACTTCTTCCACGATGGCCTTACCAGTATCATAGCTCCCACCCTTGGTGGCGTGTTCGCGGCCGAAGCCCTCCACGCCCACACCAAACAACTTCCAGCGAGCCGGCCAGTCACAGCGCCAATCAAGCTTTACTTGCCCCAACTTCATGTCAGCTGTGCGCTCAGTGCCATCACTTGCCTTATACCGTACTGACTTGGCCTCGGGATCAAATGACAAAAATTCGGCGGTGCGTAAACTATTATTCGTTTCATCGAGTATCTGTACTGGCTGCCAGCCATCCTCGACTGCTCGACCGCTAATGCGCTCGAGTATTGCCGCGATCTGATCTCGTTTCTGTAACGTCTCAACGATAATATCGGCATAACGACCCGCGATATATTCTTCATGCGTCCATAGGACTTCCATCTCGACACCGAGCATATCAGCCGCTTGCCTGTAGGAGCTGAAGTACTGTTCCGCGTAACTACCATGGCGACCATCCGGAGCTGGCACTAAGTAAACTGGTTTACCCGCCTCTTGTTCGTAGCTTTCTGGCAAATACGGATAACGTTTACGCAATGCGTCAAAGGCGTCAACAAAGTGGAGGTGCCGAACCTTAACGCCACGAGCCTTGAGACCCTTGAACAGAGCGTCAGCCGTGAGGATCTCACGCGAGTGCCCTACATGATAGGGGCCAGATGGTGTGATGCCAGAGGATACAATGACTTCACGCCCATCACCAACCTGTTCTATGACTGAGCTAATGACAAAGTCGAGCCAGTACCGTGAGCGCTCATGCGCATCACTATGTGTTGTGTCTGTAGTTTGCTTTTCCATACAATCAGTATACCTTGAAACCGAGCCAATAGTCAGGCTGAAGTGTCCTCTAGACGAGGATCTACTTAATTTTGATAACTTTGTACGTTATCGTACCAGCTGGCACCTCAATCTCCACCTCGTCACCTGGCTTGCAGCCCAAGAGAGCTTGGCCAATCGGCGATTCGTTTGAGATGAGCCCCTTAGACGGGTCGGCCTCGGTAGAACCAACGATGCGGAACTCTTGCTTGCCGCTTTCTAGCTCCACATGCACGGTCGAGCCAATGTCCACTACGCCTCCAGCGGTCTTCTTGATAATCTTGGCTTGTTTGAGAATTGAGTCAATTTCTGCAATGCGGCCTTCGATAAATACTTGTCGTTCCTTTGCATCATCCCAACCAGCGTTCTCGCTGAGGTCGCCAAGTTCCTTGGCTTCTTTGAGTGCCCTAGCGATCTCCTTGCGGCCTTTGTCGGTCAGCTCAGCTAGCTCCTCTTGGAGCTTCTTGACGCCGTCTTCAGTTAGATAAAATTCTCGCTTTTTATTCATAGTTAATCGTACCCTTAAACCTTACCTTAGTGTTACTTAGTAGCCCTGTTAGGGCTTCGGCTCATCTCAAAAAAATAAAGGACGTGTTTATGTCCTTTTTGCGTTGTGGTATTCGGCTTGTATAACCCACCCCCTAGAACACACCAAACGCTGCCTTTTAGACTGAGCGTTTGTTTTAATTCTCGCACGAGCGTCAATATCTGTCAATAACTTCTTGTATAGCTACGAAGTGTTTTACGAACAATATACTCTTAAGAGCACGGAGCCCCCGAGCAGAAAGCACAATGTTCTCTGCTCGGGGCCTTATCCTACGCCACGGCGTAGACTGCCTGTCCGGTATTCGGATCCATCCAGGAAGCAATGGCTCCTTCGGGAACTGGAGTTACCCCTTTGCGGTAGAGACCAGGCTCTCCCGCCTCGTAGACCTGCATCAGGGTGCCCCTGAGACGACCTTCGAGTTCACGCATACTGATCGTCACACGCTCGCGACTGTCGGCATCGCCAAGGTGCAGCACATGAACGACGCCACCGGAGTAGTGCCAGTCAAGCTTGGCGTTGGCACGCCTGGCGACGAGACGGACCCAGCGCTCCGCTGGGTCCTTGCGGGCGTCGAGTGCCGCGATCGACTCGCCTTGCGTGAAGATGACATGATTGCAGCGCGGCGGAACTCCCACCCAACCAACGGCCCCTGCTTCTTCCCACTTGCTCCAGAAACGCTCATCTTGCACTTTCGAACTATTGATCATCGTCAAGAACTTTCGGTAGGGAACATCATAGTTATAGTCTCTACAAAGCAAATCTGCAAGCATTACAAGAATATCTTTTCTTTATACTCACCTTGAAGCCTTATGGTCGGCCGCCAAAGTACCATTTAAGCACCTCGCGCGTAATCGGCGCGGCGAACTCCGCACCTTCACCTGAGTACTCTACAAGCGTCACCATGGCAATCTGGGGGTTCTCAGCTGGCGCGTAGGCCGTGAACCAAGCATGCGGCTTAGTGCGAGCATTCTTGCCATCTAAGCCCGCCGACGAGGTCTCGGCCGTTCCGGTCTTAGCCGCTACCGTAACTGGTACTTCGGCCTTCAGCCGGCAACACGCCGTACCCTGTAACACCACCTGTTTCATACCCTGCTGGACCAAAGCGACATTCTTAGGATTCATGAAGTTTGCCGCCGACACCTCTGGTTGGACAACCCGAACCGTCTCGCCTTTGCTATTCACGACCTCCTTGGCCAACCTTGGCTTGTACATGGTGCCGCCGTTCGCAACCGCCGAGGTGGCAGTCACGAGCTGCAAGGGAGTAGCCTGCAAGTTACCTTGGCCAATCGATATGTTGTACGTGTCACCCACATACCAGGCCTCACCCGTCTGGGCCTTCTTGTCGCTCGGGTTAGGTAAGTAGCCTGGCGATTCGTTCTTCAGATCAATGCCGGTCTTGGCGCCAAAGCCAAACTTCTTGTACCAACTCAGTAGTCTATCCACACCCAGGCCACGGAAGTTCTCGAACCCACCGCCAACAACGTAATAAAACACGTCGGAGCTCTGCTCGATAGCCCGCAGCACGTTCACAATACCTAAGCCTTTTGATTCCCAGCCACGAAAAGTATAGACGATCGACGGGTTGTACTTATTCTTAACTTCAATGAGACCACGGTCCTCAATGGTAGTACTCGCCGTAATAACCTGCTCTTCGAGCGCTGCGATAGAAATGAAGGGCTTAATGGTCGAACCAATCGGGTAGCGCCCACCAACGGCTTTATTAAACAAGGGGTTACCTGGATCGCTCAGCAGCTTTTGGTAGTCGGCCTGACTAATACCCTTGGCAAACAAGTTATTGTCATACGTAGGCCAGTTAACCGCGCCAAGGATCTGTCCATTGTTTGGGTCCATAGCGATCATCGTGCCGCGCTGTGCTCCGGCGCGTTCTACACCCGCCTTGAGTTCTTGGGCCATCTTTTGCTCCAGGCCATTGTCGACAGCGAGCACCAAGCTGTTTCCAGCCTTGGCGGGAGTAGAAGCCAGCTCACGCACTTGCCTGCCCTGCACGTCAACCTCTAGCTGCTGTTTGCCGTCCGTACCCTTCAAATCGTTTTCGTAGGCCTGCTCGAGGCCCGTCTTACCAATGTAGTCTGTTGGTTGGTAAGCAGGGTTACTCTGCCATTCCTCGGCCGAGATACGCCCCGTATAACCCAAGAAGTGCGAAAACGCGCCGCCATCAAGGTATTCACGGGCGGGGTTAATGTCGACGCTAAAGCCAGTAATGAGACGGGTCTTTTCCTCGATGTTGAGTGCGGTTTCTCGATCAATGTTGGCTGCAATCAGGATATTCTGCGGAAAATAGCGCCCTTTACTCTCTGCCTTCTTACTCACCTCATCAACAGGCTGTTTGGTAAGCCCTGCCACGGTGGCATATATTTCGGCGCGCTTCGCCTTGTCGCGCGGCATTTGCGCTGGATTTACCACCAGGTCAAAGCTCGCCAGGTTGCGTGCCAAGACTTGCTTATTGCGGTCATAAATTGCTCCGCGTGGTGCGTGAATGGTGGTCTGGCGAATGCGATTACCATTAGCTAACGTAAGGTTCTGCTGGCCCTTGGTTATTTGTAAATTAAACAACTGTCCCAGCAAGACCATACTGCTCACAACTGAAACAAATATAAATACATGCACGTGCCCATTACGCAGAGGCTGCTCCAACTTACCAGCCTGTTCACTGCCACTTAGGGCAACCCCGGACCAGTCCTCGCTCTGCGCCACTTGCTGTTCGCGTTTAGAACGCTTAAAGCTATAGGCTCGGTTATAAAAATCGCCAAATATGTTCATCGACCCCCAATCGCCCGCTTAGTATGCCTTAACTACTAATAATACCACGTTGACGCAGCTGTATCACGCTTAGGCTAAGAGCCACCACAACGCAGTTAAAGAGTACTTCACTACCAAGCCGTACCAGCATTAATCGCCACTGAGCAACGTAATCGGGCGCAAGGAAGGACGCGTGTAATACCAGACCATAGAGAACAGTCAGTACAGACGTAATAAGTAATAATGAAGCCATCTGCACATTACTGCGGTCAAGCTGCCAAACGAGCTTTAACAACAAGGCTACAAAAATAAAGAAGGCCATATTAAGCCCGAACTGCCCCTGACCCGCCAGAAGGTCCAAGACAAGACCGCCAGCAAAAGCAACCCAGAGTAAGCGCACCGTGTCCGTATAAATGCTCATCAAAATAATGTAGATGAGAAAGAAGTTCGGCACAACCCAATAGATGCTGTTTTGAGCCGGCCAGGTTAGTTGTAATAGCAAAACCGCAAGCGCAGAGAGTACCAACCAACGAATGCGCACTACTTCTGCCCCTTTACCACAAACACCAGTTCGAGCTTCGACAGGTCAATTGCAGGACGGACATTTGCTACCTGGAAGACTGCATCGTCTGAGCTTTCAACTGATTCAACGGTGCCAATGATAATGCCTTTGGGCACGACGTCCGATCCAGCCGTAATAATCGTTTCGCCTTTGGAAATCTTTTCACCCTGAGCGATTTTGTCCATACTGTAGCCGCTGCCAATCTGCCCAGCTACAATGCCATTTGCCCGATTGTCTTGACCAAGCCCGCGAATGCGAAAATCCACGTCACTGAGCAAGAATACGCGCGCACTAAAGTCTGCCACTTCATCAATTGTACCGACGAGCGCGCCGTTGGAGACCACCGCCATGCCCTTTTTGACTCCGCTACTGGAACCGACGTCGATTTTCAGTGATTTACGGATGTTGTCTGGAGAGTAACCTGCCACGCGTGCAGGTGCAAGCTGTAAGGATTGGCGAGAATTAAAGCCCAACTGGGCACGCAAGAGCTCGTTCTCGTTGTTGACCTCACGCATGGTTGCCAGCTGACGCTTTAGCTCCTTAACCTCAGTGTCAAGTCGGCTATTTTCACTTGTTAGTGAGCCAAGCTTAATGAGCGTTTGCACCTGCTGGCTAACCGCGGAAGTTACTCCGTTGCCGATCCGGCGAACTGGCAATAACACTTGGTCTGCAACGACTTGTAATGGTCGCAAAAAGCCAACGGTCTGTAGTAATGTGAGGAGCAGTGCAACACCAACTACGACAAACACGGTTTGTCGGACTCGGGGCGAGGTGGCTGGTGAGTTAGCGCGGCGCTTTTTCATACTGAGTTGAGACCAATACGTCACGGAGTTCATCGAGGTCTTCGAGCACCAAGCCAGTACCGCGGACAACGGAGGTTAGAGGATCGTCAGCAATGTGTACCGGCATCTTTGTTTGCTGCTCAAGCAAAGTATCAAGTCCACGTAAGAGCGCGCCGCCGCCAGCCAAGAATATGCCCTTGTCCATAATGTCAGCCAGTAGTTCGGGTGGTGTTTCCTCGATCGTCTGCTTAACGGAATCCACGATTGCTCGCACACTTTTAGATAACGCGGCCCGTGCTTGATCAGAAGTGATAATAACTTCTTTCGGCAGTCCGGTCACGATGTCACGACCACGAATTGGTGCTTCTAAGCTTTCGGATGTCTTACCAGCCGAGCCAATGCTAATTTTTATTCGCTCAGCCGTCCGTTCCCCAACTTGCAAATTAAACTCTTCTTTGGCATAGCTCATAATGTCTTCGGTCAGCTCATCGCCAGCGATGCGGATTGAACGTGAAGCTACAATACCTCCGAGGCTTATAACTGCTACTTCGCTTGTACCGCCGCCGATGTCGACAATCATACTTCCGGCCGCATCATGCACGGGCAGGCCAGATCCAATCGCTGCCGCCATGGGTTCTTCAATCAAAAAGGCTTGCCGAGCACCAGCGTTGGTGGCGGCGTCCTCAACCGCACGCTTCTCCACCTCTGTTACACCGGAAGGAATGCCAATGACAACGCGGGGGCGCGGAAACAAGGCAAAACTTTCTTTGTGAACTTTCTCGATAAAGTATTTGAGCATTTGCTCAGTTATCTCGAAGTCACTCACCACGCCATCCACCAGTGGCCGTGTGGCAATAATGTTAGCTGGCGTTTTACCAACCATCCGTTTGGCCTCGTCGCCGATTGCCAAGATCTGCTTAGTTTTGTTATTAATCGCCACCACCGATGGCTCGTTAATCATGATTCCCTTGCCACGCACATACACAAGCGTGTTGGCAGTACCAAGGTCAATACCAATATCGTGTGAGAATTTGCCGAGAAAGTTGCTAAGTAATGCCATCCTTACCAGTGTAGCAAGCCAAAGCTACTATCGGCAAGGTAGTTACTGGGGTTTTTCGTGCCTAAACAAAGATGAGCGTTAGCCGAGGCGCATGATGTCGGCAACCGACACGGCAATCATGAGGCCAATGAGCGCAACGAAGCCAAAGGTATGAACCATCGCTTCGATACGATCAGTGATGCGCATACCAAGCCGTTGGAGAATAACGATCAACAATCGGCCGCCATCCAGTGCTGGCAGGGGTAGCGCATTAATGATCGCCAGAGAGAGCGAAATTGAGGCCACCAAGCCAAGCACGTAGGCTAAACCAAACTTAAGAACCTGACTAAAGATTACCGTAATGCCGATTGGCCCCGTTACCGTTTGAGCAACCTCTGCCTTAGTAAATAAGCCGGTGATTAAGCCGCCAAAGGCCGCAAGCGTAGACCAAATCATGCTGGCGATTACCGCGATAGCAGCAACCGGCGCCGCGTACCATGGATAGCGCTGTAATGTCTCTGGCGCCGTTGAGACCCCCAGAAGAACCTTATCGCCTTGTTTCTCAGGCAATTTGATCTTTAGCTCGCTTTGCTCACCACTCTTGTCGATAACCAGCGTGGTCGACGAGCCTGCCTTAGCATTAACCTGCTCGCGTAGCTGATCTGGAGTTGTAAGCTCCACGCCACCGAGACTGACAATCCGACTGCCCGCTACTAGGCCAGCTTTTTGAGCCACACTGTCCTGTGTTACTTCAACGACTACAAGCTTGGTGTTGCCGTTGATTGGCTTAATTGGACCAACGCTCGGCAATGAACTCGTCAGCAGCGGTGGCATACCCACAATAAGTAAGATGGTGATTATTACATACGCGATGAGGAGATTCATCGTTACACCAGCTAGTAGTATCTTGGATTTAACCCAAGCGCCCTTAGCAGCAAAGCTGTCAGGCGCCTGTGACTCCCCTTGTTCACCCTTAAGGCGCACAAACCCACCCAGTGGCAGGGCGTTAATGCTATACAACGTTTTACCCTTTTGCACTCCCCATAGCTTAGGCGGGAAGCCAATCCCAAACTCATCCACCTGAACGCCGTTACGACGGGCTACAATAAAGTGACCAAACTCATGTGCTAACACTAAGAATGAGAAGAGCAGGACGACGAGGATAATCGTAAGTAGCACTACGCGCCAAATCTCCGTTGACGCTGAGCGTATTCATCCAATACGCGGCCAAGCTCAACCTCATTAAAGTCAGGCCAGTTTTTGTCAACAAAGATGAGCTCTGAGTAGGCACTATCCCAGAGTAAGAAGTTACTCAGGCGTTGCTCGCCAGAGGTGCGAATAATCAGGTCTGGAGCTGGAATGTCAGCCGTGTACAAGTGGGCCTTAATGAGGTCTTCGGTTACGTCTTCAGGCGCTGTACCCTCGGCAATAATCTTGCGAACGGCGGCCACAATCTCCTCTTGTCCACCGTAGTTGAGACAGATGTTAATAATGCCAGCGGTGTTATGTTTGGTCTTATCTTCAAGCTCTGTGAGAGTAGTTTGCAGCTTGGGGTTGAGCTGATCGCGCGAACCGGATACACAAATGCGAATATTGTCCGCCATGGCCTTTTTAAGCTGCCCCTTGGCGTAGCGTAGATAGAGCGCCATGAGGTAGGATACCTCCTCCTCAGTGCGCTTCCAATTTTCCGTCGAAAAGGCATAGGCAGAAATGCACTTCACACCACGATCAAATGCAGCTCGGGCAACACCTTCGAGTACGTCCATACCTGCTTTGTGCCCTTCCAAGCTCGAAAGACCGTGGTCCTTTGCCCAGCGACGGTTACCGTCAGGAATGATTGCTATATGGTGGGGAATAAATTTCGTGGTGGCTTCCGACATACAGGCCTTAAACTTCCATGATCTCTTTTTGCTTGGTACTGAGTAAGCCTTCGGCTGCAGCTTGGTACTTGTCGATCAACTTATTCAGACGTTGCTCGGTGGCATACAGATCATCTTCGGTCATCTCTTTGGCATTCTTCTTTTTCTTAGCACTGTCCATGCCTTCATGGCGAGCGTTGCGCAAGGTAATATTGCACTCTTCGAGCTTAGTATTGAGTGACTTGGCCAGCTCTGCGCGGCGCTCTTCGGTCAGCGCCGGGACGTTCAGCCGAATCACATTGCCGTCATTAGACGGATTAAGCCCGAGACTTTGATTATCGCGAATGGCTTTTTCAATCGAGGCCATCAGCGCCTTATCCCACGGCTGAATCATAATAGTCCGCGCATCCGGGGTCGAGACGGTCGCAATCTGCTTGAGCACCATTTCCTGGCCATATGCATCAACCTTAATACTATCAACCAAACCAACTTGAGCGCGGGCACCACGAATGTTGCCCAGCTCTTCATCAAAAAAGCCGAGTGCTTTCTTCATCTTATCTTCAACAGACCCTAGGATTTCTTCTACCATAGCTACCCCTTACTATTATAAGATTATAGTCTTTTTAGGCGCCGAGTTCCATGCGCTCAAAGCGGCGAATCGAGATGTTCTCACCCAGCTTACCAATCAACTGCTTAAGCAGCATCTCGATAGTCATGTCTGGGTCCTTTACAAACGGTTGCTCCAGCAGGCAAATACCGCCGTAGTACTTGTTCATCTTGCCCTCAATGATCTTGGCCGCGTGCTCAGCAGGCTTGCCACTGGCAGCCACTTCTTGTTCGAAGAGTTTAGCCTCTTTGTCACTCACCTCAGCAGGAACACTCACGCGGTCCACGTACTGTGGTGCCGCCGCCGCTATATGAATAGCTACGTCATGTACGAAGGTCTTAAACTCATCTGTTCTGGCTACAAAGTCAGTCTCACAGGCCACCTCGACGAGTACGCCAATTTTACCGCCGTGCACGTATGACTCCACAACGCCGTTCTCAGTTGCGCGGTCAGCTTTTTTCTCGGCCTTGGCCATACCTTTAATGCGCATCAGCTCAATTGCTTTGTCCATGTCACCGCTGGCTTCTTCGAGTACCTTTTTGGCGTCCATCATACCAGCACCAGTCATTTGGCGTAACGACTTAATATCCTCAATACTAACTGACATCTGCTTCCTCCGCTTCTTTATCAACTTTAGTCTTGGCATTATACAGCGCTGCGCCGGTCTTGGCAGCCTCACCAATCTTGCCAGCAATCACGGTGACGGCGCGCAGAGCGTCGTCGTTGGCTGGGATCACAAAGTCAGCCATGTCTGGGTCGGCGTTCGTGTCGGTCATAGCAATCACTGGGATGCCAAGCTTGCGTGCTTCCTTCATAGCAATCTCTTCGCGTGGCATGTCAACCACAAATACGGCCTTCGGCAGGCCTTTCATTTCGCGAATGCCACCAAAGATCTTATTAAGGTGCTCAATCTCGTTGGTGATGTCCAAGCGCTCCTTCTTAGTCAGGGTTTCCAAACTACCATCGAGCTGCTGAGCTTCCAGGCGCTTCAGGCGATTAATCCGAGTATTAATGGTTTCTAGGTTGGTCAGCATACCACCTAACCAGCGCTGCGTTACGTAGGGCATGCCAGCTTCTTTGGCAGTCTTTTCTACAATACCCTTAGCCTGACGCTTTGTGCCGACAAACAATACTTCACCGCCTTCGGTGGTTGTGCGTAGCACAAACTCTACAGCCTTATTGAGGCCTTCGGCTGTCTTAGTCAGATCAATGATGTGTACACCGCCACGAGCGCCAAAAATGTATTCGCCCATCTTAGGGTTCCAACGGCTGGTGCGGTGACCAAAGTGGGCACCTGATTCAAGTAATTCTTGTAGTAACGGGTCGACCTTAGCGGTCTTGGTTGCGGCTTTTTCGGCCATAGTATGTGTCTCCTTATACCTTGCACCAACGTATCACTCTAGCCATCTAGATGCGACAGGATGTAATGTCGGTGTGTGTAGTTATTATTACCGAGGAATTGTACCAGATTTGAGCGTACCGGTCAACGCTACTGGTCGCCCTTTGACTTCTTCCAATAGACCTCAAAGGTCTCAATCTCCTCTAAGAGCCTCTGGGTTGACTGGCCATCGTAGCGAACCGTCCGATCATCAATATAGAGGTATGCTACTGGCTTAGGGCTGCCGGTGCTTAGTTCTGGATTCTCATTGTAGTAGTCCACCGGAATGTTGTGCGTTTCGCAGTAGGCTTTGAGGGAGTCACTCGTGCGCGTACTGTAGATAAGAATCTTATGGCCACGACTTTTCAGGATACGGATGGCTTCTACGGTAGCGACTATCGGTTCACCAAAATGATCGTGTCCCTTAAAGCCATCATATTGTGCTATCACGCCGTCGAAGTCAAAGGCATATGTTCTTGGTTTGTCAGTCATAGGTCTCATTTTATCACAAACGAAAGAAGCGACCCGAGAGTCGCAACTATCAAATTGCTTGGGGCGATCGGGACCTACCACACCAGCACTATATGAGGGAAGCTACTCTCTTCTCAGCGCAGTAATCGGGTTAATGCGCGCGGCGCGGCGAGCAGGCACATACACAACCGCTAAGCCAACGACAATCATGAATGCCACCACGGCGGCGATGAGCGTAAACGGCAGCGAGAACATACTAAACCGTTCGGTCAGCCCCTGGCGAGCCGCCAAGGTATTGAGGCCAAGATCAATCAGTTTGCCGCCACCAAAAGCCAGCACCAAGCCAAGCACCCCGCCCATAATGGAAAGGACCAGTGACTCAGACACGAACAGCTTTTTAATGTCGGTCTCCGTGCCACCCAATGACACGATTAAGCCAATCTCTTGCGTACGTTCTAAGAGTGAGATGGTTAAGGTGTTGAGCATGCCCAGCACGGCGATCAACATACCGATACTACCAAAGCCAGCCAGAATGAAGTTAAAGAATATAAACAGCTGGTTAATCTGCTGCAAGGTGTCAATCGGTGAGGTGGTGGACAGCCCAAGGGCTTCGATTTGCTTTCGAATGCCACCCACCGCCGATTGGTCTTTGGCTACGAGTCTTACCTGTTCATAATTCCGCAAGCCAGCGTCCATAAAGACTTGCTGGCCAATGTAGATATCAGTTCCGGCACCACTCTCAATCACACCACGAATGGTGTACTGCTTAGTGATTGTCTTGCTGGCCTTCGTACTACTCTGCACGTCCGGCACAATCATATTAACCTCAATTTGCTTACCAATCGCGTCTTTGGCGCTGGCGATATTCAGCGGCTGAAGCAAGGAATTACCAATTACAATCTCATTTGACCCCAACGTCCGAGGGAAATCACCAGCAAGTTTTTGGGGAATCACCACCGCTACATAATCACCATCGACACCGTACACCACGCTATCGGTCAGTGCTGCGTCAGCGCTAATCTTGGCCGGGAAAGAATAGATCTTCGTCACATTGCTAAAGACACCAAACCGACTAATTTGACTAACTGCCTTGCTATCGAGCTTAACTAAATTAGCATCTGGCGACGTCACTTCGATGGTGCGGACTGAGTCAGAGCTTACCACGCGCTTAGTCACTAAGTTCTGTAAGCCCAGGCCAAGCGAAACTAAGAACACGATTGAACCAATACCAATCACGACGCCAGCAACTGTTAAGGCTGTGCGCAGCTTCTTATACCATAAATTGCTCAGTGCCATCGCGATCAGAAAGCTCAGGCGCGGCTCACTTTTGTGTTTGTGCAAGCCCAGTACTTGTTTGGCCTTATGAAACATCTCGCACCTGCCCTCTCTCGCCCCTATCCAGGCGATTGCGCATCTGGCTGACCAGCCTACTAACATGCTCAGTAGTATGAATGTCTGTGTCCAGCTTGAGTCGCCCGTCCTGCATGTAGTAGCGATCCTTGCTAAGTGATAAATATTCAAGATTGTGGGTTACTAAGATAACGGTGCAGCCAGTTGAGCGGTGGTAATTCATGAGTAGATTCATAGCTGCATCACCAGTTTTACTATCTAGGTTACCAGTCGGCTCATCGGCCACGATCATGGTCGGCTCTGCCACCAGGGCGCGCGCCATAGCCACACGCTGCTGCTGACCACCAGAGAGCAGCACTGGCATGTAATGGGCAAAGGCGTCCATGCCGACCTGTTTGAGCTTCTCTAAAGCTATTCGGTGCGATTCGCCTCTCGTCTTGCCGGAAAGTGATAAGGGTAAGGCTACGTTCTGGAGAACGGTTAAGCTCTTAATCCAATACATTGATTGGTAGATTGCGCCGAGATTTTGTGAGCGATACAGAGCCCGAGCGCGAGTTGATTCCGTATAGATTTCACGGCCGTCAATTCTAACGACCCCTTTAGTGGGCGGCTCTAACCCCATAATGATGTTAAGTAAGGTACTCTTACCACTCCCAGATGGACCATAGATGATTACAAAGGAGTTCGGCTTGATCGCAAGATTAATGTCATGCAAAACTGGCACTTGGCGCTCGTCGACCTCAAAGCTTTTATCTACATGGTTAAATTCAATCAAATTCTGCATTACATTCCCTACTTTATGAAGCTAAATATTCCCTGAAGTGTCTTAAACACAATGTCGAAGATGCTGGCCGGTGCTTTACCGACAATCGTGGTCTGGTCAAGTGACTTAGCCTGGTTCCCGCTACGATCCTTAGCCAGTGCTTGCACTTGATACACCTTGGACGGCGTGAGATCTGAAATGATCACCAAATGCTCAGTAACGAGCTTGGCATCCTCGGCGGTACGCGAACTGTATTCGCCGTTTTGTGAGCCCTGACCGAACGACACTTGACTGGTTGACGGCTCATCGGTTTGCCAACTTACGACAATCTGACCGCGGGCATCGCTGCCGCTACCGCGTACGGCACTCTTTACCACTACATCACTAATCTTCGGCGCGCGAGTATCAAGCGCGGTGCGGAAGGTCTGGGTCTCACTGATTGCAGCGTTGCCCTGGCCGTCACGCGAACGTGCCACTAAGCTGTAGGTGCTATCGTCGGCCAAACCTAAGATCACCACGCTATGATCTGTAACGAGTTGGCTATCGAGCTTTTCTTGCGCTGGCTGGCCTTGGGCGGAATAGGAAACTTCCGAAGTAGCAGGTACATTCGTGGTCCAACTTACCCGTTGCGTACTGGTCGGCTCGCCTTCGACTGGCTCAAAGCGCAAGTTACTAATACGTGGTCGAGACGGCGTCGTCAGCGAATACACATTGCCCTCATATTCGTTATCCTCGCTATCGTAAGTGTTGAGCTTGTAGTAATATTTCGTACCATCTTCAAGATTTGCCAGTACCGTCGTATAGGTTGATTCTTGGGTCGAGGTGTTAACTTCGTTGCTGCCACCAAAGCTCTCCGATTTGCCATACAGAATCTTCACTTTTGTCGCTTCCTTAGTTGTGAACTGCACGGTGGCGCTACCCAAGCCAACTTGCTTATTGGTGACTTCCTTAACCGTCGGTGCTGGACTGGTGCTGAAGGTGAATTCATCGGAAGAGCCAACGTTGCCGTCCTCGTCTGTCCAGCGTGCACGGGCGTAATACGTAGTACCAGAGGTTAAGTTATTGATAGTAATACCGTGAGCGGTCGTCTGCTGCGAGCTTGCTACCTCGGTGGCGAAGTAGTTACCCGAGCTTTTACCAAACTGAATGCGGCTATCGCTCTCACGATCCGTCGACCAGCTAATGGTTACGCGCCGCGTACTCACGTCGCTCACCACGGGGTCCGACACCAGTCCAGCCGCTGTTGTGTACTTGCCCGTTGGTTTCTCGTTGATCGGCAGGGTTAGAGCGCCACAGTTATTGGCCGAGTCACAGGCCTTGAGTTTGTAATAATAACGCACGGAGTCGAGTCCGCTATCGACGTAACTTGTACCCGAGGTAGTAGCAACCTGTGCATAAGTGACGTCATCGACCGAGCGGTAGACTCGGTATTGAGCTACGCCAGCACCGACGTCGGTTGGTTGCTCCCAGGACACTGCCAGCTTCCAGTTCGAAGTTGCCTTGACGCTAATGTCGGCAATGTCGGCGTTCAGTGGCAAACCAGGCGCCGAGGTATTGGCAGTAAAGGTAGCTTGAGCGTAGGCGGCGTAGTTAATGTTGTCAGACTCATCTTTGGCCACTACGTAGATGGTGTTGGCACCTGGCTGAGTCGCGTATGCACTGGCCACCAGCGAGGTTACCCCCGTTGCTGTGAAACTACAGGTATTAACGGACGGTAGTGTATTAATGGTATAGCAATAGCTCAGGTTAGACGCCGAACCGCCAAAGCTCGCTGGCGCCAACCAGCTGAATGCAAAGCTGTTGGTCGTATTCGTACTCGGTGTCGCTGTTAGATTCTGTGGTACTGACGGCGATGAGGTATTGATCTTAATCACACCCGTCACATAAGCAGTGCTGACGTTGCCAGCGGTATCCCAGGTGCGGAAGTAAATCGTATTGTTGCCATCACTCAGATTATCAAAGTCAGTCGGGTCGATTGTTTGGTACGTGCCGTCGTTGGTCAGCAAATCGGTCATATCTTGAGCACCGCTGTGGCTATCCCCGTACCAAGTACCACCCGACCCGATACGATACTGCAAACCAACGATGCCAGAATGAGTATCGGCAGCAGCGTCACCGCCAACGGTTGGCCAAGTTATGCTCACCTGCTTATTAGAAACAAACTGCGAGGGTGTGGAAACGAACAAAGGATTAGACGGCACGGTATTGTCATAACGGAAGCTAAATTGTTTGCTTGTACTCACTACATTGCCAGCGTTATCAACCGCCTTAATATTAAGGTAGTAAGGCGTGTTTGAGCTCGTCAACGGTGACGCAAGCAGGCCAGAGGTTACTAAGTTAAGTTCCTGACCCGACACAGCAAACGGACAGGCGTCCGAAAGGTTAAGCGGACTAGTACCAAGCAAGCCTTTGGCGCTCAGCGGGTCCTCACTGATAGATTGGCCAAGATACAAGCAGTAACCAGCAATTGACGATTGACTATCAACCGCTGGATCCCAAGTGAAGTACGGATTCGGCGCATTTGTCCAGGCGTTTTCGGCGATCAGTGACCCTGCGAATGTCGTCTTCATAACCACCCCATCAGCGTTTACATTGGGAGCGGTGGTATCCGAGGTTGCACTCAAGGTCGCGGAGTTTATCTGCGGACGCTGATCACCATCGCCCTGCAAAACAGCCTGCCACATAATACCGCCCGAAGTAACAGCCAAGCCGCCGATGTTGGCGTTCACATCGGCAATCGTACTTGCCTGACTTAAATCAGCCGATACCGACCAAGCAGCGCCGTCCCAATACTTCCAACTCGTACCGCCGTCTAGAGACAAGCGAAACAACACACTACCGCCATCAGCGCTGATATTGGCAGCTAAGCCATCCCAACTTGCTATACCCTCCGTATATGCTGCTGCTGCCAAGCGTACGGCAACTCGACTGGTTGAGTACGGCTTTGTAGTAAAGCTGGTTCGAGCAATATTACTTATGCGTACTTCATCAAGGCTGCCACCTAAGACACCATTAGGAGCGTCGGCCCGTGATGAACCTTGAGCAGCACCAAGAAACAATGGCGCTGCTGAATCAGGCATAGTAAGCAGAACTGCCTGAGTAGTATCAAGCTGACCGTTTATATATAGCTTCATGGTGGAGCCATCATATGTGGCTGCAAAGTGGCGCCAATTCGTATCAAAGCTACTGACACTAGATTCCAAGTAGCCGTTATTCCCGAGTGAATAAACTAAGGGATGCACCGACACATTGTCACCCAAGCCGGTGAACAGCTTTCCCTTATACACAACCGCCGACTGCACTGAAGTAACAGTGTTTATCCAGCTGCTATTCACACTGTCACCACCCACTTGCTGCCAATTTGTACCATCATACTTCCATATATCACCATCAGCAGCCGATCCAGCAGTTCCCACATATAGGTCGCCGTTATAGGCCGTAATAGTATTTACCCTTCGGTGAGTGGTGCCATCCCAACTGCTGCCCACGCCATCACCACCAACTTTGGTCCAGATTGCACCATCAAAGCGCCAAAGCTCGCCATCACCGACCGAACCCCCCACCCCAGCGTATAACACGCCTTGGTATGATGAGAGAGCATTCACTTCGAGATACGTTGTAGTATTCCAACTACTGCTCACACCATCGCCACCAATCTTTGACCACACGCTTCCGTCCCACTTCCAAACCTCGGCTGAAGCAGTGGAACTACCTGTGCCACCAATAACAAGCTGGCCATTATATACAGTCATAGAAGTAATGTAGCGAAAAACATTATTCCAGCTACCGTTTGTGCCGCCGCCCCCAATCTTTAACCAAGAACCAGACTCATACTTCCATACCTCGCCATTATTACCCGTTGAACCCACTCCGGCGTAAAGCATACCGTTAACCGTAGCCAAGCTCTTAATAGCGCTATAGCTTGTGTTCCAGCTCGAGTTAGCACCATCGCCGCCAAGTTTTGTCCAGGAGCTACCATCCCAAGACCAAACTTCAGCGTCGCCGCTAGCGGTGCCAGTCGTGCCCACCACCAAAGCACCGCCGTATGATGTCATGCTTTCTATGGCATTAAAAGTACCGAGCGCCCAGCTACCGTTCGTTGAATTACCGCCAATCTGATTCCAGGTACCATTATTGTATTCGAATACAATCGCTCCTCCGTATGCCGATACCATCCCTGCATATAGCTTTCCTTGATGCGTCGTCATCGATTTTACCGAATTAAAGCCGTTAAATCCCCAACTACCCTTGTAATACTGTCCGCCCTCGAGTGTCCAAGAGGTGCCATTAAACGAAGAGAGAGGTATCGCAGAGGAAGAACCAAATACCCCGTTGGCATATAGCTTTGAATTTACATACGCCAGGGTTGACACGTTTGTGGCTCCCGTCCAGCCACTATTGAGACCATCGCCACCGATTTGCGACCAACTACTGCCGCTGTACTTCCACACATCACCATCACCAGCGCCAGTACCTGTTCCAGCATACAAGTTAGTGCCATCACCGCTCAGGCTATACACGCCCTCGTAGGTGGCGGCCGGAAAGCCCACCCCGCTGCTGGCAAGCTTCGCCCACGCGCTACCACTCCAACGCCAAACCTCGCCGTCGCCACTAGATGTTCCGAGACCAATATAAAGATTACTACCCATATAATATGAGCTCAGAACCTCTTCGTATGTGCTGGCAGCCCAGCTACTATTTAGTCCATCGCCGCCTATCTGCGTCCAGGTACTGCCGTTATAGCGCCATACGTCGGCCATACCAGCTGTATTACCTGTACCAGCATATAGATTTGTGCCATCATTCTCGAGTCGGTTAACTTTAAAAGCAGCAGCCCAGCTACTACCTACACCGTCGCCGCCTATTTGACTCCAGCTCACACCGTTAAACTTCCATACCTCACCAGCCCCTGTGCCATTTCCAGTCCCTGCATAAAGATTACCTCCAAAGTAATTCAAACTCAGTACAGAATTATAAGTATTCACGTTCCAGCTAGCGTTAATGGCATCCCCCCCGATCCTTGTCCAAGTAGCTCCGTCCCATTTCCACACCTCGGCGTCACCACTCGATATACCAGTTCCGGCGTACAAGTTCGTACCATCCGTAGCCAAAGAAGTGACTGACTCAAAAGTATTCGCAGCCCAACTAGCATTCAAGCTAGCGCCCCCAATCCTCGTCCACACTCCACCTGCAGATTGCTTCCATACCTCTGCATCACCTGCGGTGCTATTACCCGTACCCACGTAGAGGTCAGTCCCGATCCCCACCGATGCTTCTGCAGTATTCTTACCATCGGAATCCCAGCTTCCATTCACGCCATTACCAGCTTGTT
Organism: Candidatus Saccharimonadia bacterium; assembly: GCA_041907025.1. GTDB lineage: Bacteria > Patescibacteriota > Saccharimonadia > CAILAD01 > JADZBC01 > CAYPSN01. Next base: position 5,326 of record JAYRIB010000064.1, on the reverse strand, counting down.
GCTGCCAACTTGTGGCTGAACTGTTCTGCAGTTCATACACAGCCTTACCGGTCTGCTCATCTAGGTAAAGTTTGTAAGGCCCTTTATCTAGTAAGGTCTGTCGGCCGGCCGAACTTCCAGCTCCAAAAGAGCTATTGAGCTTTAGCCAACCTTCAAGCGTATTAGATTGTGTCAACGAGAGTGAGCTAGAATCAGCAGCCCGAGCGGAGCTCGTTGTCTCGTTAAACTGTAAAGCGCCGCCAAGCTTCCCTGCCCCCCAAGTTGTGCTTGTAAGGCTCACTGCGTTATTATTGCTTGAACTGTCTGTTAGGCTCGCCCCGCTTGCATTATCCGCATGGTAGAGCGCCATGGTATTACCATCGCTCGTATAGTTTTGTGCTTTCAATCGCACGCTTGTACCATTGAACTCAAGTGCATTGACGTCAGAGAAGGTATACTCGGATTGATTAGAAAAGTCCCACAGCTTGGTAACGTCCGACACTGCAAATGCGGAGCGATAAAGCGCGACGTTAAGCAAACCTGCCGCCAGCACAGCCACCAGCACACCGTAGTGAACATGCTTGTGGTACCGCCAAGTATGCCAAGTGCGATACGCCGGAACAGCAGTTTGCAGGCGCTCATGGCCACGCTTGAGCGTGGCTCGGTGAGCTGCTTGAGCAGCGGCCGCAGCGCTAGCACCTGTTTTACGCACATGCTTACGCATAGCACTATGTGCTCGTCTTGTGCGCGAGTATTTAGCCACTGCTGTAGCCGTGCCTGCTTCGATACTGTCTGTCTTTTTTTCTATATCACCCTCACGTTTCGTACACTTTTGAATAAAAGCTTATGCTAATCATTATAGGTCAAAGCGAGCACCTTGAGCAAGCATATTTAACGACCACTCTCCAGTTTAAGCATCCACTACATAGGGCTAATTCGTAAACGAAAAGAGTCCCGACCGGAGCCAGGACTCCTTTCGGGACATGTTTTGTTGCAAACACCCGGACGCGCTAGATGCCCCGCTTGATCCAGCGGATGGCCCAACCGAGCGTGGCGAAGGCGACCAAGCTCGAGATGAGCATGAACGCCGTGTCGCCAAAGCACCCATCAATGCTGAGATCCAGGCAACTCCCCAGCTCCGGATCGTCCTTGTCGGTATCCCACGAATCGCGGTTATCTCCACTTCCACCCATGGCGGCTCCTTTTGTAGGTAATTGGATTCTCTACCGGCCGAAGACGTCTTGAATCACGTCATCTTTGTCAAAATACAACATTGCGCACGCCGGCCCGTGCACCTTGACGTTCATAGTTGTATCTGACACCTCCACCACAGGCTGCCAATCTTCTGGCATGCGCGTGTCGATCCGTATGCTCACTTCCATGTAGTGCTGGCCCTCCACGATCTGAAAGTTGCACCCTGGACAAGTCCAAGCTTTTGGGTCAGCGTCGCAAAGTCTCTTGCAGTCACGGCAAAGCATGAAGTTGGGCCGACCACAGAACACCCTGTAGTGGTCAGAAGTTCCAAGCGGTTTGCCGCAGCCGACCGTTTCGGTATCTCCAACGTCCATCATGTTCAGGTTCCGTTTCTTGAGAGAACAATAGAGCTATTATTGGATATAACTACAAACTTTACAAGCATAACGAAAGAAGCGACCCGAAAGTCGCAACTTCCGAATCGCTTTTAGGCACTCTCTAGAGCCCCTATACGGCCTTCCATGGCTGAACCCACCGCACTATCTGCTCCTCTAGCCAGACTGGTGCCTGCAGTAGAGCAATCGGCGCGCGCAAATCAGAGTTTCGCGTTGCCTTCTGAAAGATGCAGACGGTTGGGTTCTCGGATAAATCTGTGGAGATCTCAATTCTCTCCACAGCAAACTGCAAGTGGCGTGTACTGGACCTGAACTCACCACATGTCCAGTAGAGGCCAGGGGCCAGATCGGCATACACCCCGCTTACGCCCAAAGCACCCTCCCAGCGCAGCTTTCTGCCCCTATAGTCGTACAAGTGAGGCAGCGGACTTTTCTCTACTGTCAGTCGATAGGTCGACTGCTCCTGAGCTACTTCTGCCATGACGCCTCCTAGACGGCTGGGATTATTGGCTAAGACAAGCTAGCTATATCTTTACATATTGCAGCGGTTCCGCTCAACCTTAACCGAAATAGTGTTTAGCATTACGCATGATAATTTCTTGACATGAAGAAGCCCCTGGGAGCTCTTCTCACTCCCGAAGGTGATTAAAGAGCACGCAGGGGCGGGGTGTCAGTTGCGCGCTGGAGGGCATGACTGCCATATGCTGATGATGAGGCCCATCAGTGTCAACACATTCATTACCAATACCCATCTGAGGAGACTGATCACCTCGTCCAGACCCTTGACCTCGACGGGGCCGTCGAGTACTGGCACCTCTACCCGCTCCGTACTTGCCGAGGCGTACTCCGCCTCAACACACGGTTCAACCTTGACCGTAGTCGTAGTTTCGCCAGGGTAGCGCTCAGGGGTCTTGGTAGGGCCCGGGCAGTTCGGCAACGTTACCGGAGGGGTCTCCGGGCTCACGGTTGCACTGGCCGAAGAGGCCAGGGAAACGCTTGCCCCTGCTAGGAGCAGGAAGAGAACTGCGAAAATAATGCGCTTCATGGTAGCCTCCAATGGACTGTGGTTTCAGGGCATCTCCCTGAATTGAACTATGCAATCATAGCATAAGTACTACATAAAGTCAATACATCTATGAGTGACTATCCGCCAACAATCTCGAACTGCTTCAGCTTAGCCTTAGTTTGCTTGCTTGGCGTGCCAGATTGTAGCTTGAGCAGCTCAGCGTAGATGCCATCGCCCTTAGCAAGTTCGGCTGGTGAGCCCATTTCGATAATCTTGCCACCCTGAATACCAATCACTACATCGACGTTGGCGATCGTACTGAGGCGGTGAGCAATGATCATGGTAGTGCGACCCTTCATAAGTCGCTCAAGAGCCGTCTGAACTTCGCGTTCAGCTTTGCTGTCGAGCGAGCTTGTGGCCTCGTCGAGGATCAAAATCGGCGCGTCTTTGAGGATGGCGCGAGCTATAGCAATGCGTTGCTTCTGCCCACCCGAAAGCTTCACACCGCGCTCGCCTATCTGGGTATCAAAGCCCTTCTCCAACTTTTTGATAAAGTCTAAGGCGTTCGCGGCCTTGGCGGCAGCCTCGAGCTTAGCTTGGCTAACCTTGCCGCTCCCATAGGCAATGTTCTCACCCACTGTACCAGAAAAGAGTGCTGGCTCCTGGAACACCACACCAATACTCTTGCGCAAGCTGGCTTGAGTAACCCGGGTAATGTCCTTGCCATCAATGAGAACTTTGCCGCCATCGAGTTCATAAAAGCGTAGCATGAGGTTGGCAATAGTGCTTTTACCTTCACCACTCTCACCCACGAGTGCCACTTTTTGACCAGGTTTAATGTCAAAGCTTACATCTTTGAGCACCTGTTTGCCGCCTTGGTAACCAAAGTTAATCGCCTGGTAAGCAACCTCTCCCCTGCGCACCTTGAGCGGCTTGGCCCCAGGTTCGTCGCTAATGCTCGGGGCGAGGCCCATCACGCCAAAGTAGTCCTTACTGCCAGCCTTGGCGCGCTGCAGCGCGTCGACGATGAACGATGAGCCAAACAACGGCATTTGAGCCTGGTTTACTAGCTGTAAGAGCAAAGTAAACTCGCCGAGTGTAATGGCCTTAGTATACGCCTGCCAAGTAATGTAGCCGTAAATAAGTGCAAAAACCACATTAAGTACCAAACGGCGCGCAACGTCATACTTGTGCCATACAACCGATTGACCTTTGGTTTGTTCCTCGATCTTACGGCGCTTGCCTCGGTAAAAAGCTGATTCCATCGCATCGGTTACAAAGGATTTAACCACACGAATCTGGCTAACCGACTCTATAAAGCGACCGTTGGCTACATCAAGGTCTTGATTAATCCCCTCCTGCGCCACCTGCCAGTGTCTACTCGAGCGCTGAGTGATGTAAATGTAGGTCGGGAAGATCACGATGAGCAGTATTGCCACTGGCCAAGAATAATAGCTAATGAAGATGAGCGTGATCAAAGTGGTCAGGAAGAACTGTGCAAAGTTATTAGCCATTGTCTTCATGAGCTCGCTAATAGTACCGATGGTGCGATCCAGTCGCGCAGTAATCTTGCCAGTAATCTCATTGTCATAGTACTCAATTGGTAGCTGCATCAGATGGTCGTAATAGCGCTGGCTCAGCAGGGTGTTAAGCTTGACCGACATCATATCCCCCAAATAGCCGTTGATGTTAGATATAAACGTACCTGTCACGTCACTGAGCAGGATAATACCGACGATGATAAGGAAGTAAGCCATATCATAATTACCGCCAGCAGCATTAGCTACTAAACCGTCTACAATCATCTTGACCAAGAACGGTGATGCTAGACCGAGCAGGGCAACGACGACGACCAGAATCGCAATCGTAATGTAATAGCGCCACAGCTTGGATGAGTATTTGATGATTTTTGCAATGTCACGCATATCTGGTAAGTATAGCAGAAGCTGCGGGCAGATAAAAAGCGTTGACAAGCTCTCAGTTGAGCGTAGAATAAGAACATCTCAACGGACGGCACTTAACTGGGCTTTCGTGGAGTCTACCACACCAACCGGCTCCAACCGGGCACAAAAACCGGCTTAAACCGGAACGTAGACACCATTGAACGCTTAGAAAGGCCCCGTCGAGTCAGCAGGAACCCCTGCGAAAACGCTCTGCTACGGAAACGAGCATACATGGAGACCGGTACCTACCAGAAGGCGCACTTCGCCGCCGCGATCAGCACGGGCCCGTCGCCCACCGCCGCCATCGCGACCCACTCCGCCTCCGCCCTCGCCACCTGCGACGGCTGCGGCTGACCCTCGTCACCTGCGAGAGTTGATCGGCTCTCGCACGAACCTGTCGACCCGGAGTAGGCCCTCGACCTCCTGAAAGCACCAAGCCACGGTGCCTAAGGGGTGGAAAGCCGGCCTACTCCGGGTCTTCAGCCCAAGGTCTTTGTATCTAGTTGATAGGCGCCTCCTAGCGCCCAAGAGGCAGAATCGGCGGCGGGGCAAGTAACGACGATGGACTAAACTCGCTGTTGGGTCCCCGGTACTTGCCCCGCCAGGCACAACTTACTACCCGTTATCGAACCCGAGGACGGGTTCTTGATTTTCATCCAAAAAACCGTGTAAAACTTTGTAAGCAAAAAACACGCCAAAACGCTTGACAAAGTGCTTGTGCTGTGCTAATATTACCCCTGTTCAATAGTTTTAGAGATTTCTCGACCCTGTAAGTAATAACTTATACGGTCGTTTTTGTTTCTAGGGAC
>JAYRIB010000063.1:0-4404 GCA_041907025.1 Candidatus Saccharimonadia bacterium | reverse complement strand
TCAAGGCCGATGCTGAGAAGTACTTAGGCCAGCCGGTGACTGAAGCCGTCATTACCGTGCCGGCGTACTTTAACGACGCGCAACGCCAGGCTACTAAGGATGCCGGTAAGATTGCCGGACTCGAAGTTAAGCGCATCATCAACGAGCCAACCGCAGCAGCCCTTGCGTACGGGCTAGACAAGAAGAAGGAAGAAAAGATCGTGGTCTACGACCTTGGTGGCGGTACCTTTGATGTGTCGGTGCTTGAGCTCGGTGACGGCGTATTCGAGGTGAAGTCGACCAATGGTGATACCCACCTAGGCGGCGATGACTTTGACCTTACCATCATCAACCACTTGATTGGCGAGTTCAAAAAAGACCAAGGCATCGACCTTAAGGGCGACAAGGCAGCTATGCAGCGCCTCAAGGAAGCTGCCGAGAAGGCCAAGATCGAGCTCTCAACTACCAACGAGAGTAGTGTGAACATTCCGTTTGTAACGGCCGATGCCAGCGGGCCTAAGCACATGGACCTTATGCTGACTCGCTCACAGTTTGAGCAGATCGTAGGCGAGCTGGTCGACAAAACCATGAAGCCGTGCGAAGCAGCCCTAAAAGACGCTGGGCTTAAGGCGAGTGACATCGACGAAGTTATCTTGGTTGGTGGTATGACCCGTATGCCACTGGTACAAAAGAAGGTTGAACAGTTCTTTGGCAAGAAGCCTCTTCAGGGCGTAAACCCAGATGAAGTCGTGGCCATTGGCGCTGCTATTCAGGGTGGTGTGCTCGGTGGCGACGTTAAGGATGTATTACTTCTCGACGTAACTCCGCTTTCACTCTCGATCGAGACGATGGGTGGCGTAGCCACGCGCATGATTGAGCGCAATACCACCATTCCTACGAGTAAGAGCCAAGTGTATTCCACTGCGGCCGACAATCAAACGTCGGTAGAGATTAACGTGCTGCAGGGTGAGCGCGAGATGGCGAGCGACAACAAATCTCTTGGTCGGTTCATTCTCGACGGCATTCCGCCAGCTCCACGTGGCGTTCCACAAGTAGAAGTCAGCTTTAACATCGACGCCAACGGTATTGTAAACGTGTCGGCTAAAGACAAAGCAACCGGCAAAGAGCAGAAGATCACCATTACGGGTGGCGGTAGCTTGAGCGATGAAGACATCAAGAAGATGCAGGCCGACGCTGAAGCTCACGCTGATGAAGACAAGAAGAAGAAGGAAGCCGCCGAAGCCAAGAACCACGCTGACACCATGATCTACACTGCCGAGAAGTCACTCAAAGACGCGGGCGACAAAGCGCCAGAAGAGGACAAGAAGGCTGTCGAGGAAGCCATTAAGGCACTGCGCGAGAAGCTCGATAGTGGAGACGTAGAGGAGATCAAGAAGCTGACCGAGGAGCTCTCGACCAAGCTGACCAAAGTAGGCGAGGCTATGTACAAAGAAGCCGAAGCCGAACAGAAAGCTGAGGAAGCCCAGACCGAGGGCGAAGATAAAGCCGAGGGTAAAAAGGAAGCTGACGCCGAAGAAGGCGAAGTGGTCGACAAAGAAGAAGGTAAGTAAGTGTCGCTAACACCCCCGAAGCTCCCAATCTCCGTAAAAGGAATCGTATTCGATGCCAGCAAGGTTTGGTTGAGGAAGAACGAACGAGGAGAGTGGGAGCTACCTGGGGGTAGGCTTGAAGAGGGTGAGCAGCCCGCTCAGACGGTTGTTCGTGAGTTAGATGAAGAGTTAGGGTTTACGGTCATAGTCAAGAATATCTTACAGGCAGATGTCTATGCGATTAAAGTTGGAGGGGGTGAAACACGAGACATATTAGTACTTTCATATGTCTGTACTTTACAATCTAAGTCAGGTGAATTTGAGCTGGAAGGAGAGGCTGGTCCGAGCGAGTTCAGGGCATTTAAGCTATCAGAGATCAACCTCATTAATATGCCTCAATTCTATAGGGACGCGATTGCTCAGGCTGCTAACCAGGAAAAACTAGTATGAAAACAGTAATCTTTATCGACGGCGAAAACTTTATGCACCAAGTGCGCGATGTGCTCTATAAGCGACGGATTGTGCGCAATCGCGATGAGCTGACTCACTACGACATCCGCGCCCTGCTTGGATTGGCGCTCAAAGACCTGCCTGATTTTGACTCAAGTCGTGGCAAGGTACTTTATTACTCAACCAAAGTGCACGTAAGTGATGTGAGTGAATCGCTCAAGGAACGCACTGAGAACATCAAGGCCTGGAGCGAGAAGCTCAAAGAACAGCTTGTTAAACAGAACGTAGAGTTTATCGAAGCCGGTCACTTGTTAGTTCGCGAGGGCAAGAAGTGTATGGAGTGTGGTCACCGCGAGCCCGTACTCATGGAAAAAGGCGTCGATGTACAGCTGGCGACTGACTTGATTCGTACTTCGGGCGATAACGTTCGCTTGATCTTACTAAGCTCAGATGGCGACCTTACCCCTGCGGTTGTAGAGGCACGTCGTCGCGGCTCAGAAATGATTTATGTGGGCTTCCGCGGCGTTAGTAATGCCACACTTGGCCGAGCGGCTGGCCAGCGCTACACTATTAACGCCAATCAGGTAGTGGAGGTGTATAAGCAGAATGCTGCCCCCGACCGTCATTCCGTATCGGAAGGGCGCAAGCCCATCCCGGGTACGGAATCCAGAGAGGATAAACCAACTAGGTATCGTAGCGGATTGGATTCCCGCCCGCGCGGGAATGACGAGACTAGAGCTCGGATCGACGAGAGTATGGACCAAAATGATCATGTACAGCCTAAACCAAATAAAGGCAGACGTACATGAATAAGCGGGACTATTATCAAGTCTTTGGTATAGACAAATCGGCTGGCGCTGATGAGATTAAGCGCGCCTTTCGCAAAAAAGCGGTAGAGCTCCACCCAGATCGCGGTGGAGACGAGGAGAAGTTCAAGGAGCTTAACGAAGCCTATGAAGTACTCAAGGATGGGCAAAAGAAGGCAGCTTACGATCAATTTGGTCATGCGGCCGGGGCCCACCAGGCTGGCGGCAGTCAATACGGTGCTGGTGCCCAAGGCTTTGACGGTTTTGACTTCTCGCAGTTTACGGGCGCTGGCCAAGCTGGCTTTAGTGGCTTCGAGGATTTATTTGGCGCGTTCTTTGGCGGGGCTCGGTCTCGGCCGCGTGACGTTGAGGTGTCGATGACGATTGACTTTCGTGAGGCAATCTTTGGTGTTACCAAAGAGATTACCCTCAGGGTGGCCGACCACCAAAAGGGTGAGCGCAAGCAAGAGGATGTGAAGGTAAAGATCCCGGCTGGAATTGATGATGGTCAATCCATTCGCTTGAGCGGCCATGGCGAGGTTAATCAGCAGGGCGCCAAAGGTGACTTGTACGTCCATATCCGTGTGCGGCCCGACAAAGAGTTCCAGCGACAGGGATCGCACATAGTCTCTCGCATTAAAGTAGGCATGGTCGATGCCGCCCTTGGCACTACGGCCGAGGTGACTACGCTTGATGGTAAAGTGAAGGTTAAGGTGCCCGCTGGCACGCAGCACGGCAAGGTACTCAAGCTAACTGGCAAGGGTGTGCCGTTGGTTAACAACAGCGCTCGACGCGGCGACCACCTTATTGAGATTCAAGTAGAGGTGCCGCATAAACTCAGTGCCAAACAGAAGAAGCTGTTAGAAGACTTCCGCGCTACCGAGGGCAAAAAGAAGTTCTGGTAGAAGGTAGTTACTCCTGGCTTTTGTAGCCTAGACAACTCCATATTTATTAATTGCTTCTGTGAGGAGTACGTACGCCTTATATATCTTTTCGAAGTTCAAGCTCTTACTCTGTGGCCCTACTCGTAAGTCCGGACCAAGCTCTAGTTGTGCAATCGGTAGTACGAGTCCTGACTCTGATGCTGCAGCTTGGAAGTGCCCCCTTGTAGTCCGCTCTTTGTCTGCACGAAAGCTGTTGCGTAAAGGCAGCCCGTCCTCGTATCTGACTTCTCCCCGATCGTCTGTTGCTAAGTACCACGGGTTTATATCTGCGTGTAACTCCAGATCAGACGCCGTAGCTCTAAGCCACTCAGCGAACTCCGCACTCTCAGTAGTGAATTTACGGCCAATGCCGATAGCAATATCTGCGCTCTTCTCTAGTTGCATTTGCGGCTGAGTCACGTACTTGCCAGATCCCATTGCATGTATTGAAAGTGCGAGTCTCATATTCTCTTGTACAATTAGTAGTGAACCAGCTTCTTTGAGTGGGTGAGCTTCATCGTAGCCAGCGTCTCTTGTTTGTTTGCCGAGTGTAGTAATTGCAAAAGTACCATGGTCGGTTGCGAGCACATCGGTTAGGCCGCCCGTACCCCAGTCGGGGCTCTTGCGTTTATCCTTTCTAACTTGAGCAGTTGCATGCTCGGCTGTTAAAAGCGCCGGTATAGTTTCTCCGGAGGT
>JAYRIB010000062.1:0-62357 GCA_041907025.1 Candidatus Saccharimonadia bacterium | reverse complement strand
TCGCGGATTAATACCTACGTACTGACTTGTAAAATAGATGATCTCGGCAGCGCTCATCATCCGGTTGTTTTGGCCAGGGTCGGTATTCGGAGCCGAATAGTTCTTAATCGCACCGCTTTTACTATTCAGGAAGTTCTGAATGTCAGTTTGCGACATACTGTTTGAGTTTAAGAACACACTGTCATCGATAATATTGTTATCAGTATAAGCAGCGTGGGCCTTAGGGGCTGAAGCAATAATAAATAAGCCTATTACCAGTGGGATTAATAAGTACTTTGATTTGCGAAGCATGCTCTTCATACGTTATTTATACCTCACATTAATCTTTACCCAATTTTCTTCCGCGCCGCTAGCATTGTAGTTATATACCTCGAGGGTCCCAGCGTTAGTCCGGCCGTTGAGCCCAGCCACGCTGCCAGAGTACTTGCCACCAGATACCGTGAGTGCGCCAGTCGCAACATCGAGTCCATCGGCATCCTTAAAGCGGTATTGCACGGTAGCTACCGTAGCTGTACCGCTTAGCGTGGTGCCATTCGTCACGAGTGCACCATCCGCCGGGCTTGAAAGCATAATGGCGGCCGATGACGCTTGAGGCTGAGGCTGTGGTGCTGTTGGCGTATTGGTCTTTGTGGCGTTGTTATCCACCACACCGCCCGAGCTGGTGCTTGATTTAGTCGTATCCGCTTGGGACTTGTTCTTTTCCTGGGCGACTCCGGCTGTTTTGCTGTCTCTGTCGTTCTTCCACGGCCTATAGGCAAAGCCAGCACCAACGAGCAGCACAACACCCGCGACAATTGCAGCAATTTTGAAGTTCTTTTGGCGATGTTTCTTGTTTGTTTTTGTACCCATATCTAATGCCCCCATTTAACCCCATTGTAGCATAAGCTACATCGAGAAGTCGAGATTATTTGTGCTATAATCCCAAACATGATAATAGTCATCGTCGCAGGCGGCCAAGGAACTCGGCTCTGGCCCCTGTCCACCAACCATAAACCCAAACATTTGCTCTCGCTTACGAACGAGAAGTCCCTACTACGCAACACCTATGAACGGGTAAGCAAGTTAACTGATAAGATCTACATTATCCCCGAGCAATCGCATGCTGATCAGATACTAGAGCACTTGCCGGAACTTACCGAGGAGAATTTGTTCGTAGAGCCTGGCCGACGTGGCACCGCATCGTGTGTACTCCTTGCCCTAGCAAAGCTCCAAGCCAAGTATGGGGAGGATGAGGATGTAGCGTTTTTGCACGCTGACCATCACATTACCAACACTAAGCTCTTTAGCGATGCTGTTAAGCTTGCGAGTAAGAGCGCCAAGCAAAAGAACACCATTAGCCTCATTGGCCTCAACCCCACCTACCCTGCTACCGGCTTTGGTTACATCAAAATGGGCGAACGCGCTGAAGGTCTCAATGATGCCGAGGTGTTCGAAGTTGAGAGTTTTGTAGAGAAGCCAGATCAGCCAACGGCAGACGAGTATGTACGTAGCGGACAGTACTTATGGAATCTTGGCCTGTTTGCTGGGCCAATTAAAAGCTTTACAAAAGCCTGCCAAGAGCATAATCCGGATTTATACGCCGGCTTTGTGAGTCTAGTAGGCGTGATAAACGACAAGAGCAGACTTGATGCCACCTATATGGCTCTGCCAAGCGAGCCAATTGATACTGCGCTCATCGAGAAGCTGCCAAAACTCCTGGTAGTGCCTGGCGCCTTTGGTTGGGCGGACATCGGTAGCTTTAGTGATTTGCACGAGGTACTTGGTTCGGCTAACGACAATGTGGTTCGCACGAATGGCAACGAATCTAGCCTCCTAGACTGTGATGGCTGCTTGGTAGTGAGTACTAACACCAATAAACCAGTAATCACTATTGGGCTGCGCGACATCGTGGTAATTGATACTCCAAATGGCACCCTCGTTTGCCACAAGCGTAGAGCGCAGGATATTAAAAAGGCTCTTGAGCAACTTACTTAGTTTCTGATAGTTCTTCTAAATACATGCCATAACCACTCTTCTTCAGCGGTACCGCAAGCTCTTTGAGCTGTTCGTCACCAATCCACTTGTTACGCCATGCCACCTCTTCAATGCAACCTATCTTTTGCCCGGTCCGCTTTTCAATTACTTCTACAAACTGTGCAGCATCGTTCATAGATTCAAATGTACCAGTGTCCAGCCAAGCAGTACCCCTATCCATAACTTGCACCTTGAGCTTTCCACGACCCAAATACTCTTCATTGACACTAGTGATCTCTAATTCCCCTCTTTCACTTGGCTTGATGCCTTTAGCTATCTCAATCACGTCGTTGTCATAAAAATACAATCCAACCACAGCGTAATTCGACTTTGGATTAGTAGGCTTCTCCTCCACGGACACTGCTCTCATTGCGCGATCAAACTCAACCACCCCATAGCGCCCTGGGTCAGCTACCTGATAAGCAAATACCACCCCGCCATCTGGATTTACACATCCCTTTAAACTATCGCCAAACCCGTGCCCATGAAAAATGTTGTCACCCAGCACTAAAGCTACACTGTCGCTCCCAACAAATTCCTCTCCAATAATAAATGCTTGAGCAAGCCCACCAGGACTTGGTTGAACTGCGTAAGTTAGTTTGATGCCAACCTCAGACCCGTCCCCTAGTAGCCGCATAAAGCTCTCTGAGTCTTCGGGAGTGGTGATGACGAGAATATCCTTAATGCCTGCCATCATCAGCGTAGAAAGCGGATAATACACCATTGGCTTGTCATAAATAGGCATGAGCTGCTTTGAGATGCCCTTTGTAATTGGATAAAGGCGCGTACCGGAACCACCTGCTAAAATTATACCTTTCATGTCTGTAGTTCCTTGTATTTATCCTCTGTGGCTTGTTTCTGGTGTTTCCACCAATCCTCATTCTCCTTATACCAATCAATAGTCTGCTCGAGCCCCTTAGTGAAGTCAGTATAGATTGGTTTCCAGCCTAGTTCGGCCCGTAACTTTGAACTATCTATTGCGTAACGCATATCATGCCCTGGACGATCATTTACATGATCGTAGTCTTTGTTGTCTGGCCCCATGAGCTGTAATATGAGCTCCACGACCTCTTTATTATTCTTCTCCCCATCGGCACCAATCAAATATGTGTCGCCTATCTTACCCTTTTCCAAAATGGTCAATACCGCCGAGCTGTGGTCTTCAGTATGAATCCAATCCCGTACATTCTCGCCCTTGCCATACAGCTTTGGTTTTCGACCTTCTAGAATTTCCGTAATCTGGCGAGGAATAAACTTCTCTATGTGCTGGTAGGGGCCATAGTTATTTGAACAATTAGAGATTGTGGCCTGCAAGCCAAAACTGCGGACCCAAGCCTTAACCAGAAGGTCAGAAGCGGCTTTCGTGCTCGAGTATGGACTTGAGGGGTTGTATGGTGTGCTCTCTGTAAACTTAATGGGATCATCGAGCTCTAAATCTCCGTAGACCTCGTCAGTAGATATGTGATGATAGCGCTTCTTATACTTTCTGGCAGCTTCGATCAGTATGTATGTCCCTATTACGTTGGAATCTAAGAAGGGTCTGGGGTCTGAAAGTGAGTTGTCGTTGTGAGACTCTGCTGCAAAATGTACGACTATGTCGTTTTTAGATACCAGCTCATCAACAAGCTTGGTGTCACAGATATCACCAACCGCCAAGCTACACCGATCGTCGGGCAAGTCTGCCAGATTGGACCTGTCACCAGCATAAGTCAGCTTATCAAGTACCGTAACCAAATAATCTGGTCGGCTCTTAATAATGTAGCGCACGAAGTTAGAGCCGATAAATCCTGCTCCGCCTGTAATAAGTAGTCTCATCTCGCTATATTATCAGTTGCCAGTACTGCTGTCATCTGGAATCATCACGAAACTCTGCCGAATTAGTCCACAACAGTATATAATTGGTAGCAATGGCAACCAAGCAATCATCCAACCCTAAGTCACCGACTCCAAAAGCCGTAAAGAAACCGGTTGCTAAACCGTCGACCAAAACCAGCACAGACACAGAGGACACCTTCGTACTACCAACACGCAAGAATGTGAGCTTCACACATAAACTCATCTACATAAGCATTGGCTTTGTTCTACTTTTCGGCTTAACGACGGTGAGCTTGCGCGTTGCATACGCTAACCGCCTCTACCCTGGCGTGTGGGGTCACGGCACCTACCTGGGTGGCCTAAGTACGCAAGCGGCCACGGAGTTACTAGCTAAAGAGTCTGAAGCATACGCGAAGCAACCTATCTTGATACAAACCGAGTCAAAGACAGTAACCCTTAAGCCCGCTGACATCGGTTTACGCTATGATAACCCAAAGCTTGTTGAAGGCTTGATGCGGCAAGGTCGTGAGGGTTCTACGCTCGAGCAAGTAAGAACCCAGTGGGCATTACTGCTTGGCATGCGAGGCCGGGAAGAAGCTCAACTTAGTTTTAACGCTGAAGCCTTAGCCAACCAGGCTATTGCGCTAAATAACGAGGTTGCCACTCCGAGCGTGAATGTACGTTACGAGGCCAAAGATGGCGCTGTTACTTTTGTTAATGGTCAAGCCGGAACGCGGCTCGACCTCGCCGCTCTCGGACTCGCCTTTTATGACCGCGTGTCTCAACTAAGTGATGAGCCAGTTCAGGTGGTGTTGGCACGCACGGACCCGGCAGTAGATAACACCACCCTAGAAGCTAACAAGGATTTAGCGCAGAGCTACATTGCCAAGCCCTTACAACTTAGCTTTGCCGACAAGACCTGGGCGGTTGAACCAACCACAACGCTTAGTTGGCTCCACTCCACGCGCAGCCCTGAAGCTGCCGTCTATGCCAGAAGCTTAGTAACCGAAGCCTACCCTGCGCTCGAGACCACTACCAACCTCGACTTCGACAGCGGTGCTATTGATTCGTTCTTAACAACGATTAGTAAGGAGGTTGATTCTGCCGCGGTCGACGCTCAACTGAATGTAACCGAGGGCCGTGCGACTATATTTGTAGCCAGTAAAGATGGTCGTAAACTAGAAGTCGCCAAAACCCGTGACGCCATCCTGGCTTCACTCAAATCTACCGAGGCTGAGCGCAGTGTTGCTATGAATGTAGCCATACTGAAGCCAACTGTGAACGAAGAGAGCATTAATAACCTCGGCATCAAAGAGCTCTTGAGCGAAGGTGCCAGTTACTTCCCTGGTTCGTCTGCTAATCGCCTCACAAACGTGCGCGTCGGCGCTGCCCGCTACAACGGAGTGCTCCTCAAGCCCGGCGAGGCATTCTCGTTTGGTAAGTTACTTGGTGCGGTAGGACCAGAACAAGGTTATAAAAAGAGTTTGATCATCCTAGCGGACCGAGAAGTAGAAGACTATGGTGGCGGCTTGTGCCAGGTATCGTCTACCGCCTTTCGAGCTGCCTTGATGGCTGGCCTGCCAATTCTCGAGCGCACCAACCACGCCTTTGCTATTAGTTACTACACCGCGCCCTACGGTGTGCCCGGAGTTGATGCGACCATTTACTATCCACCAGTCGACTTTAAGTTCCGTAATGACACCGATGCCCACATCCTGATTCAAACCGAGATGGTTGGTACAACGCTCAAATTTAGATTCTACGGCACGAAGAAGAAGGAAGGTGTGATTCGTGGACCATTCTTTGTAACTGGTGATTCAGACGTAAACAAACCATCGCATACCGTCTTCTACCGGGATGTATTGGTAGGCGGCCAAGTAACGAAGACAGATACCTTTAACACCTACTACAAATCCGCGCTTGATTATCCAGTTGCCGAAGAATAGGCCACCCCAACCTGTTGCTAAGCTAACGCCCCGCGTTATATAGTAATCACAATACAGGGGACGAGGAGGGTGACAACAACCTTTAAGAGAATAGTAAGTTTTGACCTGCTGCGCGGGTATCTCATTTTTGTTATCTTCATAAATCACCTTGCGTTGTCGCCATCGCTGTTTCAATTTATAACCGGGCGCAATCTGTTTTGGGTTAGCGCTGCCGAAGGATTCTTTTTTCTATCCGGCATGATGGTTGGATTAGTTCGAAAGAGAGACAGCGGCAGTACAACCAGAAAGAAGCTCATCCGCCGCGCATTCATCTTATATATTACGACTATAGTAGTCACCCTCAGTCTTACCGTCGCAGCGGTTGCACTGCCGGACAACCTACAAGCGCTCGTTAAGCCTGGATTTGCAACGAGTCTTGATCTAGCAACCACAATTAGAACCAGCTTGTTGCAATACACGTACGGCTTTGCTGACTTTCTGCCCTATTACGTGCTGTTTCTGCTTGCCGCCATCCCCCTGCTTTATGCTTTACGATACAACCTGTGGTGGTTTGTTTTAGCGATTGGAGCAATAAGCTGGTTTGAACCAAGAATTGTTGACTGGGGAATGTATAGCTATCACTTCTATTGGGGTAGCTACTTTGTGTTTGAATTAGTCTTTGGCTACTACTATGGAGAAATTAAAGCCCGTGTGCTGTTGTTGCCTCACGAGTTTCGGCAGCGAGCTGGAACAGCCTTGTTAGTTCTTAGTGCGTCACTCCTCCTGCTTAACTACTTCTTCATGTACTACTCTAAAGTAATAGTGAAGCTTGTCGATAAACTACCTTTGTTTACCCAAGAAGTACTCAAGAGCAGCGGAGAAAAGGTCGGGGGTTTCGATCAAACTACACTCCAGCCGCTGCTTATGAACCAGCGCACTGGTGTCTTGCGGATAGTTCTGTTTGTTCTCATTGGAGCTGGTGCTTTCGTACTCTTCACTAGATACGAAAAGAAAATAACAAAGTACTTTGGTAAGCTTCTGTTACTTTTTGGTCAACAATCCTTACGGACCTACATCGTGCAAGCCTACCTTATATTCTTAGCATCAATCTTTATTGCGAAGACCAACTTCGTAGCCAACACGATCATGTCCGGAGCACTGGTATACATTCTATGGTTTGTGATTAATCGCGGCTGGTTTAGAAGGATTATGCCAAATTAATCTAACAATTGATCGTCACAACTACTTGCGAGACGAGCAAGGAGACTTATTCCAGGAAGAAGCAATCTAAGAATTCTGGCGGGCCAGAACCAACCCCAATGAAGCCGAACTGAGTGCGAGCAACCCCGCAATGATTGTAAGTAGTCTCGCATCGTCCCCTGTCGTGGCCAAGGACTCGGCCGTAATAGGGGTAGCGACTGCTGGAGCAACTTGAGTAGAGGCTGTGAATGCACCGTCTAGCCAGTCGGTCGTGCCAGCATTAGCAAAAGCTAGTCTCATCTGTACTTCATAGCTACTGCTGGCCACGAGATTAGAAAGCGTTGTAGTACCACTTGAAGCGTTGAGGCTAAGGTACGTCCAAGCGGAATCAGACCCTACTACCCGATAACGTAGCTCTTGGCCACTCATAGCTCCCGAGCCGGATAAGCCTACAAGCTGCCAAACGAAGGTAATAGTTGAGCTAGTTGATTCAATATTGCCGACCTGAGCGGCGCCAAACATGGAAAAGGTGGGCAGTGTACCCACATTGCTCCAGAAGTAGTCGAAGTTCCAGGTATCGAGTGGTGCGTTCGTATGGTTACTTTTAAAGTAGTTTGGATCAGCATTTGCCACGTTTACCGCGGTACACGCTGCCGCGCCATTGCCAGTACAGCCAGATCGATTTGCCAAAGTTTGATCAAAGTAGTTGTTAGTACTTATGCCATCACCGACCCCAAACATAGCTCCTGAGAGTGTTCCAGCCGCCGAGCTCATATCCGAAGCAGAGAAAGAGTCCTGCACCAAACCACCAAAGAAGCCTCCGATCAGGCCACCATTATATGTCCCCATACCGTTAAACGTAACCGCCGCATAAGACCTGAGCACCTGCGGGCTGCCAGACAAGTTCGCTCCGACCAAGCCGCCAGCGTAACTGTTGCTGTTTGTGATGATGGTTGCTGTACTGTAGCTATCGCTTATTACAACATTGCCTTGTAATCGGGAGACTAAGCCGCCGATATAGCCGGCCCCAACTGACTCAACGGTGCCATTATAGTAACTCTTAGATAACTGCAGGGTGCCATATGCGATACCGATTAAGCCGCCGGCACTTCCTGATGAACTTATTACTGAGTTAGTGCTATCTGCGCGGACGTTGCTTATAATCCCATCAGTCGGGCTACCAACCAGCGAGCCAGTAGTGTTCGAGCCAGACACACTGACAAAAGACAACTTGAGATTCTTCAAGGTTGCGCCAGTGGTGTAACCAAAGACTCCGAGACTACTACCGCTCGATAACGAAACGTGCGAGATGGTCTGCAGGTTACCATCTAAGCTACCGATGAAGGGGCTACCGCTCGTACCAATTGGCGTATAGCTGGTGCCGGTGCAGTCTACGTCATCGACTAACTCATAATAAGCGGCGAGGTTGTTTGATATTTCCAATAACTCAGCGCAGCTGTTTATCTCAAACGGGTCTCCAGCTGTGCCGGCGCCACTACCACTAAAGGCGGCTGCGGGCTGTGGAGCGAGGATCGTGACGAGCGCCCCTAAGGTTACGAGCATAGATAGACAGCGCTGTAACCCACTAAACAGCCTCACCCTACCCATACTCACCTTGCCTCCACAATTTAGCTTAAGTATAACTACTTATGGTTGTTTTTCATAGCGAACTACTTACCAATGCAAAAGCGGCTGAACATGTCATCGAGCATAGCGTCGTTGGTGTCCACCCCAGTAATACGGGTGAGTTCCTTAGCGGCAGCCTCGAGCTCAACTAACACAACATCTCTAGGTGCGTTGTCGTCCAATAGCTTAAGCGCCTGATTAAGGCGGTTTTTGGATGCGCGAGCTAGTTCAACCTGACGCTGCGTAGTCAGAGCCGTGGCTTCTTCGCTATTCGCCACATTCACTTGGGCAGCCAGGATTGCCTTAAGATCTTCTATGCCCACGCCAGTGGTGGCTGAGATGCTACAGATCTGGTGAGCCCAGTCCACCCTCTGATGGTCAGGTTCTCCAAGATCTATCTTGGTGAAAATACATATCGTGTTCTCAGGCCTCAGAAGTTTCACCAGCTTTTGAGTCTTTAAGTATTCTTCTGTCGCGGTCAGCTGGCCAGGCGCCACAAGCACCATCGCGATGTCCGTCTGCCCCACCGTACGGTGGGTGCGCTCAATCCCAATCGCCTCAACGGCGTCGGGTCGCAAGTTTAGTCCAGCGGTATCCGTGATCCGGGCTGGCACGTCACCAAGCATAATACGCTCGTCGATTGTGTCTCGAGTAGTGCCGGCCACGTCGGTGACAATGGAACGTTCAAACCCAACCAAGGTATTAAGGAGTGTTGATTTGCCAGCGTTCGGCAGACCAATCAGGGCAATCCTTACTCCATCACGAAGTAATGGAATGTTAACCGAGTAATCGAGCATCTTCTGAAGTTCATGTGTGCACTCCGTTATGCGTTCGCGCAAGGCTTCACTATTCTCACTAGCGATGTCCTCCTCACTAAAGTCGAGGTAGGCAGCCTCCTGCGCCGCAATGGATACAATTTTTTCAACCAGAGTAATAATTGTGTGCGACAATCCCCCAGCCAATTGGTCGGCCGCTAAACGCACAAGTTTTGTGCTCTCAGCTTCAACAAGATCGGCCACCGCTTCGGCCTGGGTGACGTCGAGCTTACCGTTTAGCAGGGCTCGCCGTGTGAACTCACCTGGCTCTGCTAACCGGGCGCCAGCCTTGAGAGCGGCAGCTAACGTGGCCTGGATGACAGCGGGTGAACCGTGGGCCTGCAGCTCCACCATATCCTCCCCCGTATATGAACGTGGGGCCTGACTGGTTGCAACTAGGCAACTATCAAGCCGAGCACCGCCAATAACCACCCAGCCGCCATAGAGCTTTCGTGGCTCAAGATGTTCGAGCGGCTTACTGCCCCGCCAGAACGATTGTACGATTGGTAGCGCCTGTGGGCCACTCAAGCGAATAATAGCGATCGCTCCCCGGCCGTGTGGTGTGGAGAGAGCTACAATAGTCTCAGTCTGAGGACGACGTACGTCAGACATATTATTCCTTATGCCTCGCGCAACTGTACCATAATAACTCGGTGTGGCTCTTCTCCCTCGCTGGTTGTTACGATGTCTGGCATGTCTGCTAAGACCATATGGACTTGGCGCCGTTCGTAGGCGTTCATGGGCTTAAGGTGAACCTTGGCTTTTGTCAGCCGCGCTCGGTCGGCGGCTTCGTGGGCAATTGCTTCTAACTTAGCTTCGCGTTCTTTGCGGTAGCCAGCAATGTCGATAGTAACAAAGTCTTCGCCAGCCTGACGCTGCATGGCATTGAAGATTTGTTGGAGTGAACGTAGCGTCTCACCCCGCTTGCCTATCAATAATGCGTGGTGCGCTGAGTCGACACTGAGCACAAGTTTGCCGTCGACTTCTTCAGCCGAGACACTGGCGTCAAAGCCAAGCTTTCTCAAGAGCTCCTCCAATCGAGCTTGTGCACCAGCTGTGTTCATTTACTTCTTCCTTTTCTTTTTGCTTGTCTTCTTGCGAGGTTTTGGCAGCGTCTTCTTGTCTGGAGTTTCTTCGACTATCACCGCTTCTTCCATCTTCTCGACTTCTTCGCGCATAATCAGCCATTGCTGGAAGATTGCCACGCCATTACCAGTAATCCAGTAGAGCGGTAGAGCTGCTGGCAGTGACCAGGCAATGAAGGTGGTCATGACAGGGAAGAGGTAGTTCATGGTCGAGGTCATCTTAGCCTGCTGGTCGGTTGGGTCAACGTTCTTAGGAGCGATCATCTTAACTTGAACGTACTGCGTAATACCGGCTATAACCGCCAGGACCTTGCTGGCTGTATCCATAGGAATTATTTTAAGGAGCATTGGGTCATAAACAATCGCACCACTAATAAGCTGGCTAATGTATGGAATATTCTTGACTGGCTGGTAGAGAAGGCCGCTTATCTGATCGAAAGGCAAAGACGCCTTTTTAAGTACAAAAAAGAGGGCAATTAGAAATGGGAATTGGAGTAACAGTGGCAAGCAAGAAGAGAAAGGATTAATCTCCTTCTCCTTGTAGAGTTCCATGAGCAGCTGCTGTTCCTTTTGCTTATCCCCTGCCGCTTTAACTTTGAGTTTCGCGATTTCTGGCTGCAGCGCTTGCATCTTCTTTTGTGACTTTAGCTGTTTGCCAGTCAGTGGCCACATAGCAAAGCGCAGTAGTAATGTAAGGATTATTACGCTCAGGCCAAAGTCATGACCAGGAATGAGGCCATAGATAGCCATCAGGAGGTTAAGCAGGGGGTGTACAATCAGGGTATTAAACATATCTAGTGGTTGGTTGCCTTTCTGGTTGAGTTCTTGGTCTTCTTCTTATAACTTTCGTCGACCCGTGGTGTACTCAATGGGTTACATTTTACTATTCTTACGAGACTTAAGCCAGTCCCGACCACCAGTCCACGCTCATCGATGGCCCGATAGCTATACTCGCTACAGCTCGGGTAAAACCGGCAATAGCCATATGGATGGCGGTGCTTAAACCAACCGTGATCGGGTGAGAGCGTTCTCTGGTAGAGGCGGATGGTCTTGAGCGCGGTACGCTTAATCATTACTCTTACTTAACCCTCCTGCCAGAGTTGAGCGCGTTTAAGGCAATCGAGCAATCTCGCCTCTAACTCCCCGCTCGGCAAACCTGCAATGTCTTGCTTGATTGTAACGATGAAGTTATACCCTGGCTTAATGTGTTGCCAATCTTTACGAATAATTTCTACCACCCGCCGTTTGCAGCGATTACGCACGACGGCGCGTTTTGAAACCTTCTTGGAGGCCACTACGGCTACCCGCGAGTGAGCCTGGTGGCTTTGGTACGTCTTAACATAAAGCACGTCCGCATTTGTACTACGGCCGTGTTTATAGGTCTTATTGAAGTCGGCGGCCGCTCGCAAGCGATAGGCCCGGGCGATCATAGCTTAGATAGCTACCCGTTTACGGCCCTTGAGGCGTCGGCGCTTGAGAACCGCCCGGCCAACGCGTGTAGCCATACGTGACATATAGCCGTGTACGCGTTGTCGTCTTCGTTTCTTTGGTTGGTGTGTTCGTTTCATAATCTTGTCAATTCTACGCGTTTTACGGCTAAAAGTCAATCGCTGTTAAGGCGACTTATCCACCCTTTTGTCAGATATAGTGGATAACTTTTGGTATTTCTTCTAGTTGTGGAAAACTCTGCTAGCGGGTATGATAGAAACAAGTGAGTGAGGGTGATGATGCAACTAACACGTCAGAAAATTTGGCAGGCTGTTCTCGGTGAACTCGAGGTCGGTATGAGTAAAGCTAACTTTAAAACCTGGGTGAAAAATACTCAACTTTTGAGTATTGAAGGTAGCTTAGCAACGGTCTCAGTACCGCATATATTTGCGCGTGACCGACTAGCTACTGTGTATAACTCACAAATCATTGAAGCCCTGCAAAAGCTCGCTCCAGACGTTGAGAAGGTCGAGTACATTATCGGCTCGAGCTTAGAAGAGCAACCGATCGAAGCTCCTACTAAAGCTCCGGCAGAGACCAAGGCGCCAACCAAACAGCCAGCAGTCCAACAGAAGCAGCCTGAAGCGCCGCAGCTGAGCTTACAAGGCTCTGGTATAGGCCAACGCTATGGCTTCGAGAATTTCGTAGTGGGTTCAAGTAACCGTCTAGCCTTCTCGGCCGCAAAGCTCGTCAGTGAAAAGCCCGGTGTAGCCTACAATCCCCTGTTCCTCTACGGTCCGCCAGGAGTTGGTAAGACCCACCTGATGTGGGCAATCAGTAGCGCGATTGAAGCCAGTAATCCCAAAGCCAAGATTACCTACATTACGACGGAGGACTTTCTAAACCAATTCACAAACGCTATTCGTAAGGGTGAGAACTTTAGTGATCGTTATAGAAGTGTAGACGTGCTACTTGTTGATGACTTGCAGTTTATAGCTGGTAAAGAAAAGACCCAGGAGGAGTTCTTCCACACCTTTAATGCCCTCCACCAGGCCAATAAGCAGATCGTCCTCTGTAGTGACCGGCCGCCTAAGGCTATTGCTACGCTCGAAGACAGGCTCAGGAGTCGCTTTGAGTGGGGAATGGTCGCCGACATTCAACCACCCGACTACGAAACGCGTGTGGCGATCATTCAGAGCAAGGCGATCGAAAAGGAGTTTGAGATCTCTAGCGAGGTCGCAGCCTACATAGCGGAAACCATTCAAAGTAACATTCGTGAACTAGAAGGTGGTCTAACGCGTGTCATTGCTTACTGCCAGGCTCACGGGGCATCGCTCGACTTAAGTGTTGCCCAAACTGTGCTCGGGGGCTCATTAGCCCCACCGAGCAAAAGCTTATCCCCCAAGCAGATCATCGAGCGCACAGCAGCTTTTTACGATATTAAGGTTACCGACATAACAGGGGTGAAGCGAGACAAAGAGATTGTGGTGCCACGGCAAATGGCGATGTACATTATGCGGCGTGAACTTGGTATGAGCTTCCCACAGATCGCCCACTCACTGGGTGGCCGAGATCACACCACCGTTATGCACGGGGTGCGTAAAATAAACAAGCTAGTGGGTTCAAGTGAGCCTATTAGCCATGAAATACAAACCTTAAAACAAAAGATCTTTAACACGTAGGTAATAAGAGTTATGCACAGCTGTGTGTAAAATGTGTGTATAACTAGTGGATAAACTGTGTAAAGGCTGTTTATGAACTGTTCATATCTTACTAATTCATACACAGGTTCTGCACACGTCATGAGGCTATATATGTAGCAAGGGTGTATAAGTAGCTGAGTACTTACTTTGTTCACAACCCTTATACACTGCTTTACCACAAGGTGTGAGCTACAATTTATGCTTCTGTGTAAGTAAGATCAAAAGCTTATACCCTCTTTCCACAAGACCTACTACTATTACTATCTTCTTTTTAAACTTATAATACTAATAACAATAGAGGTGAGAAATGAAACTGTCAGTCGTACAAGAAAACCTACATAAGGCATTAGGGAACGTTAGTCGAGTCGTTGGTTCACGCACTAGCCTACCAGTACTTGCCAATGTCCTCTTAAAGACTGAGTCATCTCGCTTAGTTGTCAGCGCTACTAACTTAGAAATCGCTATTAGTTGTAGTATTGGCTGTAAAGTAGAAAAAGAAGGTTCCACCAGTGTTCCCGCTCGCCTCTTGAGTGAACTCGTAGCTGGCCTACCAAGCGATAAGCTACAATTGATCGCCACTGGTGACAACCTAAAGGTCAAGACCACGAACTTCGAGTCACAACTTAATGGCATTGCCGCTAGTGAGTTTCCTACTACCCCAAAGGTGGCGCCAGACGCAGTCGTAACGATACCGGCCGAGATTCTCGTGGGCAACCTAGCCAAAGTTGTTGTAGCCGCTTCGGCTGACGAATCACGCCCGGTGCTGGCCGGTGTACTCTTTAGTGTTGAGTCTGGCACCCTAACACTGGCTGCGACTGATAGTTATCGACTGGCCGAAACCAAGCTGAGCGTGAAGTCCGAAAAGGACATAAGTGTGATTGTGCCTGCTAAAACGATTAATGAGCTCAACCGTATTTTGAGTGATACGAGCGACGACGTAACCATCTCGATCGGCAAGACCGAGATTCAATTCGAAATTGGTGATATTAGTATGGTATCGCGCCTGATTGAAGGAAAATTCCCAAATTATAACCAGATTATCCCCACTAAATCCACAACTTCGATGGTACTCGAGAAGTCGGAACTTATGAGTGTTGTGAAGGTGACCAGCTTATTTGCCCGCGAAAGTGCCCACACCATAAAGCTCGACTTTACCTCGACGGGCCTTCAACTATCCGCCAAAGCTTCAGAAGTTGGCGAAAACAGCTCGTTGGTTGAAAGTAAGCTAGTTGGCGCAGAAGCTGACATATCTATTAACGCCCGCTATCTCCTTGATGTCCTTGGTGTTATCGCAACACCACAGGTTGAGATTGCCGTGAATGATAAGTTAGACCCTTGTCTTATAAAGCCCGTCGCTAAGAAAGCCGATGATGATAGTTACATACATATCATCATGCCGTTGCGCAGCTAATGTATGATTCGCTCGCTTTCGCTTACTAACTTCCGCTCATATAAATCGATTGAGCTCAACTTTGAAGACAACCTAACCGTTATTAGCGGCCCTAACGCTGTGGGTAAAACCAACCTGCTCGAATCGATCTTTGTAGCCTCCACAACCAAGTCATTTCGGTCCCATGATGCTGATTTGGTGAACACTGAGGAAGAATTCTTCCGGGTCGTGGCTCAGTTCGACAAAGACCTAGTCGAACTCTCGCTGTCTCACCAGGGTGGTAGTCAGGCCAAGCGGCTAAAGCTTAATGGTAAGAAGCAGAGTCTCCATTCGCTCTTGGGCCGAAACCCCGTGACGCTGTTTGAGCCGCACGATATGAACTTATTTGACGGTTCACCCGATCAGCGTCGTCGCTACATAGATACGGTGCTATGCCAACTCTCACCAGGCTATATGATCGCCCTAGCGGCCTTTAAACGCATACTTAGGCAACGCAACAGCTTATTACACCAAGCGAAGCTCCAGCAGCGCCGTGTGAGCGAAGACGAGCTGTTTGTATGGGATGTGCAGCTTAGCCAGCCAGCCGAGGAGGTCTCAAGGCAACGCCAGGACGTTATTGCTCGCCTCTCGCCCATTATCCACGAGGTGTATAGTGACATTGCCGGCTCTCAGACGCAACTCGAACTTGTGTATGAACCGAGTGTGGATATACGTTCGGGGCGCTACGTTGATGTACTCACTCGTAACCACGGCCGTGACGCCGCCGCTGGTTTTACCACGAGCGGCCCGCACCGCGATGACATGCGTCTAGACTTTAAGACGGGCAACATTACTTCGACCGCCTCACGTGGTGAGACACGGACGATCATCTTAGCGCTTAAGATTGCTGAGATGCGTTTGCTGCAAGAATCACTCAAGCTCAAGCCAATCTTGCTGCTTGACGATGTCTTTAGCGAACTTGATGCTGAGCGCCGCAAGCACCTGATGGAATTGATCGCTACGCAACAGACTCTGCTTACGACTACGGAACTAGATAAGAACATTCCGAAGAACAGTTACATTATTGACCTGAGTGGGCTAAGCTAACCATATGGCACTCGAGAACATCCGTGATATGTTAGCTCGCCGCGTCGACCAGCTCGATAGCGGTAAGCATGACGTTATGACTGAGGCTAAGCTAGTGATTCTTGAACACATTAAGGTTGAAGTGCGTGTGCTCAGCTTTCAGAATGGCACGCTCCGGCTAGCAACCGAAGACAGCTCAGCGGCAAGCGAGATTAGGCTACGCTCAGCTGATTTGCGTCAGGCTATTAACGAGCGCATTAAGCCTGAGGTTGTGAAGTTTCTACGTGTCACTGTTCGTTAGGCCGCGGTTTGGCCCTATTCCACTTCAGGTGGCGAGAACTCAACCACGTAACTACTAGCGACGATGCCTTTAGAGTCTAAGAAGTCGAGGGCGGCTTTCTTGTAACTCGCTACCTTTTGAGGGTCTGCTAAGTCCTCGTTCGTTAGAAGTAAGGCGATAATGAGCTTCTCAGTCTTGCCATCGGCGGTCGGCTCATCAAGTAGTTCATAGCTAATGTAGTATTGATCAGTGCTAACAGGTAGGTTGGTTACAAGCGGGTCCTTACTGCCCTTCTCGGTAGCCGCACTGGCTTGTGGGTCAAAGAGGTACTTAAACTTATAGCTAACTTCGTTAATAGTTGAGCCGTCAGTTGCCGTTACACCAACTAAAACCAATTCATAGGACTGATTGCCCTCCATAGACTTAAGCTGCACATAGAGCTTATTACCATCTACCTTGCTGCCAGCAATAATCCCCTCACCGCCTTTTATTTGAGTCTGCCTATCGAAGGCCGAGAGGTCTTTACTAAAGCTAAACACAACCGTCTTCGTTAAACTTTGAATAGTGGTGTTCTGACCAGGATCAATATTTGTTACACGAAACGACGCGGCAGTATAGATTACCAATCCGAGCAGCGAAACTGCGACGATACCAAGAATAATTAGTAGATTCTTTTTATTCATTGTCCAAAAGCTATTTTGCTGCACAGTCGGTCCCTCCGTCTTTAGCCCATGTTTGTCTTAGTATACTCTGCGCGAAGCCAAGTCGGACAGGCTTAGTCCGGTCCGGATTAGCAGGGCGCTCAAATTTGCGCAGGAATATATCGGTCGCCACTTCAACCGATGTCGTTGCCCTGATCGGATCGAGAGTATTTGTTTTGTAAGCAGTATTAAGCTCAATCCATAAGAAGTCGAGCTGTACACCTAGATCGCTGGCTGGTTTACCACGTGTTTTAGCATAATTCTCTAGGTTTGTTCGGCGTCCAAACGTCCACTGCACAATACCATAACCCTTACTCGTCCGCGGTGTCTTTTCTTCAATCCCAGGGTTAAAACCAGACTCTGCCTGAATATTCCCCATAATACCCGCTACTTGATTAGCGCTCAGTCCCTTACAGCTCAGGAAGTTCCATATTACTTCCGCGTTTGTGTTACCGCTGAGAGTCGTACTGCTCACGACGGTGGCTGCATTACAGTCAGCCGAGCTACCAGTTGCCGCTGCCGCGTCTCCAATACTCGCAAACGCGCCACTAACGCCACTCGCTACTGTATTGGCAAAACCAGGTCGACCAGTGGCGGTAAAGGGGTGTACTCCTAGGCCAGTCGCTGGGTTCGGATCAATGAAGTCAGGGTTTTTCCTGACCGCACTAGCCCAGTCAATGATGGTAAAGCCACCCTTGGATGCAGCGTCACTCAGTAGCTTATTAATCGGACCGGTGTCGATGTCGGCACCACTGCGTTTGGAGTTATCGACTGCAATATTAACCCAATAAAGCTTGGCTTTAGAGGTTTTAGCGAGTTCAACAATCTTATTAATGTTGGCTCCCGACACGCCACCGTTAGTACCTAGCTCGATGATGATAGTCGAGGCGTCAGTCCATTGGGCTCTGTCTCGTTGGAATACGCTTACGCCGTCGAGCGTGGTGTTGCCTACACTAAGGCGACGGCTCGATTTGCCATTAATCACTACATTGCTATACTTTTTATCTTTCAGTGCCGTTGTAAGCTGTGATTGGGTGCCTTCGGTAATGGAATCACCGATCATATATACCTTACCCTTGTCACCACCACTTGTATCAGGTGCTCCAGCCGTAGGCTGAGCCGCTGAATCAGACCCAGCAGTCGAGTCGGCCTGGGTACATAAGTTAATGTCAGTAGCGTCATAGAACGTCCTCAGCTCGATCTCTTTGCGTTGCTGAGGGGTGAATGCTTCGGCACCCGGCACACCAATACTACTAAAGCACAGCGTTATAGCCGAGACTGCCATGATGAATCGTTGCAATGTAGACTTCATAGTTCCACCCTTACAATTGAGTTCCCAACCATGAAGTAGAGGTAATTCTCGTACTCGAAGGCTACATTTGTGTCGATATTCGACATGTTCTGCTCAACATTTGCGTTCGTCACATATGAGGCCACTTTGGCAAAGTTCTTACTCAGTAAGTCCACCCGATACAGATCTACACCATTTTCTTCACTACTTGGACTGTCTATGACATACATCTCACCTGAGCTGTGTTGCGTAGTAATTGCATTGGACACTCTCAAGGGCAAGACAGTATTCTTCGTTGCATTAGTTAAGATTAAGCTACCTGAGCTGTTTAAGTAGCTTAGTTCCTTATTATTCTGTAGGAGCGGAGATTCTTGTAAACTAATTTGAATCTTGGCATTACCCTTCGTTTGTGATAGGTATTTAAGAGTAAGCGTACCATCTTCTTCAGAATCAGAGAGGCTACTGCTGGCATTATAGACGAGGTCGCCATCTAGACAATATACTTCTTCTGTTGGCACATTCTGGAAATATGTCTTATCTTTTGCATCCTTGATGGTATAGGTAGAAGGTCCTTGCTCAGAGATAGTGAATAAATTCAGGCCGCACCATATTCCATCCGTAATATCGATGTACTTACTTGAGTCTTGTGTTTCAAGGTTGAGTTTATATCCGTCAATCACATAATTAACCATGGTCCGGTAGAATAATTCAGTTCTGTCAGGCGAAATTGTGGCGGTGTTAAACTGGTTTGTGATTGTCTCTAGCCCCTTACCCTTCACTGGTTTGGCAATCAGAGATCGGCCTACTCGGTAATATATCTTGCCACCGCTTACGCCATATAGCCCGCTTACTCCAGAAGGCACGATCACTTCAGCTTTTTTTGGAGCAGATAGGATTGATATTACCGTAAGCACACTAGCAAGAAGCACTATGGCGGCGCAAATAAGGATTATGGTTCGTTTATTCATTACTTACCATTCCTTGACCAGTGCCACGCTTCTCTCGGGAAGTTGAAGAAACCATACTTACTAGCATTACTTTTGAGCCAGGCATAGACGGCTGTGCCTCTAGTTCGCGAATTATTGAAGTCGACCGCTTCACCTTGTTCGTGGTTTGAGCTTCCGGGTCGAGCAGTTGGTACTCTACAAGAGCTTGAAGGTGCATTATCATCCGCAGGACAACCGTTAGAAATTCGCAATTCCTTTTGTCTATCATAACTGCGCCAGCCACTACCAGATAACGCCAGCCCACTAGTGCCAGCTGCTGACACCATTTTGTTGAGGTTAGACGCTACCGAGACATTTACCCTGATGCCCTGTACGACACAGAGCTTAATCTTATTCTTCGGAACTCTGCCAGGGCCGTATGTTTGAACCACACCCTTGGCGTCTACGCCGTTCTTAGTGTCTTCTGGCGCTGTTGTTATGCCGGGCTCTTGAGGACAATCGGTTCCAGATGTATCCGCGCCTGGGTCAGACTGTGGTCCATCTGGATCAGCCCCGACCGCTCCACCGACCCCAAAACCACTACTGTTTTCACCCTTAGCATAAATACTGTCATCTTGCTCGTCGCTACTAAGCTTGGCCCAAGCGGTGTAAAAGTTCATATTGCCCTTATAAGTAGCATAGCTCCTAGCCAAACTACGTTTAGCTGGGTTGGCGGCACCTAACCTTCTTCCTTCGTCTGTTTCACGCATAATCATACAGTTTTCATCTTTAGCTTCGTCTACAGCTTGTTTATCTGGGAAGTAGGTCTCCATACACTTATCAAAGGATGCAAAAAGTTCTGTGTTAGCACCAGATTTTTTTAGCCTCTCTATGTATGCAGCATTCTTAAGGGTATCGAGATTGGTTGTAGTTCCTGTGGTGTCAATTTTCCAGTACTCCATGTCATCACTTCGGGCTGCCAAGGCAATATTCGTCTCACCGTAACCAATGAATGCAATTCCGGCATTAATATCAGCAAGTGCCTTGATAGGGTTTAGGATATTAACAGCGTAACGCGTGGTATTCTCGGTAATCTGCTTCGGTGTTGCGGTAGAGCCAGCAGCGATCCTGGAAGCTAGAGAACGTGGGTTTTTCGTATCAAATATACGAGCAAGCATACTACTCTGCTTATCTCGATTTTTTTTCATAACTCCAACTGCTATACTGTCCTCGTTTGCCTGCGCATCTGTTTGATAGCTACCCCCAAGTAGCGAGATGGTGTAGTTATACATTGTGTTTTTAGCTCCTACTGTCATACGGTTAAAGTTGTTCTCACCTCCCTCAGCACCACTGTTACTTATGTTTGAAACCAACCTGATTGTGCGGATAATAAGGTCGTTAGTAGAGACAAGATTTGCCGAAGTGCCGCCGTAAAAGTCTTGATTCTCGCGCGCTATTTGCCCTTTTGCGATTGCCGCTAAGCTCTGAATATCTCTTACATTTTGAGTCAAAGTAGTGGGTTTGTTTGCTTTGAATTTTTTACACTGCTCCCCCAGGTTTAATAACTGTCCCCCAGGTCGATTAGGATCGGATAGGCTGTCAAAGTATGCTTTAGTCAGGCCGATAGCTCTTGTCGGTATCGCCTCTGGGTCCATCTGAACACCGTTTCTCGTACCATTAATTTCTTGATTATAAGCTCGTGAGGATGCAAAATTTGATATTTTATAGAAATCATTATCTAATTCCTCTACAGATATGTCACCCGGCACCACTCCAGTGTCCGCTAGTGTAAGTGCTGAAATTCCAGCTCTTGCTGAAGAAAGTGCCCTATCATATCGTTGCTTCTTGGCGGCCTCAGGGTCAGCGTTGAGCTTATCATAGAAAACACATATAACATCTGCCTCATCAATGCGCTGCTTGACAGTCTGCTTACTAAAGTCATCATCTAAGTCTTCGACGGGGTAGTTGATTTGAATATTCTCAGCTAAATCTCCACACAATAAGTCGTTCGCAACTTCCAAGATTGCTTTATTTGCTTTGTCTCCCGTAGGCTTGAAGTCTTCCTGACAGCTGTCTGGGTATAAGAGACCTTTAGTATCTTTAGCGTTTCGCCAAACTCGGTCTGTGGTCTTCTTATGGAGTACCCTTTTTACTTCTTCCTTAGGCTTATCTTTTATAGCTTCCGAGTCCTTTTTCTCTGCGTAGGACAGATTTATCTTCATTTGCTTATTGATCTTGCGTGCTTCGGGGCTACGCATCATAGCTTCGAAAACAGGATATTGTTCAAGGATACAGTCAAACACATCAGCATCTGCGATATCAGCCGTATCCCCCTTTGCATCTACTACCTTGTCAATAACTGCTCTTTGCGCACCATCACTAGCGACCACTTGCTTAGTTTTAACCTTGTAGGGACAGCTCACATTTTTAAACAAGTTGCGTGATTTTTCATAATCAACTTTTGATATTACATCTAGCAGGGTGCCTGGCTCTGGGCGCTGACCTGCAGTCGCAGCAATGGCGCTACCAGGTTTGTAGTCCGCCTCATATGGCATGCTGCCCGCGATAGCCATTAATGTTTGATTATTACCATCGCCAATAGCAAGTTTACGAGCACTGAGTGCAAAGTTTGTAAAACTAGAGTCCTTTAAAACCTGTTGTACCGCTTTCCATGGCTGAGTGACGATATATGTAAACATTAGTAAAGGCAGCATAGCAACAACAATAAAACCAAAAGCTGCAATAGCAACTACCTTGACGCTCTTCTTGGCACCACCTTTGACATCAATTCGCTTAACAGCTTCTTCTGCAATATCGCCAGCTGCCTTTGCAAGTGGCGCACCGACTCCTGAATCTGTTGCGGCTGCCTGAGCTGCTTTTTTAGCAACCTTAGAAGCAGCTTTGCGACCAGCTTTCTCAAGTGATCCTTGCTCAGCCTGCTCAGCCTTCGATACCATTCCGGGAGTGTGGTCTAGTGCTTTTCCCGCAGCTTTTTTTGTAAGTGCGCTTTGCGGGTCAATAGCTTTCCCATCTTTAAGACTATGCTTCTCAGAGGGTGTTGGTCCTGAGCCGCCAGGACCACTCGAGGTATGAATCCCTTGCTGTACTGGGCTCACACGGATATTCTCACCATGTTCAGAGGCGCCCTGTCCTACGCGGCTGCTGCGTGGTTGTATACCTAAGTCATTATCAAGTAGTCCACCCTCTTGGCGGTCATCTTCGAGTCTCTCAGCTGGTCGAGCCATCGTACAATACTTTCTTCATAGCCTTATTATAGCTTATTGAGGCGCCGTTCTGGCGGCCAGCGCGGCTGCGTCCGCACTCGCCTGGGCTTCACGTTGATCAAGTAAGTATTGCGGGTTCGTACTAATCAACTGCTCCTCCATAGGCGAAGCGAGAATGCGTAGAATTACATGGCTCATACCGGCGAAGAATAACCCTTCACCAACTGGGAACTGGCTGAGCCGACTACGCTCCTCAGTGGTGAGCTTAAAAGTGTCAGCCACAATATCGACAGCCGCAGGGTTTTGTTTGAGCAAGAGTTGAAGCGAGGAGTTGTTTACAATTGCCCGGCCTAAGCGGGTGCTTAAGAAGTCCTCTACATCTTGCGAGATGGTCGTGAGGCCTAGGAAGTACTTACGGGCGCGCTTGGCAATCGAGAACATAAACATGGCTGAGTCTTGGTACTGTAGTAGTTGCCAGGCTTCATCTACTACCAGGATGCGCTTGCGCTTGTCAGTCTTCACGCGGTTCCAAATGTAGTTCAGTACAATATACATGCCAATTGGCCTAAGCTCATCTTCGAGGTCGCGAATGTTAAAGACCACAAACTTATTGTTGAGCTCAACGTTTGATTGTTGGGAGAAGATACCCGAGAACGTGCCTTCGGTAAAGCGGCGCAAGCGTGACGCCAGTGCTGGGCCAGTGCCTGGCATGGCGTTGAGCTCGTTGTAGAGGTCGGACATAACGGGTGGTACGGCCGTGTGAGTGAGCGGATCGTTGGTAATACCTTTGCGCGCATAGGTATTAATCAGCGCCATATCCATGTCGGCTTCTTCTGTTGGGTTCATCTCCCCT
The DNA here is from genome assembly GCA_041907025.1 of Candidatus Saccharimonadia bacterium. GTDB lineage: Bacteria > Patescibacteriota > Saccharimonadia > CAILAD01 > JADZBC01 > CAYPSN01. The sequence continues at coordinate 39,017 of JAYRIB010000062.1, read as the reverse complement.
GCCATCAGCCGGAGCAAGCCATGCAGCATGATGATGTTGGCGCGCAGGGCGTTCTCGGCCTCCTCAGGATCAACGGTGGTTGGCAAATCAAACGGATTGACGCGGGTATTACTGTTAAGTGAAAGGTGTAGGTAGCTTCCGCCGACCGCGTCACACAAGGTCCGGTATTCGTTTTCGGGGTCAACAATGACGACTTCGGTACCCATCATGAGGGAACGCAAACACTCCAGCTTAATCGCGAAACTTTTACCAGCACCCGACTTGGCAAACACCACCATATTGGCGTTTTCTAAGCTGAAGCGATCAAAGATGACCAGGCCATTGTTGTGCCTGTTAATACCGTAGAGCACACCGTCGTCTTGACTGAGCTCGGCGGTGGTAAACGGAAAAGACGTTGAGAGCGCACCAGTGTTCATGTTGCGGTAGACATTGAGTTGGTCGAGGCCGAGTGGCAGGGTAGAGTTAAAGCCCTGCTCCATCTGGATGGTAGCTGGCTTGGTGTAGATCAGACTACTGCCGAGCATGCTTTCGATCTTACGCCCAACCAGGTCGAGCTCTTCGAGGTCTTTACCGTAGAGGGTAATGTAAAGCCCAAAGCGGAAGAATCGGTCCGAGCCGACTTGCAGGCTGTCGCGCAACTCCTCAGCATCTTGAATGGCGGCTTCTAATCCTGGGTCACGAACCTTACCCTTTTCTTGGTTAATGTTGTAGTTAGCCTCCAGTTGCCCTACCTTCTTGCGCAGGTTATCAAGTACTACTTTGCTCTCCACTGGGATAATATTGAGGCTAATGTCGATGACCTCATCAATGTTAATCAAAGGCGAAAGCCATCCCGTGAACAAGGTGCGGGGGTAACCAAAGACAAACAGCGTGCGCGCATAGCGCTTACCGATTTTAAGGAAGTTACTTTCTACTTCGAACGAGGCCGGCGCAATGATATCACGCAAACTGACTACGCCTTCGCGGTAGATCTTGTCTGCCTGGCCTTGGACGGCTAAGCGGCGATTAATCTCGGCTTGAACCTTTGGGTCAATCTTAGGCTTTTTGTCGGCCATTACTTCTGCCCTCCTGGTTGCTGACTTATCTGAGTTGCTTGCCCAGGCTGAGCCACTACACTCTGTGGAGCTTGTTGAGGCGCTGCTTGAGCTACAGAACTAGGCTGAGCAGTAGTGGCTTGTGGCACGGGCGCAGCTTGCGGTGTAGGGGTTGCTGCTGGGACTGGTGCCGCTACCGGGGCTGGTGTTGGCACAGCGTGCATTTCTGGATGGGCGTGACGTGCTGCCGCAAACATGTCGTCGGGGTCCGCAGCTCGTGGTTCTGGGCCGTGTGGTGCAGGGGCAGGGCCCGAGCGACCAACCACTGGGGTGCTAATGCCCTCCACATCGCCAAGTGGCTGGTTCTGAGCTTCATCGATGTTATATGAACCATAGTAAAGTTCAATCAGCTCCTGAGTGGACAGAACAGCGGCGCGCACCCCGATCTGCGCTAAGCCTTGAGCGACCAAATTAGTGCGCTGCAACAAGTCCCGCTTGTGCGTTTCGTAATCAGCGCTGCTTTGCACCACGTCCTCGCTCGCCTTCAGTAAGCTACTTATCTTGCTAGCTATATTATCCTTGCTAACTGCTTGCACAAAGTACGGTACAATCACGTAAAACGACTTCGACATGATGTTAACGTCCTCGAGGAGCCCGCGGATGTTGAATATATAGTCTTCCATCAGTCCGGCCAGCAGAGCGTTTTCTTGCTCCGCCTGGCGTTGCTCAAGCTTAGTTAGGTAGTTATCTAAATCAATCTTGCGTGAGCGCACAATGATTTGAACAGGAAAGTGCAGGCCGTTTAAGAATCCTTGGAATGAGTACTCAATTGCCGCTTGTTCGCGGGCACTCTTAAGGTCGAAGTTGAGGGCTGAAGCCAAGATTACCATGCGCAGTGAGCCGTCGCGCATGACGACGATGTTGTCACGGACTTCGGAGAACATCAGGTGATTCTGAGTACTGGCGCGCTGGTCCTTCTTGGATTTAGGCGGCGTTACAGAGGCCAGAGCTTGGCGCTGTTGGTCCGTGATATGAGGATTAGGTTGAGCTACGTTGGCCATCTTAAGTTACCTGCGGTATTAGTACTAAAGCGAAAAATTAGGCTTGGCGAACTTGTGCGCTTTTGCCTTGTTGCAGTACGTTTTGGCGATTCACCTGGTCAGAAAGTTGCTGAACAGATATGGTATCGCTGTTTTGCACTGCTCTTTGTAGTATAGCATTTTGACCCTCGTCTTGCGAAGGTGCTTGTGCTTGCGGCGCAGGTGTGGCAGCGGATTCCGTGGCCGCCTTTTGCATATTGGCAATTGCTTGCGCCCGCATATCGTCTCCAGAGGTCTTAAGTAGTTCACCAACCGCGACAGCCTGTGGGTTGTGTTGCATGTCGAGCATGTCGGTGCGGGGAGCCGCAACTTTGGTGGATATAATCTCCCCTGCTACTTGGGTAGCCTCTGGCGTTACGACGCGTTGACTAAGCGCGCTGCCGGCTACATTGGCATCGGCCGCCTGCACGTCGGTGCCCTTGGGGATGCGTCCGCGACTATCTACAATGGTAGCGAGTTTGCGGAGCTCGCCGCGTACCTGGGCTTGATTACGCGTCGGCATTTGCTCAATCGGCTTCTTTTCTTCGGCTTTAATAATCACCCTAGCCTCGTCTTTGTGCCAGGTTCGTTTGCGCGGTACAAGCAAAAAGCGAATCATCGCAACAAAGTAAGTTTCGAAGCTCTGACCCTCACGACGAATCAAGCCCAAGGCCAGCAGTGGTCCTGAGACTGGTAGGATGAGCGCAATCGCCACCACAGGAGCTACTCCTATCACGCGCCAGCATAAGAACCCCCACCCAATCGCAATCACGACATAGATGAACTGCTTGATCGTCAACGGACCAAGGATTGTGTCTTCGCTCTCTACGTTTTGGGGGACTTTGTACTGTGGCATCGCCTACTTTACCACCCTGCGCGAATAATTTGATTTGCAGCATTAACCTTTGCCCTGGCTGCAGGGTCGGTTGCTGCTAGAGCGCCATAGTCAGCGACAACAGCATCGGCAACTTTCCTCCAATGTTCCTTCGCTCCAGGATCCTTTGGAGCGTAGCGTGGATCGGTTAATTGCCCCATTTCTTCAATACTTAGGCTCTTGAGCTGAGCAGCTCTAGAAGCTGGGTCGGCCACAGCGGTAGCTATAGATTTGACAGTGTCCTTTGAAAGACCCGCAAGCCCCGAGCGGTTCTTACCACTAAGATCAATTGCTTTAGTGTTAGTTACTGCAATACGAACTCCATTAGGTGTACCAGTTCCAGTGCCCCCAGCGTGCTTACCCTGGTCTTTTACCGACCATGTCTCATCTAGGCTCCTGCTGCCTGCAGCATCGAACGAGAACGTACCAACACTACTAAGTTCTGGACTCTTCTCTTTGATATCACCCATGATACCTGAATTTCCCAGAGCACTACCCCAAGTATCATTTGCAGCAACCTTATCTGTCATCGATGAGGTGAACGCGTTGTTCGCTCGCGCAACGGCGTTCATATCACTCACTGCTCCGGCACGAGCTAACACTGACTCCATCCTGGCCTTAGCCCGAATATCGGCTGGGTTTTTAGCCAGAGCTTTACCAGCTTCCTCAGCTTCTTTGTGGAGAGCTGGACCACTGAGTACTGACATTTTCGCGTCTTCTAGCTTGCGTTCTTCGGCTGCTGCATTTGCCTGCATGCGGAGACGCTCTGCATGGCCCTTTCTGGTTTGGAGTGATGCGCCAAGTTTTCCTCCAACGACTCCGCTACCCAGCTGTGCTAGCTTGCTGTCTGAGGCCGCAAGCTTCGCGCCCTGGAGGCGTCTTTGGTCATTAAGAGTGTCTTTGGCAGCCCCTTTGAGTGGCTGAACAACTCCTTTTTTAAAGCCTCCAGCACCCCAGCCAGCCAGCTTGCCACCAGTAGCATGCATTATATTGCCGCTCCACTTAAATGCTTTAGGCAATAGTGCAAGCCCAATGAATGGCAACAACACTCCCATAATCTGAATTGCTAAAGAGTTCTTGTTGCCCATCATAACGCTGCCCAAGAATGCTGAACCAGATATGATTGCTACGACTATAGGGTACATGAGCACTAGCTTAATGAGGTTATCGAGCCACATTTTGAAGAGCTTATCAGTATTCGGTAGTACCCTGGCGGCAATAGCTAGCGGCGCGACCAGTATTAGTACATAAAGAATAGCTTGTCGAATCATGAGTACCACCAACGCAATGAGTATGGCAATTAATATAAACAGAGACAGTATCAACGCGATCATTATTCCCAAACCAGCAATTGCACTGACGGCAAAGAGGCCAGCCCCTGGGTTGGTGACAGGGGCTAGCTGCTCAAAGAAGGCCTGCACACCTCTGCCTAGAACGTTTCCAAAATCAATAAAGGCGCCTGTGAGGAAGAATGCGAATTGCGAAAGAATAATAGCTACTACGAGTCGCGGTACCATCTTCTTCAGCATGTAGCTATCTAGGTTCAAGGAGAGGCCGTTAGCAAATATAATAACCAGAAAAACAAGGGCGTAGACGGCGTTAGCTACTCCGAGAAGATTATTGCTCGCCTCCCTTATGGTAGTGTTCTGAAAATTACTTGTATTGACGTCTAATATGTTGCCTATCCAACCAGTAGTAAGCCTAATGGTGTCCCAGAACATGTTTTGAATTGGGCAGAGGAAAAAACCAAGCCCGCCCTTGTCGCACTTCTTTAGCTCTGTAAAGTTTGAATAACCCGTTTTGTACTGAGTTACGGTTACGCTCCTACCCCCCTTGCTGCCCCCGATCTTACAGGTAATAGTACCCTTCCCATTGCGGAACTTCCTTACTGAGCAGGTTGAAGTGTCCCCTACATCCTTTTTAAACTTATCCGTATTTACATCATCGTCGTAAACACCACCCTCGCCATCTAAGGAGCTGGTCGATACTTGACCGAGTGAGTAGTCTCCTTGAGCGGACCTAGGGAAGTGGAGCCAGCCAAACTCGGCTTGCCGAGTGCCGCCGTCGGGTCTGAATACATCGTGCCCTGCTTTTTTAGATAACTCCGGGTCAAACCAATATGACATTTCTTTTGATGTACCGTCGGCCGTGAGTTCGCTTGCGGTCGAACTTCTTTTGCAAATTACCTCGGCCGTGCTGGCAAAATCACAGAAGAACTCTGTACCAGAGATGCTTAGCCCCCCGTCTTTGTCTACTGCCGCATAGGCACTAGGGACTTTGGAGTTTGCAGCATGCGACGTTGAGGGTACTAAAAGCACCACAAACAACAATAGGCTAACTAGCGCTAGTTGGCCGAATAATAGAAGAATTGCTTTACGAAGAGTTCGCATCATTATATGGTGATTATAGTATAATAGGCACTAGTAGGTATAGTGCTTATGGCCAGAACAAGCATCTTTAAGGTTATTTAGTCAACAGCAAGGAGGATAATGAAGGTTCGATACATCAAAACTGTCATAGTTACTACTCTTGCTCTGGCGATGATGATCTTGCCGCAGTTTGCAAGGGCGGAAGAGGCAGTACTACCAAGTAGTTCCGCCGCTGTTGAGTGTAGCTTCTTGCCTCAGGAGTTTTGCACGAGCGATATATACGAGTTCATAGGGAATGTCGCGAACTGGATGGTTGGCATATTTGGTTCCCTATTCGTCCTCGCCGTGGTTATATCCGGAGTACAGATGGCCTCTGCTGCTGATAGCCCAGACAGACTTAAGTCGGCAAAGAGCCGACTTACTAATGCGATTGTTGGTTTGGTGCTCCTCATAAGCTTTAGGGCGATTCTGAGCTTACTCGGAATTGCGATAGGAGGCTAAGGACGACCATGCCTAGCTGTAAGAATATCGCATTAAGACTTTTGACTCTTGTGCAGTTAGCCTTGTTCCTTGTAATTCCTGCAATTTCTCGAGCTGCGTCGGGAGACAACTGCCAAGGAACTACTGCTTCGGGAGGTATCTTTGATGGAGTTGATACATCGTGTCTTGCAGGTGTTGAAAAACTCATATCTAACGTTACTAACTTGGCATTTACCGCCGTAGGTATTGTTTCGGTAATATTTATAATCATAGGCGGCATCCAGTTAGCTGTATCAACTGGCAATCCTAGCGGAACCAAGAAGGCTAAGACTACCATTACTTATGCAATCTTGGGCTTAGTACTTGCTATCAGCGCGGCGGCTATTGGAAACTTCGTACTCTCAGCTCTTAACTAAGCCAGACTTTATTCTTATTTGGTATTAGCCTATAATCTCAACTATGAAGAGATTACTTAAGTTAATTACTGTCGCCATGATTTCTACCGCAGCCACACTGCGGGTAGGAGCTGTCGCATCCGCAGCCACATCTACTGGAATTAAAATAGACAATCTTAGTGGCACTCCGGCTACCGTGGATGAAATAATCCCCAATATCACTAACACCCTCCTGTACGCCGCGGGTATCATCTCTGTCATTATGATTATTGTCGGTGGGATAATGTATGCTATATCTGCTGGTGATTCCAAGAAGGCCGGCACGGCTAAGGACACAATCCTTTATGCAGTCATTGGCCTCGTTATTACCCTCTTAGCTGGTGCGATAGTCAACTTCGTACTCGGCCGATTCTAAGCCTACACTCTCCTGCGCATGTTCTCAGGCTCTTGTATTGTCAAACCTTCTCCGCTACGTTACAATCTAAGCATAATTGTTAAGGAGAAATCATAAACATGTTCAAACAACTCACTTCTAAAGTCGGCTTAGGCCTTACTGGCGCTATGCTGAGCGCAAGCACTGCAATGGCTGCTAACTCTGATGCTCAAGAGGGCATTAATGCGGCTAAGGGTAACCTACAGACCACCAGCTTAACTGATTCGGTCGCCAACGTAACAAACATCATGATTACCGTGATTGGTATCATCTCGGTCATCATGCTGATCATCGGTGGCTTCCGCTACGTCCTCTCAGGTGGTGATTCTAAAAACACCACGGCAGCTAAGGATACCATCCTGTACGCCATCATCGGTGTGGTTGTGGCCCTGCTATCCTACTCGATTATGCAGTTCGTCATTGACCAGTTCTAGAGCCATGCGCTTAGCTAGGCTAAACCTTATCTTGTCGTCCGCTGCAACAGCCGTTCTCCTCGGCTCACAGCGGGCTTTTGCTGCTTGCGACCTTACCGGTGGAGCTGCTGCTGGCGCTGAATGTACAGGACAGACGGGTGGCCCAACACTGGAATCACAGCTCGGGAACATTACCAATGTACTCATTCTGGCAGTTGGGATAATCTCAGTTATTATGATTATCATCGGTGGCTTCCGCTACGTCCTCTCGGGTGGTGATTCTAAGAACACCACGGCAGCTAAGGACACTATCTTGTACGCCGTTATTGGCTTGGTTGTGTCTTTGCTTGCTTATAGTATTGCCAACTTTGTTATCAAGCAGTTTTAGCGCTCCACTCTCGCTCCACAAAACGCTCAGGATCCGCCTGAGCGTTTTGTGTTTAGGAGCTGCTGCTAGCGCCGTGGTAAAATAGGCAGTAATGAAGTCTCTGAAACGACATAAGGCTACTATTGTTGCGGTAAGCATATCGTTGGCTATTCTGGTTGGCTTGGCCTTGATGGTGCCAACTACGCAGCAAAACTCCATAACAGTAGAGGGTATAGAGCCGTCGGGATCACGGATCGTTTTTCCGTCTGAGCCGATTACTCTCAGCTACTGGCGCACAGTTGACGGCACGGAGCCGTTTAATCAGATCATCAAGGATTATGCGGCGATTCACCCGAATGTGACGATCAAGCTGAGCAATGTTGACGTTGCCACCTACGACAAACAGCTGACAGAGGCGGCTAAAGCCAACAAACTGCCGGACATATACTCCATCAAAGATGATTGGCTACCGCGCTACCGCGCCTACCATGAGCCGGCACCAGACACCGTCTACAGCGCCCAAGAGTTTAAAGACACCTTTGTAGATGTGGCCTCAAGCAAACTGGTCAGCGGGCAGCTGGTGGAGGGCTTGGCCTATAGCGTCTCGACGCTCGGGCTGTTTTATAACGAAGACCTGCTGAGCAAAGCCGGAATTTCGAGCCCCCCCAAGACTTGGCAGGAGCTGATGGATATGAACGCTAAGCTGGCTATTAAAAACGGCGCGGACATAACCCAAGCAGGGGTAGCGCTGGGCAGCGCCTCAGTTACCGATTACACTGCGATTGTATCGGTTCTGATGCAGCAAAACGGCGCTATCATGACCAACACTCCCCCCACCCAGGCTACGTTTAACAAACCAGATAGCACCGGCTACGCGTCCAGCGCTAAGGCTATGAGCTTTTACACCAGCTTTGCTAAGCCTGCCAACCCAAACTATTCTTGGAACGATAAACTTGGCAACTCACTAGACGCCTTTAAGGCTGGCAAGGTTGCCATGATGATTGACTATGCCTACCGCGCCCCAGAGATTGACGCCGCCGCACCAAGCCTGAAGTACAAGATGGCCGCCCTGCCCCAGGTAAACACCGCCAAGCCAATCAACGGCGCGGAGTTTTGGGTTGAGCAGGTGAGTAAGACGAGCAAGCATGAGGAAGTGGCTTGGGACTTCCTGCGCTTTGTCTCAACTCGTACGCAGCTTAATCGCTATAGTATTGCTACCTATCGTCCAGCGGCCCGTAAAGACCTGGTGATTCAACAAGGTCAAGACAAGTACCTTGGGCCATTTGCTAAGCAGACGCTGAGCGCAACCACCTGGTATAAGGGTAACAGCTATAATGTCGATGGTATTTTTGGTGACATGATTGGCGCTGTACTCAGTGGCGGCGATGCTCAAGCGGCCGTGGACACAGCCGCTACCCGTACTACCCAAGAGATCTCGCGCAGCGAATAGCCTTCTGCCCCCTGGCGACATTCGAAGATCGTGGACGTGCTACGAAGTGCTCAGAACAGAACGCTCGAGGATTGCTGAGCTTGGCATCCAAGCGAACCCCGCAGAGCACTTCTGTTTGAGTATGGAGGAGTACCACCAAGAGATAAGCCCCATGCCGCAAAGACTTTAGGTTCTTTTGGTCTTTTCAAAAGAACAATTAGGTTAAGAGAATAGTTACTTTAATCTCTTACTACTTTTGAAGATACCAAAAGTAGTCAAAAGTATTCCCGACCACGGGTTCGCATCAAGGTGCGTTCATTCGCTTAGACACTAGAATGTCGTGCCCACTGCAAGCCTTGAAGGCTCTCGTGGTTCACTCTGTCTGGTGTCTAAGCTCCTCACTGCCTGATCCGCCAGCTGGCGGATCCAAGGTCGGGGTTAGGGGCAAGGGGAATGTGCGTAAACAAAAACGACCCGAGTGGCGGGTCGATTGTTGCAGATAGGACGCTTACTAGAGGCTCGCGCTGACCTTAATCTTTTTAACCTTGTTCTGAACTACCTTTGGAATCTCAATAGTGAGCACACCATCCTTGAGGCTGGCTACAGCCTTGTCGGCAATTGTTGAGGTTGGCAGAATGACTGAGCGCGAGAATGAACCCCAGAAGCACTCTTGTACGTAGTAGTGCTCTTTATCAACGGCCTTCTCGTCTTTGCGGTCACCACGAATAGTTACCACATCTTCGCTGATGGCAACGTCAATGTCATCGGGGCGCACACCGGCAATCGGCGCCTTAATTACTACTGTGTCTTTGGTTTGGTAAACATCTACAGCCAATTGGCCCTCAAACTCACCCTCGGCCATCCAGTCATCACCACTGGCTTGGTCGTCTAAGAACTCTTCTTGCAAGATCTCTTCGTCAACATCATTTTTGCGTGCCATAAATTACTCCTTATCCTTGCTTAGCGCTACTCTTAACCTTATTATAGCCACACAACAGGAGTAATTGCAACAAGTATGCTACAAAAACTCATAGGATTCATTGCGCCACATGACTGCGCGGTTTGTGCCCGGCCAGGTGAAGTTGTCTGCGTGGAGTGCGCGCAGACTGCTTTTGTGCGCAAGGTGCCCAGTTGCTTTTATTGCAACCGGCTTACGGCGGATGGCCGAGCCTGCTCGGTGTGCGTGCGTAAAACGTCATTGCGCGGCGCGAGTGTGTTATGGCGCTACGATGGACACGTAAAGTCCTTGGTGTATCGGCTTAAATATGCCAACGACCGAGCGGTGGCTGGGTTTATGGCCGCTCAGTTAGTCGAAAACTCTGATCTTTCTGGTTACGACGTCGTGACCGCAGTACCGAGCGACGGTAGGGCTTTGCGCCAGCGCGGCTACAATCAAGCCGAGTTGCTAGCGCGGGCTGTTGCCAAGCAGGCGTCACTGCCTTACCGCGCTACCCTCTTGCGTACAGCCCATACCTCACAGACGCACCTGCGCCGCTCTCAGCGGCTCGAGGCGGTCAAGGGTAACTTTGTTTGCTACAAGCCGCAAGACGTGGCTGGCCAGCGCATATTGATTGTAGACGATGTCATGACTACGGGCGCAACAATGAACGAATGTGCTCGCATGCTCAAGGCCGCCGGGGCCAAACAGGTGTGGGGCTTGGTGGTGGCCAAGAAGTAATACAAAAAGCCGGTGGCTAGCACCGACTCTTTGTATGGCGGAGAGGGTGGGATTCGAACCCACGGTGCCGGTTGCCCAGCACACCGCTTTTCGAGAGCGGCACCTTCAACCACTCAGACACCTCTCCGAACAAAGACAGTTTAGCGCAAAAAGGCCTTGTATTCTAGTTTGTGTGGTGGCGTTTGATGTTGGCTTCTCTGAGTCGATGAACTTCGGCTACCACCTCGGCATGGGTAATGTCGTCAAAGTGCTTGGCGTCGAGCGCCTTGAGTGTATCCCACATGCGCTTGGATTCCTTGTGGCTCAGAGTCGCGAACTTGATGAGAATTGCCATGAGCATACAAAGCCCAGCACACAACACAGCCAGCATAAAGCCGAAGAAGAGTGAGTCGCCAAAGTTTGTCATAACCGAGAAGTAGAGTGTAATTGAGAACAGCACCGTTACTACGAGCCATTCGTGACTATAGACCTTGGAGGCGAGGAGGTTGGATATGTCGCTGCGGTGATCTTGGGTTTTTGATACTTCATTGTAGATCTGATCAAGCACTTGTTGGTCCTCGCCTTGTTGGTGTTTCAGCCAGTACAGTAGTTCATCATAGTGGGCGTTGTCAGCCGAGATGTGGTAGTTGCCAATAATACTGTCTAGATAGGTTTTGAGTTTTATCTTGAGTGTATGGCGAGTCGACTCCTTCTTTAGGAGGTGTGCCTGGGAGAGGATGTCGAGCATCGTCATCTCCTCTTGGCGGGTGAGGGCGTTGAGGCCGGCCACACGGCTCTTTTGAGCACTGAGTAGTGGCCCGAAGTAGTAGCCAAACAGGAATGAGTTAACCGAGAACAGCGCCAGCTGGCCAGGCGTCAGCGTTTGGCGTGGAACTATATAAACTAATACGACAAAGAAGACAAAGAAGCTCGGGGCGAGGAGGGACAGGCGAATCTTGAGAAGTGATTTGAGCATAAGGGTATTAAAGCACACGGCTTAGCCTGGTGTAAACAAGGAGTGTTATCCCCCTGTGTACAAGACTGTTGATAAGTTCGTAAAGCGTTCGTAAAAAGTCCCCAAAACCCCCTTGACGCGTTTAGTAGCGGTGGGTGTACAATAAGATTGTCACCAGTGAGGTGGCTAAACACAGGTAGAGCCTACATAAAAGTAGGCAGCCTACATAAGGAGCCCTAAGGGCTCCTTATTATATTCTAGGTATATTCCCTTATCGCCTCTACTTAAGGAGCTGCTGCTCGACCTTGGTTATGTCGAGGATGCCACGATCCACCACGTATTGCTGCAAGCTTCTGTCGGCACCACTTACAATGGCAAGCCCCGCTAATACCAGTAACACACCTGTTCCCCGCTTGAACCAACCATACGGGTTGGTGGCCCAGGCAAACTTGGCGATTACCTTTTGACCAAAGATACCAACCAGCAGAAGTACCACGCACAGTCCAAGCGCGTATGCGACGATATAGATGATCCCCTCGAGGAAGTTGCGCGGCAATACAGTAGAGAGAATAAAGAGATAGACCGGGCTACAACTCGAGAAAACCGGGCCAAGCATGGCGCCGATCATAACCGCGCCACCAACCCCACCCTTCTTGTAGGCACCACCAAGAGCTCGTTGTGACTTATTAAAAATCCCCGTCCAAGCGGTGAGCTTGTCCCACAGTAGCGGGAACAAGAGGGTTAGGCCAAAGAATGCAATCATTACGCCCGAGAGCGTGCGCCAAAACACATCTGGCACCGAGATGAGTAAGGTACTACCCTTGAGCAACAAGGTAAAGGCTACGATTGACACGAGCAGAGACGCACAGACTATGAAGGGCTTGCGGCGATCTGGCTTGCCGCCGACCGACCCACCAATGACGACTGGTATGATGGGCAAGACACACGGCGCCAGGGCAGTGAGCACACCGGCTAAGAATGCGATAATGATGAGCGGCACTAGAGTAGGTTGGAAATTACAGCGCTCAGCGATGGGGTGCTATAGGCTACGTACTTCTTGACGAGATTGCCATTGTCATCCACCAGCACAAGTGTGGTTTGCGTGGTAACGCCATACTTTTGTTTGAGGGCTTGGTTTGAGTCGTAGTCCACTTTGATAATGGTGGTGTCTGTCGGGATCGGGCCAGCCTTGATGCTAGCCTCGAGCGCTTTGCACTGTGGGCACCACGGCGCGTGGAAGAAGAGGATCTTGGTTCCGTTGGTGTTGGCGATTACGTCCGCCGAGTAATCTATGTAGGCCCCGGGCGCTGTTTGTGTGGTTGTTGTCGCATTGCTATTGCTCGACGTACTGACTGGAACCTTCATGGACTCTGATTTATAGTCATTGGCCTTGGGTGCGAATAGGACAATGCCGATTATCGCCAGAGCCGCTATGCCTATGCCGATGAGTGGGGCGTACTTCTTCATGCCGATATTATACCACTTTCTTGCTTCTGTTCTTGCAAAACGAGAAACCCACCGACCAGAGGCCGATGGGCTCTGGTCGGTGGGTGTTGGTGCTGTCGCGCCGAAGGAGGTCACACGAGTACGAAAACACCTTCGGTTTGAGTGAAGCCGACTCTATGGACGGCAAGAAGGTCGTTTTGGGCCTGCAACCTCTCTGGGTCAGACCGAAAGATGGGCAGTGTGTGCCCTAGCTCTCGAAACAGGTCGAGGAGCTCATCCTTCTTGTCCGTCTCGAGATCTCGTAGCCCATCAAGTCCCTCGTTTGGTACTTGTGCACCAAACGGAATACGAAGGATTCGTCGACCCTCCTTCTTGGGAACCAGCAGACCCTGGAAGCCAGGCGGTATGTAGGCACGAATCCTGCCGGCGTAGAGATCTGTCAGGCGGTAATCAAGCGATCCCTTGGGGGTGCCACTCCAGACTTCATGCCTAGTGGTCGGATGTAGGTCGGACATTAGGTCACATCACTTTCGTGTAGGGGTGCGTTGCGATCTGATTCTTACTATAGAGCGCTCTAGATCGTCAGACAAGCGCAAGAATCTTACATGTATAAAACACTAGCCTAAGTACTTATGCTTAGACTATAATCTTGACTATGAAATCATCCAAACGCACCCCTACAGGTATCTCGCATATAATCCTCCCAATCATCATCCTTGCGCTCATAGGTGGGATGGTCTTCTTTGCTCTCGCTGGCAAGGGTGGCAAGAGTAGCAATAACAATCCTCTATCTAAGGCGTTGAGTGGCTGCAAGGGGGAAAATAAAGTAGCGATGACACACCAACCAATGGATATGGCCGACGTGTCATCAGTCGCCCCTATGGGGCTCACGGCCGGTGCTCACGTAACCCCAATAGACCACCTGTACTTCTACCCGAAAGCTGGCCCACGCGACAAATACCCAGTCTATGCCATGGCGGATGGCTACATTAGCAACATTCAGGTACGAGGCGTGAATGTCAGCAACGGCGAGCAACGTCCACCTGAGTATCGACTTGAGATGCAGCACACCTGTCGCACCACCAGCTACTTCGACCTGATTACCAAGCTGGACGACAGCATTACCTCCAAAGCTCCTGATGCTTCAACCAAGGGCTATAACGGCAAGATCGCTATCAAATCAGGGCAGATTATCGGCTGGATTGGCGAACAGTCACTCGATACGGCAATTTACGATCAAGAGCTTACTCTTTCCGGCTTCATTAGCCCAAAGATGTATGAGGGTGAGCCGTGGAAGGTCCATACCGATGACTTCTTTAGTTATTTTGACGCCGCCATGAAGATGCCAATGCTCGCCAAGAACGCCCGCACAGTGGAGCCGCGCGCGGGCAAGATTGATTACGACCAGCCAGGCAAACTGATTGGTAACTGGTTCAAACAGGGTACCAATGGCTACGCAGGGCCTAAGAATACCCAGGTTGGCGACAGTAGCGGCCGTGGCTACTGGAGCGGGCACCTAGCCATTATCCCCTACGCTTACGACCCAGGCATAATTGTCATTTCAATTGGCGACCCAGGTGATGGTCAGCCTCGTGCCTTCCAGGTGAAGGGTAATGCACCCGACCCCGCTACGATTAGTGCCTCAAGTGGCGTGATTAAATACGAGCTTACTCAGCAACCAGCTTCACCAGGCCAACCACAGCAGCAGGCTGGCGCTTCAAACGCGCAAGTTCAAGGCGTTATACTTGTACAGGTCCAATCTGGCGAGAAGCTCAAGGCTCAAGTATTCTTGGGCAAGACTGCCACAGAAGTAACTGGATTCACCTCGACAGCAACTACCTTCGAACGCTAAGTAGTCATTACTAGAACGAAAGAAGGACTCTTCCTGAGGAAAAGCCCTTGTGGGTTGGTGGCTCGTGGCCGGGGGAGATGCGCTCCCCCGGCCCGTTTGCCATGGATGGCGAGAGGGTCAGCCGATGGCCGCGTCGCGGCCGTGCTGGATCTGGCTCTCGGAGTTGTCGGCACCACCGGCGGCGGCGCTGACGAGCGCGAGAGCCGGAAGGCCCAGCTGCTCGTGGATCGACACGGTCGCCTTGGTGTGCCACGCCATCATCTCGTCGAGCGGCACGTCATCTTCGAGCCAGGCGTCGCCGATCTCCTCAAGCACCTCCTCGAGGGTCTCGAGCACGAGCTCGTTGATGTCCTGGTCCGCCGGCGTGTAGCCCATGGTGTCGATGTCGAGGCGGAGCAACATGATGTTACCGTCGGGCAGCGGGATGCTCAGCTCCGGGATCTGCAGGTGGCCATTGCCGCCCGTGGCCTTGTCGCAGCCCAACGAGAAGTTGGTGTCGGGGTCGATGATCCCAGTCAGCTTCTCGAGGGCGGCGTTGAGCTTGTCCTTGATCGTGTCGGCGCGGCGCCGCATGGTCTCGGCGGCCACGATGGGCTCGCCCTCGGCGTCGGTGATCTTCACGGTCGCGACGATCGCGTTCTTGTGCGTGACCTTGCTCGTGACCGTGAGCATGAACTCGATGAACATCTTCACTTACATCCCCTTATGGGTTCTGGTCGGGTACTACAGTTTCCCCAAACAAGAACTAGATAATAACATAATGTGCCTAAGCGGTCAATACTATTTGCGCTAAGCGAAGCCCGGCGAAGCCGAAGCCTCACCGGACGGTATTCCCCTGTTAAGTTTCCTCCCCTACCTTTATGCCCTATAGCTCGGCTCTGCCTGCAAGTTCCTCCTCGCATTGGCCTCATGTGCTCGCCGTAGCTTGGGGTTTGCGTAAATGTACTTACGCCCCAAATAGGAGTTGATGAACCTGCTTCTGCCGAAGTTCCACTGAGCATCTGTGAATCCGCAGAACTCCTGCCTGAGCAAACGGGTATTCCTGCGATACCACGCTGGTTCACATGCCAGCGACAGCAGGTCCAGGTCGCACACGATTGCTTCCACACGATTGCGGGCGACGTGCTTGCGTGTGGCCATTATCGCGCGAGCAACTGCCCTCACCTCCTCGCGGCTCAGCCCAAGCCGGCTCAGATGCCGCTTGGCGAACCGGGCGCTGTTGAGCTCGTTGTTTGGCGAGCCAGGCTGGTAGATCACGTCGTGCAGGAAGATGGCCAGTACTACCGATCGCGGCGCTCCTGGGAAGTGCACATCCATCTTCTCCAACATGTCTACAATGTGGCCCTGCGTGTGGTAGTGCCTGTGTGTCTCGTTGTAGTGTTTCTCTACGAGCCGGAACACGTATAGACAGTGATCCAGACTTACTTCTGGAAACTGGTCAACCCAGCGCTGCATAAGGTTTGGTGTGGTCATTGTGCTTGCCTTTCTGTCGAGGAACAGCCTCATCGTAGTCCCGCGTGGGGCTAAAGTTAATAGTGTATAATAATGGTTAGACGATATGGAACAACCACGCAACACGCTCCTTAAACTGGGGCTTCAAGAATCCGAAGTTGACGTCTATCTGGCAATGTTTGCAGGCGCAAGGACTGCGAGCGACGTCATTAAGACAACGGGTCGAAGTCGACCTACGGTTTACTACGCTATTTCCGCACTGGAACGCCGCGGACTGCTCAGCAAAACAGGACTTGCCGAGCCGTCCATGTGGAGAGTGGAGCCTGTGTCGCGCTTGCAGACCATCGTAGCCGAAAGGCAGTCAGAGCTTGACGCATTGCGGGAGGAGGTCGATGCCCTTAACTCAATCGTAGCCAAGCAGCCTGATGGGGATCATAAACCCCAAGTTTCTTTTTACGAAGGAATTGCTGCTGTTCGCAGTGTTATTATGGAGGCAGTATATTGTCATGGGCGCCGTATTGATTCCATCGTTCCCAAGCAAAACTTCTTTTGGCAGTTTGGCGAAGAATTTGTCACGCATTATGTCTCTACGCGCAATCGTTTGGGGGTTCGTACGCGCAATTTGTGGGCAGAAAAGATCGACCCCGGTATTATCCAGAATTACTACCAGCGTTCTGAAATACGCATGATGCCAGCGGATTTTGGAGGCAAATTTAGGACGACCGTGTTTATGTATGATTCAAATGTACTGTATATATCGTCTCTCCCAAGTGGGTATGCCCTTCTCGTTACTTCAGCTGAGCATCACGAGATGATGGGTGCGATGTATGACGTAATTTGGGCGGCATCTGCGCCGACATAACCCTTACCCTGCTTACCACCTAAACTCACAACGCTAAGTTATGATCTTGGGTAGTACCAGTTTTAGGGTCTGACAACCATCTTTCGGGGAAAAGAAAGAGCCCCTCCTAAACGCCAAAGCGTCCGGGAGGGGCCACTCCTGCACGAGTGCAAAAGATTTTTTTAGATTAGGTAGGAGCTCCGGACCGATTGTCGCGATAGCTGGTCTCGGTACACTAATACAGTAACCCGAAACCTCGCCGTCGCCTAGGGCTGCTGCCCTGCTCCGTGATGGCACTTTACACTACCCACTCCAAGGTAGCTTGCCTGCGTTCTGTCTACGCTGCGGTTGCCAGGCCGCATTCTGCCGAGACACCCTGCTGGGCGCCACAAGGCCTACATACTGAAGTCAATCCGGACAGGGAACTGACTCCAGACCACGCTTGGGCAAATGTAACCGAAGTTACAATCAACCCTTCGGCGCATGGCAGCCACTGTTAGCATGAGTATTATCTTAAAAACAAACCTCACGCCAACATGGTTTTACTTTAGCTTTTCAAGTGTAGACTGTCCCTGCGTACCGGCAAAGGGGTCCCGGGGCTCGATGAGCCACACAACCAAAACCTCTACTACAGCTTCTTTTTGGCTTCTCTTTAACTCACAGCATCTCCTTTGATTGGCTGAGAGCATCACTTTAGCACTTAACGTGCTGAATGTCAATGACTGGGATTCCGGGCCCAGCCACTATCTATGCGCACCCGGATGCGTTCTGGTCTCAGCCGCCCGCGTGCGAGCGGAGCTTGCGGCGCCAGGTACGGGCCTTGGAGTTGGGCTCCAGGCCCCTGGTGTTGAGCGCCGTGATGGCCGCCTCGATCACCGGGATGGCCTCGCTGGCGCTGAGCACCCGCGAGAACCGCAGCTGACCGAGGTCGGGCTGCTTCCACTCCCCGACGGGGAAGTGCTCAGCCAGCCGCTGCGCTGCGGCAGTGTTGACGGGCTCGACGCGGATGCGCACGATCCCGCCCGGCAGGAGGCGTACGCCGATCCTGCCGCGGTAGGGAGCTCGGGCGATCACCAGGTACTCCCCGGTGCCCTCCGTTCCCCCCATGTACCACTTCTGCTTGTCTTGCTGCCTCATGGTGGCCCCTTTCGGCCTAGTAGAGCCTCGTGTACGGCTCTGGGATGGGTTGGTCGAGCAGGGCGAAGATGGCCTCCGCCTGTGCTCGGGTTTCCACAGCGTGCTCGCAGTGACGCGCGCGTACCGTGGCAATCGGGTCCTCGATGTCTGGTTCCAGCAGCGCAACGAGCGATGCCAGCAACGTACCTGTGCGACCGTGGCCGGCCGTACAGTAGGCGAGAACCCTTTTGTCCGCTTCGAGAGCCGGGATGACCTGCTCGCGCAGGATCTGCTCCCAGTCGCGGGGTACTCCACCGAAGTCCTGAAGGACGATGGGGAGCACTGTGCCCTCGAAGATGGTTGACACTATGCCGTTGAGAGGGATGATGATGTCCATCTCGCGGAAGATGTCCGGTGCGCCTGCCAGGTCCTGACTGCCCCCGACATACACACTGTATCCCCCCACACTGACGCTTGCGCCAACGTGGGGCTGATGGCTTCTTGGCATCATGGCTCCTTTCACCATAGTTTTGCCTTGTGGCCCTTGATGTACAACCCGCTCCACCAGAAGTCAGCCACGTCAACGCAGCCAAATTCTAGCCACAACTCCTGGATGGTGCGGGTCTTCTTGAGCTCGAGCATGTGATGCAGCTCGTGCTCATTAGTCTTCTCGGTGAACATTGGGTGCTTGTTGAAGAGCACCCCGCCATTGTGGCGCAGGTCGAAAACCGCATCGACGAACACGGCTGCCGGTGTAGTTCCTCCAATGTAGTCGTGCAGTGTCTCGGCGATCTTGGCCCACCTCGGGCCGCCATAAGCGCTCGACCACTCGTCCTCTATCGCAAAAGTGCGCGCTACGAGTTCGGTGAACCGAGCTTGTCGCTTAACACTAATGCCGTCGAGGATGACCGCTGTCTCCAGTTGCGCCCGCTCACGGCTGTTCGCGCTGAGCATTGCAGTAGCATGGAAGTCCACTACTAGCTCATTTGGAGCTTTATGGAGGAAGCTGCCTTTGTAGTGACGGACTTCGCCACCAGTGGCCAGGGCCAGGTAAGTGGCGAAGTATGGGGCGATCGTGGCTACGACCGACTCATGAAGCTCCCGTGCTTGTGCCTCCAGTTCGCTGCCGCGGGACTGGTAAGCCATGGCCTCGGTCATGTAGAAAGCGGCCAGATAGGCGTTCGCCGAAACTCGCTGATCGAGCGTGTTGAACTCGATTTTGCGAGGCATCGGCTGCTTGACCCACTCTTTGATCAGTCGTGCCTCTTTGGAGTTGATACCTCCGAGGATCGGCTGCTCGCCGAAGTAGACTTTGCCCGTAGCGCCGTCGACGGAAACGACCACACCTTCCGAGGGCTTTGTGCCCAGAGTGGTAAGGTGGCCGCTGGCGCCAACGACTGCCGGTCGGTTGAGACCGCGGCAGACTACAGCTGCGTGGCAGCTCATGCCGCCACGAGCCGTAACGACCGCAACTGCAGCCAGCATGCCGGGTAGGTCGTCGGGTGATGTATCTGGACGAACCAGAACTACCTGCCGACCAGTCTTGGCAAGTTCTACTGCCCGCTGGGAGCTATAGACGACTTCGCCTACCGCGCAGCCGCTTGAAGCAGCAACACCGCAGGCGGCAAGTCGCAAAGAGTCTCCTGACAGCTTGGCCTGGCTTGAATCGAGCTGGGAAAGCTCTGCCTTGCTCAGGCTTGCAACAGCTTCGCCGTGAGTCCATCGCCTACTCCACACACGACGAACCGCGAAGGTCGCCGCAGCGAGTGGAGTGCGTGTAGCACGTCGTACCTGGAGGATGAAGAGCTTGCCGCTATCAACGGTGAACTCAACATCGACCATGCTGTCGAGATGGTCTGAGAGCAGACGAACCTGGTCTTGAAGCTCTTGGAAGAGCTGCGGATGCCAGGCTTGCATGCACGCAATCGACTGTGGCGAGGTTGTCCCACTCACGATGTCTTCACCCTGGGCGCGAACGAGGAATTCTCCAGTGAGACCCTCGGCGCCTGAGTTGACGTCGTGGCTAAACACCACGCCGGTTGCCGACCGATCATCTCGGTTACCAAAGGCCATGGCCTGAACGGTAACTGCTGTCCCCCACCAGTGAGGGATCTCCTGGTTGTCGCGGTACGCGCACGCGCGATCGCTGTTCCAGGAGAGCAGAACGGCTCGGATTGCCATAATCAACTGTTCGTAGGGGTCATCGGGCACGAGGCTCGCCGACTCCTTGATGAGAAGCTGATCGTCTTCGGTCGGGAGATCGAGGACTGCGGATCCAAATTGACGCAAGAAGCGCTCGTATGTGTCCTGAGCGAACTCTCGTCCGCTGACGCGCTCGAGCGACTCAAGCATGCTTTCTTGTAGGCCAACGTTCAGCACGGTGTCCATCATCCCGGGCATGGAAACCGGAGCGCCGGAGCGCACCGATACCAACAGTGGGTTACTGGGGTCACCGAACGTGAAGCCACTCTCGCTTTCGATGCTGCGCATGGCTCGTCGGATTTGACCTTCGAGCCGCCGAGGCAGTTGATCTGTCTCGGCGAATGCACGTGCCACCGAAGTAGCGATGGTGAAGCCTGGAGGAACCGGAAGCCCGAGGGCCGCCATGTCCGCCAAACCTGCACCCTTGCCGCCGCGAAACGCGGGAGTTTTGGTTGCCTGGCCTCCCTCGTTGAAGAGGAATACCACTTGGCGCGGTGCTGACATGGTTCCTCCTAGGGGTAGTCGAATCAGCGAACAATCTTCCGGCCGAAAGACTATTCGCTGATTCGCATACCTTATGCCAGCACACTTTTTGAACTATGCAGTTGTCAAAGGAGTGTTTGTACTCCTGCAATTAATACAAAGTTAATAGGCGCATATTGTACTATAATATATAGAGCAAGTCAATATCTCTACACGTTCTCGGGCAATTAAAGCGGGAAGTTTGCAAAATAACTCCACACGGAGTCTGCAGGAAGTGCTTATGCTTGGTCTGTTCGACGAAGCCAGAACTATCTTTGTGACGCCATAATTTTCGATAGCGTGCTTCAGTCTTCCAATAACTGAGCAATCTTGGCAGTAGGAAGGGTAGCGTCCAATGTTTTATCGACTAATCCTGCTTCAAGAATGTCTTTATGATTCTCTAGTTGTCCCATCAGCCATTGGGTGGCGTCTTCATACCCCTCCTGCTCCATACGCTGTTTATTTCTACGCAGCATCTCCTCGTAAGGAGGCTCAAGCAGTACAACAGTAAAGCCAGCATCTCTGAACATCTGCACTTGGGAAAGCGGAGCAAAGTAGTTGGCGAAGAACACAATGTCATCTAGCTTCGCTATACGCTCGTAAATGGCAGGTATGAGCACTTTGTCCTTATGTGTATTATCGCTCGGCCAGGATCCGTCGTTAGCAGCCAGGATTTCCTCGTCAATTTCCGAAACGTTCATATTGGTATGCTTGCGCAGGTGCCTGACCAGGGTGGTCTTGCCCGAAAGCTGCGGACCAATTACGAGTAACTTCATGAATGCAGTATACCAGAGAGTTCGTTGGGCTCTATGCATAAAGAATACTTGGTATAGCTTACAGAGCGATTTACGAACTTTCTCTTCTAACGAAAGAGGACCCTCTTTCGAAGATCCTTGGAGTGTGGCTGTGGGGTGGGCCTGCTTAGACCCACCCCTGCGCCGTTCATGGTCGTAGGGACATGTGGTTAAGTGCTGCTTCCGACGTCGGAATCGATGGTCACGTCCTGGAACCAGGCAGCGATGGCGGTGTCGTACTCGGCGGTGTGGGCGAATGCCTTCCGAGCCAGCTCGAGCCGTTGTTGGCTGCTGAGCATCAGGTTGCCGAACAACTTGATCTCGCTCACCACCACGTCGTAGTCGGCGGGGTCAGTCACCACTCCGACGAAGGCATAGTTCTTGGCACCTGCACGGATCATGGCCGGTCCACCCACATCGATCTGCTTGATCGACGGCTCCGAGGTGAAGGGGTAGAGGTTGACGACCAGCAGGTCGATCAAGGGGATCTCGTACCTCTCGACCTCGGCCAGGTGCTCGGGGTTGTCCCTGTCGGCCAACAGGCCACCGTGGATCTTCGGGTGGAGCGTGGCAACGCGGTGGCTCAACATGGCCGGGTAGCCAGTCAGGTCGGCGACCCGCGTTACGGGAATCCCGGCTGCTTCGATGACGTCAGCCGTACCCCCGCTCGAAACGAGGTCAACGCCGAGGTCGTGAAGCTGTTGAGCCAGCTCAACGATGCCCGCCTTGTCATACACAGACAAAAGTGCTCTCATGCTAGGTACTTCTCCATCTAGGGGACAGTTTGACCGAATTCGATCTAGGCTATTAGAGCACAATTACCTTATGATAATCAACCGTAACAACAATGACCTATGAGCTGCCACCTAAACTCACAATTAAAGATTATGAACTTGGGTAGTGCCAGTTTTGAGGTCTGGCAACCTTTGGCTACTCCGTCCTTTCGGCAGCCAACCTTCGATTTGCTCTACGAGCTAACTTGGCCTGCAGGTAGGACCAAGTTGCCCAACCTAGGGCCAACAGGCCAAGTGAGAAGCCCATAACTCCGTTTACAATCGGCGTCTCCGGACTGCTGTTCGGCCACATCGGCGAGGGATCTTCGAGGTAGATGTCATCTGGACTAGTTGCCGACACCCAGATGGTGATCTGGTCTCCTTTGTGCGCGCTTTGTTTGAGCGGTTGCGACAGGTAGTAATCCTTTTCCGAATTTGGCAACCTGTAGCTATACCACAGAGAGTATGCATCTCCTGGCCGCTCCGGTTCGATGTCGTCAAGAGTGGCTAGCGTGGGCTGCCACGCTTCTCGCAGCATCGTGTCTTGCCGCGCCCACTGGATGCCGAGGTGCACACCAATCGCAGTTGGCACCAGCAGGCAGGCCAGAATCAGGACTGACAAAACGAGGCGAGCGGTCCGTAGGCCACGGTCGGCTGCGTAGTAGGCCAGCACCAGGGGAGCTCCTACAATACACCCAGATACCCAGCGGGCGGTATAGATGAAGTTGCCCAGGAAAGTCTCGAATTGCGGTCCGCTTGCTTTGAGGTTCTCCCCCATGTGCTATCGCCTTTCTAAGGAAGGATGGAAGGTATTTAGGAGTATATTCCAATTTTGCACAAATGCAACAGTTGTAGTAGCTCAACCACCTAAACTCACAACTTTCGTTATGAACTTGGGTAGTGCCAGTTTTGAGGTCTGGCAACCTTGGTGCTCAGGCGGCCGCGGTCACGGCTTCCAACTTCTCGATGGAGGCGATCCGTCCTTGCCGGATCAGGCCATGAAGACCAGCCCGAAGGAAGGCGGTGACGGCCCGGACCTTGACTTTGTAGGAGTAGCAGCCCGACCAGCCGTGGGTGCCCACGCGGTTCACCACGAAGTTGAGGTTGTGCCGCTGCGCCTCGTAGATGAGCTCGAGCGGCATGACCGCACCGTTTGTCCGGTCGCCGCAGAGGCGCCAGAACGCCACGGCGTCAAGCTCCTCTCGTTCGATGTCGTCGGGGTCTCGGTGGAATGTGATGTGGTACACGTCACCCACCTTCATCTTGTCGATGGCTGCGAGCATCGAATCGACGTCGGTGTATTCGTCCAGGATGCTGAAATGCATGCTGATCTGCATGGGTACCTCTCGGTAGGCGATTATCCTTCACGGATGCACAGAATAAGTATACAATAGTATAAAAGTGCTAGTAAGTCAATGCCATAGCTTACGGAGTGATTTACTAACTTAGTCTCGACCTAAACATTCAATTCACATTAAATACTTGGGTTGAGCCCGCCAGGCGGACAGAGTTGATTGCTCTTCTCTGTCCGCCTGGGCGAGTGAACGCCTAGCAGAAGTACACCTTCGAATCGATGGGGAGGTGACGCGGGTCATCTCGGTAGTCGGTGCAGAGGTCTCTCCAGTTCTTGCCGCCTCCTGAGAACCGGGTCGCGATACCCCAGAGGGTATCGCCTGCCTTGACCACGTAGAACGTGGGGCCGACATACGGCATCACCTTGAAGGTGCGGCAACTCAGTTCACTCCACACGACCACAACGTGATCGTCGGGCGATGCACACCCAGGCGGGGTACGGTCGGCTGGGCCAGCCTGTGCCGAAGCAGGGACTGCCAGCAGGAACGCCCACATCATGACGAGCATTGCAGCGAAACGCTTCAATGGAATGACCTCCTGGTCGATTTGGATGTAAATAGAAACTTGCTTCCGCCAAATAGCGAACCTGATTATAATAGCATAAATATTCGAATAAGTCAATGGTGTACCCGGCGGGACTTGAACCTGCGGCCTTCGGCTCCGCAAGCCGACGCTCTATCCAACTGAGCTACGGGTACACGTTGGAGCAACCGTTATTCTACCCTATTCGTGCCTATAAGTAAATTAGGCTAGCAGAGGAGGAGTGTTGCCATAGCTTGGCGTACAGAGCTGATGAACAATAGTTAGAACCGCATGGCGCGCAGCAGGCGGTCGATCAGATCATTGCGGGGTGGAACTTTGGGCAACACGCTGCCTAGCAGGCCTTCGATGGTGCGCTCCTCGCCCTCTTGGATTGGCAGAGACACAAGAGTGCCCAACTGCTTGCTTGGCACCAGCTCAAACACTCGTTGGCCGTAGTCGCTAATTTCGTAGAAAGAAGAGAAACTGTCGAACGGGTAGGACTTCTCCCCTACATACACGCCATGGGTGGTAATGGTGTAGTTCAGGGTGCGTGGCTTGCGTTGGGCGTAAATGATAAGCGAAATGCACATGAGTACCAAAAGGCCGATGGTGAGGTACTGCTGGGTATAGATGGCGAGGCCAATCATGGCCATAAAGAATAGGGCTAGGAGGACGTACCAACCGGCGGGTTTGTTGGTAAAGGTAAACTCAGGCGCGTTCCAGCTCATGAGGGTGGTTTCGGCCGCAGCTTGTTGGGCATCGTCTGCCTCTTCGTCATCCTCGTCAATATTTTGCACTGGTTGTGGTGACGCTACGGGCTCTGGAGTGGGGTTTTGGACGGGGGGCGGTGAATTAGGCGGCTGAGGGCTTTGCGTTACTTGAGCGGGCTCTGGTGCGGCCACAGGGGCACTCATGGGCTGGTTGGCGCCCATGCCCGAATCAGCCACATGCGGCTCTGCAGCTGTTGGCCTATACACTACCCCTGGTTTTGCGTCTTCGTCCATTGTCCTAATTGCGCCTATGCTTTATCACTTCCAATTATGCTACAAAGCCAGCGCGATGTCGACAAGTCTTAGGCTTCGCGTTCCCACTTCATGGTCAGTTGCTTATCGTTCTCGAGGGGAATAACCGCGTAGCCAGCTGCTTCGGCAGCCTTTTGCGATGCCAAGTTGGTTTTACGCATATGGGCGTAAATAGTGGGGTAGCCACTCTTCACGCTCGCCTGCTTGTAGGCGGCTTTGCCAATCCCCTTGCCGCGATGGCGCTGGTTAATGTGGATATCTACTGAGTAGTGGTCGCCCAATTCCTCATTGTGCGATTCTTTTATAGCCACATGCCCAGTCCTAAGCTTACCGGCATAAATGTGCCAGTACTTCTCCTTCGGCTTAGCCTTGGTTGATTGTTTAAGTTGTACGTTTGCGTTCTTCATATAATTGCATGGCGGAGAGGGTGGGATGGTCGCTGCCGCGACCTTCGTAACGTGCTTGGTCAAAGCGCAAGCGAGCTTGGCATTGACGCTGCGCGCGTTACTCCACCGAACCTGGGTTCTTACCTAGTCTACCATAGAAAAAGCCCGAGACGTGCTCGGACTCTTTCTATTGGCGGAGAGGGTGGGATTCGAACCCACGGTACCGTTTCCGGCACGATAGTTTTCAAGACTATTTCCTTCAACCACTCGGACACCTCTCCTTAAGTAGCTAGGCTATAGTTTACCAAATCTAGCATTATTTTCCACCTATAACGTGAAACCGCCCCCTTCAGACGATCTCTGGAGGGGGCGGAAAGGTGGACTACGATCCCTGGGGAGGGAAGATCTTGACGATCTTGCTGAAGCCGTCGGACAAGTCGGGCGGAGCGCTACGCAGGCAGTAATCCATTCGACGCATAGCCCGATCTGGCACGACGCGCTTTCGCGCCTGGTTGCGCCTCATGCAAACGCGCAAGGGCGTCACGAACCAGTAGCCGATCGTCTTCGCACCAAGGTTGCTGCAGAAGCGCGCCATCTGTCGGCGATCCTTCACTTTGGCGTTCGTGGCATCAACGACCACATCATGGCCCTCCAACAGGGCAGCCTCAATCTTGCGATAGATAATGCTCCAAGCATCGTCGTTGCGCGAGTGATCTTTGGCGCTGCCGCTGAGCTGCTCACGGATGTCGTCTGCGCAGATGTACGCAGCGCCCTTTTCAGTCGCGAGCTGCTTGAGCGTGGTGGTCTTGCCGCTGGCCGGGAGGCCAATACCAACGATTGCAGTAGGCAAATCAGTACTCCAGTTTTCGGGGTGCGATCTTATGACCATATGTTTATACTACAAGCAAGCATATAAGTCAACAATACAAAAAGCTGGTGACCAGCACCGGCGCTTTGCAGGGCGGAGAGGGAGGGATGGTGGCTACGCCACTTCCGTTCGCCCAGAAGGCAGGCTCTCTACACCGACCCTCCTCGGGCCCGAATCCTTTTCTTCATTCAGAAGAGAAACGGCCACACTTGCGTGTGACCAGCTCTCTCCTGGCGGAGAGGGAGGGATTCGAACCCTCGCTAGAGATTGCTCCCTACTAACGGTTTAGCAAACCGTCCCCTTATAGCCACTTGGGTACCTCTCCGTGTCAGAACACCATATAGTTTACGCGAAATCTCTTCGAGATTCCACTCCAGCTATCTGGGTGTTCTTCCTTCTTATCAATCAAACACCGCTAACCAGCGGTTCGGTTCAACTTTTGGGATTAGGAATCTGGCATATATCCTGCATATTATTCCGCCTAGCATAGGAGGTAAACCGAATATTATACGGACACATTTTTTGGATTTGTCAATTCATATGAACCTAGCTAGTCTTTGGGCAGGGATTTGAGCCGAGCTTCGTATAGGGCCGCTTTGTCTTGACCTAGAGTGCGATATGTCTGCGCGAGTAAGGTGTTTAATGCAGCGTTAGACCGATCAAGGGCAATACCCCGCTCTGCTCGCTGCACGGTCAGGTCGTAGTCGCCACGAGCGTTGGCCACCAGGGCGAGGGCTAGCCAGTCGTCGGCCGTCTTGTGCGAACTGGCATTGAGGCGATCTTCACCTACGCTATAAATGCGGTTGCTGAGTAAGAATTGCCCCATTCCGCGGTCAGTTTGCAGCTGCGTGCTTTGACTCTGCGGATAATCGCCTGGCAGCAATGCTGTCTGCTGGGGCTCAAGAATAATGCAAGCTACGGCGACTTGTTGCGCCGCTGGGCTACCAAGGTCGAGCTTGTTGGCCTTAGCGGCATTGGCGCAGCCATTCTTGTTATCCCCTTTGTTAAACAGCGCGGCGGCTAGGCCCACGTAGGCTTCGGCTGTCCCCTTTTGAGCAATGGCACGGGCGTAGAAGCGCTGGGCGGCGCCATAGTCTTGGGACTTGAGGGCGTAGCCACCAAGTTGGGTGTAATTGGGCTTCAGTGGCCAGCTTTGCAATACCCGCCAGGCTTTGTCGTAGCGGCCGATCGACACGTAGTAGTCGACTAGAGCCTTTGGTGCGGCTTCCCTACCCCACCCCACGATGGCAGCTTGGGCGAGGTATTCTTCGCGCTGCGCGGCCGCGCTAGCTGCTTTGGATTTGGTAATGAGGGCGTTGGTTTGTGCATCGCGCCAGGCCAGAACCCGTGGCATCGACAGCACAATAAGCAAACTAGCCGCCACAAGTGTGGCGCCAGCAATCACGAAGAATGGAGTTTTGGGGTGGAGCTTAGTCTTCAAGTTGATCGATGCTCAATTGCAGTTCCTTCACTGCTATTTTAGCATCTTCAAGCCGCTTACGCTCGGCCTCTACAACTTCACTTGGTGCGTTGGCTACAAAGGCTTTACTCGCCAGCTTGTGCTCGCTGATGCGCACCGCGTTTTGCTTGAGTGCAAGTTCGCGCTCCAGGGCCTTGCGACGCTGTTCGGTCTCCCCCGCAGCTTTCTGGGCTAGAACCTCGATTATTTCACGTTCAAACTTGTCGGCTTTGACGTCGTCGTGCTCCAGAATGATATTCGGCCAGCGTTCGGTAATAAGCTGGGAATCAGTCCACGGCAATTCTTGCCACAGCGCTTCGGTCACGAATGGAGCAATCGGGTGGAGTAGGCGCAAAATGGTCTCCAGCGTAGTAGCCAGCATAGCAGGGTTGAGTTCGGACTTAGAGTACTCAATGTAGCGGTCGGCAAACTTGTCCCACAGAAGGGAATAGAGCGCTTGGCCAGCTTCGGAGAAGCGGTAGGCTTCGATGACCTTGGTCACGAGGGCGTTGGTCTCGGTTAGCTCGCGCGCCATGTAGTGGTCGGCGTTGCTGATGAGCTCGGGCGCAGCAGGGGAATAGTCGACCTCTAGTTTACTAAGCACAAACCGCGCCACGTTCCACAGCTTGTTACAAAAGTTGCGGTAGCCAATAACTTTTTCTTCGGATAAAGCCCCGTCGTTACCTGGAGTGATGCCGATGGTGAGGGCCAGGCGCAGCGCGTCAGTTCCATATTCTTCGGTGAGCTCAAGTGGGTTGAGTACGTTACCCTTGGATTTGCTCATCTTCTTGCCGTGAGCGTCATTAACGAGCCCATGCAGGTAGACGTTTTCAAACGGGACCCTACCTGTGCGGTAGGTGCCTAGCATAACCATGCGTGTAACCCATTGAAAGAGGATGTCGCGGCCAGTTTCCATGACGGTAGTGGGGTAGAAAGTATCGAAGTCACCGGTAGCCATGAGGGTCGCAAACGGCCATTGGCTACTTGAGAACCAAGTGTCGAAGGTGTCGGTTTCGCGCTCGTAGTTGCCTTCGCCGTAGTAGGCGGTCGCCTCGGCTTCGTCGTTGGTAACTAGGTAAGGCTTCTTGGTCTTGTCGCCACTAGCGTTATAAAAAACAGGGATGTGAATGCCGAACCAGCTCTGACGGCTAATGTTCCAGTCCCGTAGGTTCTCGAGCCAATCTATGTAGGACTTCTTGAACCGAGCTGGCACGATGTTGATTTCACCGTTCCTTACAGCCTCGATGGCCGGCTTTTTAAGTTCTTCCACCTTGATCCACCACTGCTCAGTGACTAGTGGCTCAATTAGGTTGCCGCAGCGGTCGTGGTAGGCAATGGAGTGCTCGCGGTTCATGTCGATGTGGTCGATTAAACCCGCTTCTTCCAGGTCGTGGGCTATCTGGTCGCGCGCTTCAGTAACCGGCATGCCGGCATAGCGTCCAGCTGCCTCGGTTAGGAGTCCGTCGGTGCCGATGCCGCTGATTACTTCTAGACCGTGGCGTTGCGCCATTTCCCAGTCATTCGGGTCGTGCGCAGGCGTAACCTTAACCACGCCAGTCCCAAAGTCAGGGTCAACGTGCCGATCACCAACCACCTTGAGCTTACGTGGACCCCAGAGTAGATCAACTTCTACTTCTTTGCCAATCCACTGCTGGTAGCGCTCGTCTTCTGGGTGAACGGCAATGCCGGTGTCGGCGAACATTGGTTCTGGGCGCACCGTGGCTACTACAAACGGCCCGTATTTTACGTAGTAGAGCGGGTCAATCTGGTTACGGTGCTTAATTTCGATGTCAGCAAAACTCGATCGGCAATGCGGACACCAGTTTACAATCCGATCACCACGGTAAATGTGCCCATCGGCTTCGAGACGCTTGAAGGTATCGTAAACCGTCTCAATAATGTCATCGTCCAAGGTAAACTTGAGCCGGCTCCAGTCGAGTGAGAAACCAAGCGACTTAAGTTGGGTGATAATGTTGTGTTGATTCTGCTTAGTGTAGGCAAGGGCGGCGTCGTAGAACTCACTCGGGGTGAAGTCAAAGCGGCTCTTACCTTCCTTAGCTAGCTCGCGCTCGAACACCACTTGGGTCTCAATCCCTGCATGGTCGGTTCCTGGGAGCCATAGGGTAGGGTGGCCCTGCATGCGGCGGTAGCGCACCATAATGTCCTCGACCACGTACATTGCATGGCCTGTGTGTAGGTTGCCGTTGGCGTTAGGCGGCGGCAGAATGATGCTAAAGGGAGATTTAGGCGCGTCCAAGTTGGGCTTGAATGCTCCCGATTCTTCCCACAGTTTGTACAAACGCTCTTCATAATGAGCCGGCGAATACGCCTTCGGCATAGATGATTCCATGGCCAAAGTATAGCTCAAACCACGCTCAAGTTCCAGAAGGGGAACACTAGAGTCAACTTGACAAGACGCTTATGGTTTGCTATAATGGTAGCAACATCACAAAAACAAAAAGGAGATTCATGACGTTCACCGAACCAAGTTCAGGCACTCTAAAAGCACAACAAAGTTCCTCGACCGAGCGAATGGCTGGAGCATCGGCCTCCGGTGTGAAGGGGGATTTTGTCGCAGAAACGTATCACGACGAAAGTGGTATGACAGCACACGGGGAGTTATACGACGGACGTACGGAGGTTTATGGCCGTGACCAACACCTCGCTACAGAATTGTCGAGCGGTGGCCAGGCAGTCTCTACCGAAGTAACTCCACGCCCAACGCTCGAAAACCCAACCGACATTATGCCAGTAGGTGTGGCAGACGAAGTATTTACTGAGCCAGGAGCACGTATGCCCAAGAGCCGCACCCAATCAGGTGAGGATGTATTCGAACCCACTAGAGACGTCGAGTCACACGATGGTAACAGTAAGCCAAAACAGAAGAGGTAGCCAGATCGTACGCTCACTTTCTTAAGCAAGAAAATAAAAAGGAACACACTATGTCAACAGGACCAGATGGCGTCAGCCCAGAATTAGAATCCAACCAAGAAGAGGGGGGGCTTACTAAGGGCCAACAACTTGGTAGGGAACTCGAGGAGATTGCAGCAGGAAGTAATAATGAGAAACCAAAGAGGCTTGCAAGAATCCGAGAAGCAGGCAGTAGGTTGGTGCACGCTGGATGGGGCAATGAAGGCTATGAGCCCGAGACTGAAGACATAGAGCCAGATGAGCCAGACGAGGCTGGAGAGAGTGGCCCAGATGAGAATGAACCCGGCGAGCCGTCGTTTGCAGACGCCGAAATTGACGATGAGGGGGACGAAGACGAAGGCACCGAAGGGAATGAGGCTTAAAGGCTAAAGTTCTTCTAGGCTAGAATCTGCCACTAATGATTCCGGGCTAGAGAACATATCTTGGCGCGCCATGCGGTAAGCCAGGGCGCCGATCATTGCGGCGTTGTCCGTACAAAGTATAGGGGGGACGAAGATTGCGTTTGGTAGCTTAGCTGTAAGCTCCGAGCGCAGTTTCTTGTTACACGCCACGCCGCCACCAACCACGATCGATGCTGGCCCAAATTCTTCGGCAGCCCGCACGGTATTGCGCACCAGTGCGTCCACCACCGCCTTCTGGAAGCTGGCGGCAATGTCGGCCACGACTTGGTTTTCAAGCTCATACGTCTTGGGCAGGCTCAAGTCGCCGGGGTTGTGGCCAGTAATCTCTTGTACTTGGCGGAGCACAGCGGTCTTTAGGCCAGAGAAGCTAAAGTCGTAGCTATCGTTGCTGTTCACGCCCCGCTCGGCAGACAACCTGGCAATTGGGAACTTATATTTGTTTTCATCACCGTCTAGCGCGGCCTTGTCGATGGCTGGGCCGCCAGGGTAGGGGAGGCCGAGGAGCTTAGCCACTTTATCAAAAGCCTCGCCAGCCGCGTCGTCGCGCGTCTCGCCAATCAGCGTGCGTTGTAATTTAGAATCGTACATAGTGAGCGCTGAATGGCCGCCGGAGACTGTTAAGGCAAGTATCGGAAACTTTGGTTGGTTCTCGGTTAAAAAAGCGGCGAAGGCGTGGGCAATAATGTGGTTTACGCCAAGTAATGGTTTGTGTTTGACCATTGCGATAGTTCGCGCGGTCAGGGTGCCAATCAGGAGAGAGCCAATCAGGCCAGGTCCGCGCGTAGTGGCAATGGCATCAACGTCGTCCCAGCTGAGCTTAGCTTCGGTGAGCGCTTGCTCTATGACAGGAATGATAACTTCTATGTGGCTGCGGGCCGCTACCTCGGGCACCACGCCGCCAAACTGAGCGTGAATGACGATTTGCGAGCTAATGACGTTGGCGAGCACGTCGCGACCGTCGCGCACAATAGCGCAGGCAGTTTCGTCACAACTCGATTCGATAGCAACAATAATCATGGCTTATATAATAAGGAATTTGTGGGTAAAAGGCGAACCGCCCCCCGTTAGCGCCGGGGGGCGGTGAAGCTGTTCACGAGGATCAGGACTTGGGCCACGACCAGGAAGCCAGCGCCGAGGGCACAGAGCCGCACGATCATGATGGTGTGGGCGAAGGCCTCAGGACGGAACATCAATCACCCCTTGGCAGTGCTTGATGAGCAGGTCGATGACGGCAGTTGCCGCCTGGCCCTCCGGCAGCCCAGCGACTCCAGGCTGCTTCTTGAGCGCACCGAGCAGACGACCCGACTCGACGAAGGTCAGATCGTCGAGTACTGCTCCGACAGATTGGCCGATTCGTGCCCCGGGATGGCTCGCTTGGTGCAAGCGAACCCTTGAGACGACGATGTCCTTCGCTTGGCTCGCGTCCGTAAGCCCGCCAACCACGAACCTCGCTCTCACTGCTGGCGCCATCATCGCACCTTCTTGGCACGGCGGAAGTTGACGTACAGCAGGAAGGCAACAGTCGGCACGATGGCCGCCGCGACCTTCTTCCAGTTCCGTTTCATGTTCTACCTCTCGATAGGTGCACCCAGACTTTGGGATAGGCATAGATTACAACTGGGTTGCCAAGGAGTCAATACTTATGAGGGCAGAGTGGCTTCTGGTACAATAAGGCTTATGACACTCGTAGACATGCCAAAGGATTGGGACGCACGCCTTGCCAAGCTTGGCGGGCACGCCTTTCAGTCCTCATTGTGGGCGGAGTTCCAGAACGCGCAGAGCCGCCAAGTGCTAATGGACGAGGGCGAAGAGGGGGAAAATGGCTGGCAATGGACGGCGGCCATTCGCCATGGCCGACTTGGGTTCAATTATTTGTATGCAGCTTATGGGCCAACGGTGAGTGACCTAAAAAGTTTGCGCGCGGCGCTAAAAAGTTTGCGCGACGCGGGCAAAACCCACAATGCAGACTTTGTGCGCTTTGAGCCTATGGGCAACGTAGAAATTAAGGCCGCAGACTTGCGCAAGCTGGGCGCCCGACCAGTAGCCGACATGCAACCACCGCACCGCATGGTGCTCGACCTCACGCAGACCGAAGCGGCCATTCGCCACGCTATGTCACCAAGCAATCGTAACCTCATCAACACCGCTGCTAAGCGCGGACTCAAGTTTGTGATCAGCGAGGACCCCAAAGACACAGCCGACTTCTTGGCCATGCAGCACGCTACTGCCCAGCGCGGTGGCTGGAAGCCACAGGCGAATAACTATTATTATCAGCTGACTAAGAGCTTGCTACCAACTGGCCAAGCTAAGCTGTACTTTGTAGAACACGAGGGCGAGAGGATAGCGAGCGCTTTTTGCGTGGACTTCGAGGGTACGCGCTACTACATCTATGCTGGTACGTTCCCAGAGCAGAATAACAAACTCAAAGCTGCCATTGCGCTGCTTTGGTGGTTGATTATGGATGCTCAGGCTAAAGGCCTTAAGGCTTTTGACTACGGCGGCGTGGCACCAGAAGGTGCACCAGCCAGTCATCCGTGGGCAGGCCACACAAAGTTTAAGAAGTCGATTGGCGGTGACACAGTGAGCTCAGTCGGCACCTGGGACTTGCCGCTCAAAAGTAGCAAGTACATGCTCTACTCGTTACTAAAGAAGGTCGTATGATGCATCAGGCGACCAAACACGAATTAGCCCAGTGGGACGAGCAGATTGTTCACAACCCCGATGGCGGCAATATATTACAAACCAAAGCCTATGGCGACTTTAAATCTGCACACAAGTGGCCAGCCCACTATGCTGTGGCCGAGTTGAGTGATGGCACTAAGCTGCAAGTCGCCTTGTTGACGCGCAAAGTAGTTGGCTTGGGTGAGCTTTGGTATGCGCCCAAAGGCCCGGGCGTGAAGGATCTAGCTCAGCTCAAAGAATTCATTGCTCAAGTTCGCGCTTACGTGGCAGATAAGAACGTCTTCATGGTCAAGATTGAGCCAGACCTCCTCATGGGCGATGCGCCTAAGGCCAAGCTGGAGAAGCTCGGACTCGTAAAGTCCAAATTCAACTTGCAATGGAACCAAGCCACTACCCTGGTCGATCTCGCTCCGAGTGAAGACGACATTATTGCACATTTCAAGCAAAAGACGCGCTACAACATCCGCTTGGCTGCCCGCAAAGGCGTGGAAGTTCAGGTTGTTGAGCTAACCAAAGAGAACATGGCGACAATGTATGGACTGCTCAAGGCTACTCAGGAGCGCGGCGGCTTTTATATGCGTAGCCAAGACTACCTGGAGGACTTCTGGCAGGCGTACGGCACCGCTGGCATGGGCCAAATGTTCTTTGCCACCCATGAGGGCGAGGTCTTGTCTGGCCTCTATGCACTCTACTTGGGCAAGAAAGGTCTGTATAAGGACGGCGGCTCTACTAGGGACAAAGCGAACCTGATGGCGCCCTACCTGATGCAATGGGAAGTTATGAAGTGGCTCAAGCAGCGTGGTGTGGAGGAATATGACCTGCATGGTATGCCGCCCAAGGCGGAACTCGAGAACCCCAATCATCCATTGGCAGGATTAGTGCAATTCAAGTCCGGTTTTAATACGGAAGTAACTGAGTATGTCGGGGTGTATAATTTGCCGATTGATCAGCGCAAGTATGCGCGATGGACGAAGTATGGCGAGCGTATAGTGAGTACGTATTCATTCAAGGTGAAAAAAGAGCTGTATTATTAGCTCTTGACGCTAAGTTAGCTCGGGAGTATATTGCAAGCAGTTCCTTGAGTTCAAGTTCTCGTATGGGCCCATTCGCTTCAGCGATAGGGTAGACGATACCCCTGGAGTTTTGCAATGCGTGGCGGCAGTGTTACCTGGTGCGCAAAGCCACTCTCTCCACGGAGTCAGCCCAAAGCTCGCTCTCGCTAGAGCCGAGATAATAGGGCCGAAGGGTCAATGTCTAGTAACACCCATGCGAATATCGCTGCAGTACTTCTTAGTACAGCACAAATCGTCGACTCCGGCATCGTAGGGGTACGGGTCTGCTGTTAAGCTTGGCTTAAAACCAGGCTGACTTAAGGCAGCCGGAGTCGATGTTCGCGGCGCCTCGGCGTCAAATAGTGTTCCTGCACTCGCGTAGCGTCAGAAGACTCGCCGGGTCCCCCAACCTGTGCGTCTCTGCGTTGAATGCTGCACTTATTACCTATAACTCCAAAACGGGTGTAGTGTGAGTGCAGGAACCTAGTCTCCAAGCTGGTTGTGATGCGCAGCTCATGCGCTCCTGGCTTGAACCCGGATGCCGGTGGTGGTATTCCGGGGAGCTCAAAGCCGGGGCTATCCGGCGTTAGAACTGGGGTTCATCCTTACCCCGGTGGCGAAAAACCCTCCCAAGTGTTATTTCGCTGTAATGCTCGCGGGTCGAGCCGTCTTCGGACGGCTCGACCCGGGGGTTCTTTTTATTTTGGCGGTAAATCATGCTAAATATTATACAAAGCGAACATCCCAGTCGAGTATGACTGGGACTTGAGGGTGGGGCCGGGAGCGATTCCCGACCCCACCGAACTGCGCGTCGAACCCCGAAGAGCGCGACGACCACCGAGCTAGCCCCGGTGGAACCTAGGCGCGTACGTTGGCCTGGGTTGGCCTCACCACTGTTCCAGGTGAGCACCGTCTGTTACGCCGTCGGGCGGTCAGACGATGGCTTGCCCGGTGCAGGAGAGGAAGCCAGCGGCCTCCGGTGCACCGCGCGCGTCGGGCGCGGTGGCATCGAAGACGGTCATGGTCTCACCCTTCAGCATGGTGCACATGCGGTACCTCCAGGAGGCGTAGGGCGGCTCCGAACGGGGTTCCGTTCGGGCATTACAGCGCTGCAGCACATAGGTGCGGAAGGTGGCTTCGGAACTTTCTTCGATTACATTCCTGGTTCAACTCCAGGAGGTGCAATGTTGGTCAGAACATCGACTTTACCTTACAGCGTTAGGGTAATTTTGGCTTAGCACTCTAGCTCTGTCAAGTATTCCATGCTGATTTGTGGACTGCTGCTAATCAGATTATAATGACCTCATGAAGTTTGTGGAGGAAATCTTTAAGGCCTACGACATTCGTGGCCTCAGCCCAGAACAGCTCAGCCCAGACGTTGCTCATGCCGTTGGCCGAGCGCTAGCCGACACATTACCTAATTCTGGCAAGGTAGTTGTTGGCCGAGACATGCGGGCTGATTCCGAGGAGCTTCACACCGCCCTCGTAGATGGCCTCCTAAAGCAGGGGAGAGACGTAGTAGATATTGACCTAGTAAGTACCGATATGGTTTACTTTGCCGTCGGTAGCTTAAAGGCGGCCGGCGGGGCCATGGTGACAGCCAGCCATAACCCTGGTAAATACAACGGCATTAAGCTGTGTGGTAAAGGCGTAGTGCCTATTGGCGAGACGACTGGTCTTGCTCAAATTAAGAACCTCGTAAAGAGCGAGATGTTCAAAGAGGCTACGAAACCTGGACTCCGTGAGCAGCTCGATGTACGTGATCGTTGGATTGCCTACGTCCTTAGCTTTGTAGACGTGGCGCGACTGCAGCCGTTCCACCTCGCCATTGACGCTGGTAATGGCATGGCTGGGATTGTGCTCGATGAGCTCGAGGCCGCGACACCTTTTAAGATCGAGAAGATGTTTGCCGAGCTCGACGGCACGTTCCCGAACCACCCTGCAAACCCGACTTTACCAGAAGGACTCAAAGACATTATCGAGATGGTTCGTAGTAAAGCATTGGAGGTCGGCATTGCATTTGACGGTGACGGCGATCGGGCAGTATTGATAGACGATCAAGCCAGGCCGGTAAACCCGGGTATACTGGGCGCGCTACTTATCGAGAACTTCTTGGCTCTGCACCCCGGTGCCACCATTGTGTATGACGTTCGCGCGAGTCACATTGTCCGCGATACCATTGAGCGCTTGGGCGGAGTAGGTGTTAGGAGCAAGGTAGGGCATAGCAACATCAAGGCGCTTATGCACCAGCACGGAGCAATACTCGGAGTGGAGCAATCTGCCCACTATTACTTTAAAGATAATTGGTTTGCAGACTCTGGATTAATTGCTGCAATGCTGGCGCTGGATATTCTCTCCAGGTCTGGCCAAAGCTTGTCTGAAATGGTCGATAAGCTAAGGATGTATAGCAATTCGGGAGAAATTAACATGCCGGTTGGCGACACCGAAGCTAAGCTACGCGAGTTACGTATGGCATATAGCGATGGCGAACAGGATGAGCTCGATGGGTTAAGCGTTACGTATTCGGACTGGTGGTTCAACGTGCGACCTAGTAATACAGAGCCCCTGCTTCGTTTGAGTGTGGAGTCCAAAGACGCCAAGCTAACGCAAGAAAAGGTAGATGAACTTATGAAGATCCTAAAGTCATAATCATATGGCGGAGGGCGTGCTAGAGAAGACTGAGCGTAGGGTGGAGGGGGCAATCTTGGAGCTGATGGCTTATTTTGCTATCTTCTCTATACCACTTAGCGAGAATGAGGCTAACGTGCTTATTAACATTAAGGCTGGTCATCTAGCGGTAAAAGAGGCACTTCGAGAGCTGGTGGAGGCTAAGCGCATAGAACAAGATGGCGACGGGTATTACCGCCTAGTGGGACCTGCTTACCTAGGCCGTGAAATCAGTAACAGGCGTCAAACAAAGCTACTAACAAAGGCCCGACGCTGGGCAAAGTCTTTTGGCTTACTACCCTTTGTGAAGGCGGTTGTAGTAGTTAATAGTGTGGCTATTGGCAATGTCCGTGCCGATAGCGACATTGATTTGCTTATTGTCACTAAGCCAAACCGAATTTACATTACCAAGGGAATCTTGATGTATACCCTAAAACTTCTTGGGCAGCTAGAAATCGAGAAGCGCAAAGCTGGCCGTTTTAGTCTAGGAATGTTTATGACCACTGCGGGTGCTAACTGGCAGAGAGACATTATGGCGGTAAACGGCCCGCACTTAGGTTATTGGCTCATGTTGGCCCGGCCTGTTTATGGCGCGAGTATATGGTACGACCTGCTCAAAAGTAGCGATTATGTGCAGGAGGTGTTTCCGAATTACGTGTGGCCAAAGTCGCAGATCCGGGTTTATAGCGGCGGCTTAACATGGCTGGATCAGTTGGATAACAAAGGTTACCGTAAGCATCTCAAGCACACGGCAGGCCAGCCGAAGATGCACACCAAGGAAGCGTTCGTGCGCGTCCGGCCAGATATATTAAACCTCCATGCCTTTGACCAGAGCGCTAAGATTGCTCGGCGGTTTACGCGCACTAAAAAAGCTCTCTAAAGCCATTGACATAATAGCACTTATGATGTATGATGACAGTCCTTGTTTTATTCGTGCAATAACAATATCTCCAAGGAGGGGATTTGAAGGCAGATCGAAAGCGCAACAAGGACATGGAGCGAGACAAGCGTTCCGCCCGCCGGAAGAAGACCGTGCTCCGCAAGAAGCGACACGGCTACTGCCGCAAGCGTGACGAGAACCGTCACGACACCTTCGGAGGAACCATCAGCGTGCTTCGCGCCCAGTGCGATGTGCCCGACCTCTCCGAGGTCAGGCGCCCGGTCACCGCTGAGCCGTTCTACCAGAAGGAG
>JAYRIB010000061.1:0-19392 GCA_041907025.1 Candidatus Saccharimonadia bacterium | reverse complement strand
TAATCTCGGCCATACGGAAGTTGATATGCATGATGATGTGGCTGAGACCCTCGGCGTGGTGGCCTATTTGATTAAGGCTAAAGTTACGCCCGACATGGTGCTTGCGGCTGTGGCGAGCGCCCTCAAGGACTAAAACGTGACGTACTATAAGACCGAAGGCATACTATTGCGGCGCCATAACCTAGGCGAAGCTGACCGGATACTGACCTTGCTGAGCCCCGAACTTGGTAAAGTGCGGGTAGTGGCTAAGGGCGTGCGGCGGGGTCGAAGCAAGCTGGCTGGTCATTTGGAGCCGTTTGTAGTTACTCAATTGCACATCGTGAAGGGTCGGAATTTAGATATTGTAACTTCGGCTCAAGGTGCGCGCTACTATAAGTTAGCCTCAGCGGAGCTGGGACAGCTCGGGCTAGCCCATTTGCTCCTCGAGATCTGCGACAAGGTACTGACCGAGCAACAACCTCATCCAGAGGCCTACGAGTTGCTCTGTGAGGTGCTTGGTGGTCTGGAGGGGGGTGTAGACCCAGGCCTGGTGCGGCATTACTTTTTTGTGAAGCTGCTTGATTCGCTTGGGCATCGGCCGGAGATCGATAATGAACTTGATACAGCAGAGTATTACTTACTACTGCAGTCTGGACGACTGACGACCGCGCGACCAATCGAAGAATCGGTGATATTGCCTCAAGACGTGGTGAAGCTATGGCGGTTAATTTTTGCAAACTCACTCTTACAAGTCGCCCGTATTGCTTCAGCCCCGCAACTAGCTCGTGTGGCTCAGCCTAGTGTTGAACGATTCTATGACTACCAATTTGGGGTGCGGTTTTATTCAGAAACCATGCTGGGTTAGATTCGAGCCAAGCTTTAAGCTATAATATGTCTCATGAGTGAGAACAAAAAACCAACCCTATCAATGGAAGAACTGGTAAGCTACGCCAAGCGGCGTGGCTTTGTGTTCCAGGCCAGTGAGATCTATGGCGGCATCGCTGGCTTTTATGACTTTGGGCCTTACGGTGTGGAGCTCAAGAATAATCTTAAGCGGGCGTGGTGGGAGTCGATGGTTTACGCCAATCCAAACATTGTGGGTCTGGACAGCGCCATTATTCAGAATCCAAAGGTCTGGGAGGCGAGTGGGCATACGGAACGGTTTAGTGACCCCATGATTGACTGCAAAGCCTGCAAGAAGCGCTACCGTGCTGACAAGATGGCCGACATTGACAGCACCGATGCAGCCGAGCTAATCGCAGCGCTCAAAGGCGTTACCTGCCCGAATTGTGGTAAAGAAGATTGGACTGAGCCCAGGGAGTTCAACTTGCTTATGGAGACTTCGCTTGGTGCGGTGGAGGGTGACAAAGCAGCCGCCTACTTGCGAGGCGAAACCTGCCAGGGAATTTATACGAACTTTGCCAATGTAGTCGATACGGCGCGCCGTAAACTGCCATTTGGTATTGCTCAAATTGGTAAGGCGTTTAGAAACGAGATTACGCCGGGTGACTTCCTGTTTCGTCAGCGGGAGTTCGAGCAGATGGAGCTGCAGATGTTTGTATTGCCATCACAAGCGGGCGAGGTCTACGCGGACTGGAAGGAACGTCGCATGGCCTGGCACCAACGCTACTTTACTAAGACCAAGCTACGTTTCCGAGAACATGGCGCCAACGAGCGTGCTCACTATGCCAAGGAGGCCTGGGACATTGAATACGATTATCCGTTCGGCTTTAAAGAGGTCGAAGGCATTCATAACCGCGGCGACTGGGATTTGTCGCGCCATAGTAAGTACTCTGGCAAGGACTTAACCTACTTCGATGAAGCTACGGGCGAGCACGTTACGCCGTGGGTGGTGGAAACGTCCGTTGGTGCGGACCGGTTATTTATGGAGGCACTGCTAGACGCCTACGACGAGGAAGAAGTAAATGGCGAGAAGCGCGTGGTGATGCGCTTTCATAAGGACTTAGCACCAATTAAGGTAGCAATTCTGCCGCTGTCCAAGAAGCCAGAACTCAGTGGCTTGGCGCAGAAAGTCTACGCTTCACTCGGTGGTAAGTATAGCCTAGAGTACGACGAAACACAGTCGATTGGCCGCCGTTATCGCCGCCAAGATGAGATTGGTACACCGTATTGTGTAACGGTCGACTTCGATAGCCTAGAAGACAAGGCTGTGACGGTTCGAGACCGCGACACCATGGTGCAAGAGCGCATTACCATTGCAGAGTTGCCCGACTACTTGAAAGAAAAGCTTAGCTAGCATGCCCGAGGATTCTCGCAGTAGCAAGCGGGTGGTGGTTATAGGTGGCGGAACAGGCAGTTTTACGCTCCTAACTGGTCTTAAGCGACACTTTTTAGACATTACAGCGATTGTGAATATGAGTGACGATGGCGGCTCCACAGGTGTGCTGCGGGATGAGCTCGGTGTACTGCCACCAGGAGACATTCGACAGTGCTTAGTGGCCCTTAGTAGGGATCAGGGTACCATGCGAGACTTGTTTAACTACCGGTTCGGAAGCGGTGGGCTGCATGGACATTCATTCGGCAACTTGTTCTTAAGCGCGCTCGAAAAGATTACCGGCAGCTTCTCCGAGGCGGTCGATCACGCGTCAAAGGTTTTAAACATTGAGGGGCGC
Organism: Candidatus Saccharimonadia bacterium; assembly: GCA_041907025.1. Lineage (GTDB taxonomy): Bacteria > Patescibacteriota > Saccharimonadia > CAILAD01 > JADZBC01 > CAYPSN01. The sequence goes on along the minus strand of JAYRIB010000061.1, from coordinate 16,780 downwards.
GTGTTGCCCGTGACGCTGACAAATAGCAACCTTGTGCTAACGCGCCCAGATGGCACGCGGATAGAGGGTGAATACGCTGTCGCAAACCACAAGCTTTCGTCAGGGGAGAGGCCCCAGCTTGAGCTTTCTCCAAAGTCAGCAATCAATCCCATTGCAGCCCAAGCTATTGCTGAAGCAGAACTTATCATCATCGCCCCTGGGCATTTGTATGGCAGCATTGCGCCAGCATTGTTAGTAGAGGGCATGCAGGCCGCTATGCAGCGCTCTGGGGCACGCGTGGTCTACGTTTGTAATTTAGTTACAAAGCCTGGGCAGACTGATGGCTTTAAGGTTCATGACTACGCTAGTGAAATAGAGCGGTTTATTGGACTTGAATGCATTGACTTTGTGCTCTACAGTAACGAGCAACCCAACGCGGAAGTTTTGCAAAAGTACACGGCCGAGGGCGAGCATTGGGTAGGGCACGACCTCGAAGTTATGAAGAATAAGCACTACCAAGCGATCGGTGCCAACTTGCTCTCGGGCGAGAAGGTGGAGCAGAAAGCATCCGATAAGCTGATTAAGCGCAACTTAATTCGCCATGATGGGGAGAAGATAGCAAAGCTGATTTTGTCTGTCGCTTAAGTAAAACGAATGAGAGCCCCGGATGGAGCGTTGAGGCTCACATTCGGGGCTCTTGGTGTCGTGCCTGGCCTGTACTAGGCCAAGATGCCGACCTCGGGGTTGTCCAGGAGCGCAGCCGCATCGGTGTAGGCCTGGGCGGGAAGGTTCAAGTTGCAGAACCACTTGCTGTCCGGGTGCTCCACGCGCCACTGCTTGTGGGCATCGGTGACGCGGTAGTTGAACCCTGCGCCGAGGCAGGTTGCCATGAAGCGGTCTTGCGCCTCCGTAGCGCCGCTCGCTCCAAGGATGGTGCCTGCCACATCGGCCGAGTGACCGTAGACGAACGAACCGTCTGGGAGCATGTACGGCTTGACGTAGGCGAGGGTGCCACAGTCTTCGCCGTAGACCCAGTGCTCGTACGCCTTGCCGACCCCGTTGGGAAGGAAGTCGCGGCCTTCGGGGCCGATAGCGATGAGGGCCAGGATGGCTTCCTCGGGTGGCGTGCTCCTCGGCTTGGTGGGGTTCATCAAGCACACGCCGAGGCTGTTGCGCTTGAACTCACCGACGCGGTGACGGGTGTCGACTGCGTCTGCGAGCTCCGCACCCAGGCTGAGGAGCATCAGGTTGAAATCCCAGTCAGGGATCACGTGCGGGTACGGGTTTGCGAGGACCTTGAGGGTCCATTCCAGGTTGGCCATGATAGGCTCTCTTCCGGTAGGGTTCTTGCCACGAGTCCTTCGTAGCCAAGGTCCGCCAATGCGAATACCCAGTATAGTAACACTTTTATGCTAATAAGTCAATATTATCTATGCTTATATTTTGAGTACTACGCCGACAGCTATACCAATGGCTGCTGCCACGCCACCGACTACCAGAACCTCAATACCACTTCTGAGCGGGCTTTTGCCCGTAACCTTGCCTTTGATGAGTCCGAGGATGAACAGTCCCACCAGGGCGGCGAGTACGCTTACATATAGGGAGTAGCTCTTCGGTAGCAGCATGATGGGTAAGAGGGGTATCAGGCCGGCCCCGAAGTAAGATACCAGCATAATAAGCCCACCAGTAATTGGATTGGCTTTGTCGCGCTTATCGAGGTCATGAGTGGTTTCTTCGCTCAGGAACTCGCCTGCAGCCATACTGACTGCCTCTACCGCAATACCAACCAGCCCGGCTAGGATGACAAACTTAGCATCTTGCGTACCAACCGCCACACCGGCTATGAGTCCAGTGGTGGACACTAAGCTGTCCTCGATACCAAAGAACGAGCTGCGAACATAGTCTCTGTCGAAGTGGTGCTTTTTCATACTAGGCATTATAGCGTGCTTTGGGGTGAAGCGGAAATTGTATACATTATGTGTTCATGACCTGTTCGGTAGTATTAAGTTTAGGCTTTACTATAAGCAAGAACGTCTCCTTACGAATATGACATTATTTGCTCAAAACTATTTACAGTGGGTAAGCTACAGGTGTATACTGGGTCTAGTGGGTAGAAGTGGGTAAGACAAAAGAGCAAAACAATATGGATTTCTTCAAACGCAAACTAGATGATAAGAACCGGTTAACCATACCGAAGGAGTTGCGCGAGGAATTCGGGAGCGAAGTTGTCATAACCCAAGGATTTAAGAACTACCTGCACCTTTACCCTAAAGCCATATGGACAGGCGAGATGGAGCAAGCACTCAACGGGGATATCCTCGACGAACGCATTGCTGATCTCAACGTTAAGTTCCGCACTGGCAAAATAGTAGCCGCCCTGGATGCAAAACAGGGGAGAGTGACCTTAGAAGCTCATCATTTGGCCTACGCCGGCATCACCCGCGACATCGTTGCGGTGCGCGCTGGTAAGTACTGGCGCATTAGCGCCGACGCTTAAGACTAAATGATGGGTTTCTAGCCCGACTAGAAGCAGTACTTTTACAAAAACAAATACAAAAATCAAAGTTAGCTATTCGGTAGTCAGTAGGCGAATCAATGGGGAGCGCTTGAATCCTGCCCCACGTACCAACAAAACTCCACCTCACAAACACTTTTCAAGGACTTATCGTCAATCATGACAAGTCCTTGTCACACTAAAGAGACGGCATTCTCGCCGACTCGTTACTCAAAAAAACAAAAACAAAAATAGACAACTGGCTGCTGAATAGGTAACCTTGACAATATGGAACAACACATACCAGTTTTACTCGAACAAGTAATTGACGTGCTTGCCCCCAAACCTGGTGAGATCTTCATTGATCTTACCGCTGGATTTGGCGGTCATAGTGCGGCGTTGCTTGGGCGCGTAGGGAAGAATGGTGAGGGCGTGTTAATCGACCAGGACCCAGAAGCCGTTGCGGCGCTCAATGATCGCTTTAAAAACGATCCGCGGGTGCACGTAAAGAAAGCCAATTTCGGCGATCTAGCGGGCCTGGAGTTGCCTTTTGCCGACATGATCTTAGCCGACATCGGGGTTTCCTCGGTGCAGCTAGACCGCCCTGAGCGCGGCTTTAGCTTTAAGAGCGATGGTCCGCTTGATATGCGGATGGATACAAGCCAGGGGGAGACGGCTGCCGAGCTGATTGCTCGACTGCCAGAAGCTCGGTTGGCCGACGTGATTTACGAATACGGCGAGGAACGACGGAGTCGACGAATTGCCAAAGCAATAGTGGAAACGAGGAAGGTGAGCACTATTGACTCGACCGCGCAGCTCGCTCAGATCGTTGAGCAAGCTGTCGGCCATGATCGCAAATCCAAGATCCACCCAGCTACCAAGACATTCCAGGCTTTGCGCATTGCGGTCAATGACGAGCTAGGCGCACTCACCAGAATGTTGCCAACTGCAACCGCCCTGCTCAAGCCAGGTGGTCGGCTTGCCGTCATTAGCTTCCATTCGCTCGAGGATCGTATGGTAAAACAGTACTTCCGCACCATTACCAGATCAGAGAAGGACCAGATGGGTCAGGATGTGTCAGTTCCAAAGTTCAGGTTAGTTACCAAAAAGCCTATTGCAGGCTTGGATGAGAAAGATTTCAACCCGCGTGCTCGGAGCGCCAAGCTGCGAGCCGTAGAGTATATAAAATAAACAAAAACAAAAGGAGGCATACTTATGTCAGTCAAAGTCAAAGGTCACAGCCGAGCTGTAAAGCTCAAAGTTCGCGTTATTGCTGCTAACTAGTTAGCGCCCACGTTCAACACAAACAAAAACAAAAACAAAAATACTTTAAACTCAAACACCAAAAAGGAGAAACGATGTCTACTGCTACTGTCGCCATGCGTCGCAATCAAAACTTTACCCGTTCCCAAACACAGATTAAATCTGGCCCGCTGACAATTGCACTTATGTTGATTAGTCTGGTTATTTTGTTATCATTACTATATCTGTCGCAGGTGACAAAAACGTCGACATTTAATTATCGTATCTCGACACTGTCGCAAACACGCGATGATTTACAGGCCAAAAAGGAGAAGCTCCAGGTCGATGCGGCACGACTCCAGTCAATCGCTGTGGCCAAACAGTCTGCAGTTGCTAAAAACATGGTAGCCGTCGACAAGGTGACATACGCAGATCAAGTAAGATAGGGGGGAGTTTGAGTTTTACGCGCGAAATACAGACCAAGTGGCGCCTCAACGCCCTGACTGTATTTTTTGCGTTGTGCTTTAGTATTATTTTGGTGCGGTTATTTCAGGTTCAAGTGGTGCTGGGTCAGGAGTACGAAGCCAAGGCCACTTCGCAGCAGTCACGTAAGTTCCAGATTCCGGCCTCACGTGGCCAGATTTACTTAGATGAGAATGGTGAACTGTATCCCGTGGCCCTCAATCAAAAGCTCAATATGCTCTATGCGGATCCGAAGTTTATTGCCAAGCCGGCACAGGCAGCTCGCCAGCTTTCTGAAGTAACGGGGCTTGATCGGGTAGCCTTAGAGAAGCAATTGACGTTTAGTAAGTCGCGTTATATTGAGCTCAAACAGCGGGTTAGTAGTGAAGAAGCCGCCAAGATCCGAGCGCTAAAAATTCCAGGCATCGTGCTTAGGCCAACTGACTACCGCTATTATCCTGAGGCCAATCTGCTGGCTCATTTGATTGGTTATGTGAATATTGATGGCGATGGTCAGTATGGCATCGAACAATACCTTAATACGGACCTCACTGGAAGGAACGGCCAGCTCAAGGCTGCTACAGACAGTCTTGGTGTGCCGATTGTAAGCAACGAGAACACCATTATCGAGCCGCAGAACGGCAAAGACGTAGTTCTGACTATTGATCGCAGCATACAGGCTGTAGCAGCCTCTGCGCTAGAAAAGGCGGTAAACGAAAACCGAGCAGAGTCTGGCAGTATTGTGGTGATGGATCCAAACACTGGTGCTATTAAGGCGCTCGTGAACTATCCTGACTATGATCCGAACAACTTCGGCAGTGTTAAGGCAGCTGACTACCGTGTGTTCCGCAATAGTGCCGTAACAGACCTGTTCGAGCCAGGATCGGGCTTTAAGGTAATTACCATGGCGGCTGGTTTAGACAGCGGTAAGGTCAAAGCAGACACCACCTATGACGACACGGGCGAGGTGGTCGTGAGCGGCAAGACGATTCGTAACGCTGAGAATCACAAATTTGGTGTGCAGACTATGTACGATGTTATCCAGAAGTCCCTTAACACTGGCATGGTTTTTGTATTGAAACAGCTTGGGAACGATTCTGGCAAGGTGACCAAGAGTGGTAAGGAGCTGTTGGCTGGTTACATTCAAAAGTTTGGCTTCGGGGTACCCACTGGTATTGAGCAAGCTGGTGAAGCCGCAGTGCCGATTAAGTCGCCCAGCACCTATGATGTGGACTATGCTAACATGACGTTTGGTCAGGGAATCGCGGTCACAACAATCCAAATGGTTCAGGCTGTTTCGGCGATTGCGAACGGTGGCAAGCTGTACCAACCATATTTGGTTGATGGCACAGTCAACAAAGATGGTAGCATTAAACGCAACGAGCCGAAGCTCGTGAACTCTCAGGTCATTAGTCCACAAGCCGCTGCCACAGTAGCGACCATGATGGGGCGTGTGGTCGAGAAGGGTTCTGGCTGGGCTACTAAGATGCCAGGCTACACGGTAGCTGGAAAAACTGGCACGGCTCAGGTCCCGAAAGCTGATGGTAGCGGCTACGAAGAAGTCAAGAACATTGGTAGCTTCGTAGGCTTTGCACCAATTGAAGACCCGAAGTTCGTTATGATGGTGAGAATTGATTACCCAAAGGTTGAAGGCTTTGCCGAGAAGACAGCTGTACCAGCTTTTGCCACCGTTGCGAAAGCATTGCTGAAGTATTATCAGGTGCCACCAAAGTTATGACAACGCCCAGATATGGTAGAATAAGGAGTACAATATGACAGAAACAATCAGCTTTAGTATTAATCAATTATCGAGTGTTCTTTTGCAAGCCTTCCTGGCTTTTGTAGCCGCTATGGCGCTTACGCCGGTATATACACACTTTGCATTTAAGCATAAGTGGTGGAAACAGGCCCGCACGCATTCTTCGACAAGCGGTGAGGCAACGCCAATCGTGCATAGTCTGCAGGCGGCTAAACATGCCCGAGATTTTCCAACGATGGCTGGGATTATTGCTATCGCAGCGGTTGTGCTGGTGACCGTTACGCTGAACTTTAGTCGCAACCAAACCTGGCTGCCTTTGTTTGCCTTTGTAAGTGCTGGCGTCGTTGGTCTGATCGATGACTATATTAATATTCGCGGCTCCAAGAATCTGGCCGGCGGCCTGCGTTCTCGGCTTAAGTTTATGCTTATTTTCGGTATTGCCGCGGCAGGTGCTTTGTACTTCTATTACAAACTCGGCTATAACCTTATTCATGTGCCAGCCGTGGGCGACTTTAGTATTGGTTGGCTCTACATCCCGCTGTTCGTCCTCGTGGTGATCTCTACGGCCAATGCCGTCAACATTACAGATGGGCTTGATGGGCTGGCCGGCGGTTTGCTCAGCCTTGCATTTGGCGCCTTTGCTGTCATTGCGCTCGTGCAGGGCAACTATGGTATCGCTGGGTTTTGTGCTGCTGTAGTCGGTGCCATGCTCTCGTATACGTGGTTTAATATCTTCCCCGCACGGTTCCTGATGGGGGATAGCGGTGCGTTTGCCTTGGGCACGGCCTTGGGCGTGGTGGCCATGCTTACTAACTCGGTCTTCGTGTTGCCGATTATTGGCGCGGTGTTTGTCGCCGAGGCCGGGTCTAGCGTATTGCAGATACTCTCGAAGCGTATTCGTAAGAAGAAGATCTTCCTCTCGGCACCAGTCCATCACCACTTACAGGCAATTGGTTGGCCAGAAACCAAAGTTACTATGCGCTTCTGGGTGATTGGGGCCGTTTGTGCAGTCGGCGGCATTATTATTGGCTTAATTACACGAGGTTAGTCAGAAGATATGGGTCGGCGGAGGGAACAACCAGTTCGGCGTGTCGCTAGCATTGTGCGACCAGCCAGCGAGCTTAGGGCGCACAAGCCTGACTACTTACTAACCGTAATCGTGATGGCTTTGGTGGCGGTTGGGCTTATTATGCTCTATGCCACTGGCTCAATCGTAAAGTTGTCGCTTACGGGCGGAGTGAATGATAAGAACACCTACTTTACGACTCAGCTGCTAAGTTTTGGCCTAGGTCTGGTCGTCTGGTACATTGTAGCCAAGGTTCGCTATGATTTCTGGCGAAAATATGCAGCCGTTTTGTTCTTTGCGTCGTTTGCCCTGATGTTATTTGTCCTTATACCTGGTTTGTCCACGAGCACGAACGGCGCGACTCGTTGGTTACGCATCGGTTCGCTTAGTTTGCAGCCAGTTGAGTTCTTTAAGCTCGGCTTGATTCTTTACCTGGCAACCTGGCTTGAGCGTTACAAGGACAGGCTTAGGAGCTTCACGAAAGGTTTGTTGCCGTTCTTGCTCATCCTGGGCGCATCATGCTTCTTGGCGGTGTTTATTCAGAAGGACATGGGGAGCGCCATGGTTCTGTTGGGGGCGGGCATGAGTGTTTTGCTGCTTTCAAGTATGCCGCTGTGGCTCTACAGCGGCGCTATGGGTATGTTCTTTGCAGGTGGGGTGGCTATGATTATTGCTCAACCATATCGGTTAGCTCGGGTTGTGACGTTTTTTAACCACAAGGAAGACGTCAGCGCGAGCGGATACCACATTAACCAAGCCTTAATTGCGCTGGGGTCAGGTGGTATACTAGGGAAGGGGTTAGGCCAGGGTTTGCAATCGTATGGCTACTTGCCAGAGTCGACCAACGACTCGATATTTGCCATACTTGGTGAGCAATTTGGCCTCTGGGGCACAAGCATCGTAATTGGCTTGTTCGCAGGTCTGGTCTATCGCGGCCTGGCAATCGTGCGCCGCGCACCCGATGACTTTGCTAGATTAACGGCAATCGGTATTACTGCCTGGTTTGGGTTCCAAGCACTGGTGAATATCGCCGCCATGCTTAATCTGATTCCGCTGACCGGCATACCGTTGCCGTTCATCAGCTACGGCGGCACGAGCATGTTGGCGTCGCTAATAGCGGTCGGCATTCTGCAGAATATTTCAAAATACACTATAAAGGAGGCCACTGATGCGCATAGTGGTATCGGGCGGCGGAACGGCGGGGCATATAGCTCCGATTCTAGCAGTCCTCGACGAGTTAAAACAGCTCGATAAAAATCTAGAAGTCTTGTTCATTGGCTCGGGTGGGTCTATGGAGCAAAAGGTTCTGGCTGGGGCTGGCATAGAGTATGCGCGGATTCCGGCTGGTAAGTTCCGACGTTACGGCCGGAGCTTCTACGAAGCCGCCATTGATGCTCGAACTAACTGGCATAATTTTAAGGATTTATTTAAGTTCAATGGTGGTGTGTTTAGAGCCTATCAGCTGGTGCGGAAGTATAAGCCAGACGTGGTCTTTGTTAAAGGTAGCTACGTAGGGCTGCCAGTTGGCTTGGCCGCTAAATGGCTTAAGATACCACTGGTACTGCACGACTCCGACACCGTGCTTGGCATGACCAACAAGGTACTCTCTAGAAGTGCTCAGACTGTCGCTACTGGCTTCCCAGTAGAGTTCTATAAGGAGTATGGACTTCATAACCTAGTTTTTACGGGCAACCCGCTGCGCCGCAGTGCCATCGTGGGTAATCCGCAAACTGCCCGCACTAGCTTTACGATAAGCGATCAAAAACCGATCATACTTATCTTTGGCGGTTCGCTTGGTTCGCATAATATTAACACTGTGGTATTCGACAACCTGGCGCACTTTACAAAACTCTATACGCTGATTCATGTTGTGGGGGAGAACCAAATAGAGCGGGCGAGGTTCCTGGCTAGTAGGCTCGAACCAGAACTTAAGGAGAGTTATAAACCATATAGCTTCTTAAATAGCGAAATGGGCCTAGCGTATAGCATTGCCGACGTAGTTGTGGCGCGCGGCGGGGCAAATAGCTTGGCCGAGCTAGCGCACTGGGCAAAGCCAGCCATTATTGTGCCATTACCAACCGCTGCTAATAATGAACAGATGAAGAATACTCAGTATCTGGCCCGAGCTGGCGCCGTACGCTTACTGCCAGAAAAAGATCTGACCGGAATTAGATTACTCAATGAATTAGAGAAGCTGTTCTCACAGTCTGCCGACATGCGTTACTTGGCTGCGACTATCCATAAGTATGCAAAACCTCACGCCGCACGAGAGCTCGCGCACATTATCTTCACTGCAGGGCAGCGCTAAGTGGCACGTCGAGGGCGACAAGTTACGTTTAGTAATTCGGCTGCGTATAGAGCGAACTACCAGCCACCGAAGCGCCAGTTGCGTTTAGGCCGTTTATGGCGCCCGCTGTTGGTTATAGGCTTGGTTATTGGGGCTGTGTATATCGTTTTGTTTTCGCCACTCTTTAGAGTCCGCAGTATTGCAGTCCGAGGTAATCAGCAGCTAACAACTGATGAGCTAAAGAAGCAAACACAGGCAATTTTATTAGCGTCGTTCCTGGGAAATAACAGCTTGTTCGTGAACCCAGATGAGATAGGGAAGCGTCTGAAGGCGAACAACTATCAGCTGGAGAGCGTACGGGTCGAGCGCCGCTTGCTGGGAGGGATCCAGGTAAGAGTGTCGGAACAGCAGGCCACACTACAGTGGAGGAGTGGTAGTTCGGTATTTGTTCTATCAGGGAATGGTAAAGCGTATGCTCAGCTCGACAATCTGGATAAGGGTTTGCCAGTAGTAGAGGATAGTACAAACTTACCAGTCAAAATTGGCCAAAAAGTCGTTCCAAGTAGTTTTGTGGCATTTGTTCGCAAGATCGATCCGCAGCTCCCATTGCTCGGGCTGCAGAGCGTGGACAAGTCAGTTGCTGAAACCACAACTGAGCTGTACGTAAAAACGAATAAAGGCTATGTAATTAAGCTAGATACAACCCGTAGCCTGGAGAGCCAGATAGGCGATCTACGGGCCGTATTGGCTAAGAAGGTTAACCCTAGCGAGTATGTTGATCTGCGCATTGCTGGGCGCGTCTTTTATAAGTAGCATCTATCCAATATTGGATAACCCCGAAGTAAGTTCGGTTTTTGTTTTCCGCCTATTTAGGAGTAGTAGAAGATTGGTATCCATATAGTCAGAACACTCGCGTCAGGCTAAGTTGGCAAAAATCAAAAACACAAATTAAACATAAAAACCAGAAATCTACATAAACACATACTTAGTTAGTTTATCCAGGTACTAGTCGCAAAAGGTAGATTGTGCGACATGCACAGTTTAACGCTTAAGCTGGCTACTTATACCTATAGCTTTTGTATAGATCTTGGTACTATACATTCTTAGGCTATAATACAGAGTTCTAGCACGCGACATACCACGTTCTGCCAGCTAGTTCTCGTTATTCGTTGCTACGCCGTCCATACCGATGAGCCACACTAACGCCATGGTATGTTACATGCTATGAGCTAGGGCTTAGGTAATTGTTCCTATAGGAATCGTTACATATGACGGCGTGAGTAGTTAAGATGCAGTAAACGGTAAGAGCTCATTTGGCATAGCTACGTACAAACAGGCTTAACACAAGGGGAGTGACCGTTGCTGATCGTTCAGTCCTTGTTTGTAAGATTTATGCACGTTCCCCGATTAATCTTCGCTTAGCCGCGTCTACCCCCACCTTGGCCTTGATTACTTCGTCCGCCACTGTTTGGCCTGTTGCCGCCCCTATTGCCACGGTTTCCCCCACCTCCCCCGCTATTGCGCTGCTGCTGGGGTGGTCGTCCGCCTTTTACTTGTTCGCTGTAGCGCTTCGGTGCAAGCCCTTCAATGTTCGGTTTATGTTCATTCTGAGTTTGTATGGTTGGTATGTGCGGCTCGCCAGGAGTAGGCTTGTCTGCAGGCTTGTCGTCGTGACTCATCCCCCACCAGTCCGCAACTGCTTTCTCAACTTCATCTTTAGGTGAGCTAAACTTCTCATGGCTTAGTTCTATGATTCTCTTGGTATGATCGTGAGACGAAGCTGGCATAGCAAGCGTCTTTGCCGAGAATGGTAGCGATGTTTCGCCATCAATACTCATGGTTACATAGATGTTCCGTAAACCGAGATTTACGAGATCAAGCGGTTCAAAGACGGGTTCGAAGTACTTAGCCAGATAGGCTGCGTCTTCGCTACCAACACGGAAGCTTACCATGGAACCTACGTTACCGAATACCGCATCGCGCACCTCATCAGGCATCTGGGCGACGTATTGGTTGGCAATGGTCAGATATAAGCCATATTTACGGGCTTCAGACAGAATAACGGCAAATGAATCAGTCGCGAAGTTTTGGAATTCGTCGACGTAGAGGTAGAACGGTCGACGATCATCGATGTTCTCGATGTTGGCCCGGCTCATAGCCGCCAGCTGAATTTTTGTAATAAGTAGCGCGCCGAGAATTCCAGCGTTATCCTCGCCCAGGCGCCCGCGCGACAGATCGACAATTAGGATCTTGCCTTCATCCATCATCTGTCGAATGTCAAAACTCGATCGGACCTGTCCAAGTACGTTTCTAATCAATGGGTTAGCAGTAAATGCACCTACCTTATTAAGTACAGGCGCTACGGCCTCTGAGGCAAACTTCTCGTTCCAAGCCGCAAACTCATTAACCCAAAAGGCTTTAACAACTGGGTCGGTAATGTTATTAATAACGAACTTGCGATATGTCTTGTCGGTAAGCATACGAGTGATACCAAGGAGCGTTGCGTCGGGTGTTTCAAGCAAGGCAAGCAAAGTAAAACGCAAAATGTGCTCCAAACGAGGGCCCCATGAGTTCTCAAACATCTTTTTGAGTACGCCAACAATTTCGGAAGCAATGTTGGCCCGCATGTTCGGGTCGCTATTCTCCATCGGGTTAAAGGCAATGGGGTGATTGACGTCGGCCGGGTTAAAGTATACCACCTGATCGAGTCGCTGCTCGGGGATGTGTTTGAGCATGTCTTGAGCAAAATCACCGTGGGGGTCGACAATAGCGAAACCTTGATTGTGATAAATGTCAGAAAGCACCAAGAGTTCGAGCATAAATGACTTACCAGAGCCAGACTTACCAATGACATAAAAGTGACGTTTGCGGTCAGTTCGCTTAATGCCGAACTTAATCTCACCCTGACGGAAGGTAGTAGTGCCGATTAAACTGAGGTCGCCCGACGGTGTATTGTGAAGGGTTGGCAAGTTAGTAGGCGGCTCGCCTACTTTTGTGCTGGTCCAAGCAATGTTGGGTGTCTCGACCGAGATGTGCGGCAGGTGGTATAAGCTAGCTAGCTCTTCGATGTTAAGAATATAACCAGGATCGCCGAAGTAGCGTGCACGGTATTCGTCATAGGCTTCTTGGCCATTATGGATTGGCGCACTTGAGAACCCATTAAGATTAATAGTATTAAACTGCTTAAAGCCCCCTACTAAGGCTTGTATGCGCTGTTTAGCAACGCTCTCTTCTTGACCAAGGTAGGCAATGCGAATCTTAACTTCGTAGCCAAGTTTTTGGGCCTTGGCTTCAACGGCAGCATTGAGTGTGCTCTGGCCTGTGCTCAACTCCTTTTTGCCATCCTTCTTGTCATCCTTTTTATCGGGTGGCGAAGTGGGGCCAACGAACGCAGCGTGCAATAGCTCGCCGATGAGTTTGAAGGGCAACATAATCAGTTTCTGCTCCCAGGTAGAGCCAAAACGGTTTGGTTTGCCCTTGGTGACTTCATCAATGTAGCCAATGGATCGCTTGTGCCAACTGTCGTCGACCGGACGAATTAGAAACTGTATCCATAGCTCCTCCTCTGTGGCGAGGTTTGTTAGTGCGGTAGTTATGCCAGCTAGTGGGTCTACCTCGAAGCTCGGGAAGGTCTTAATTGGGAAAACGTCGCTCTTATCCAGCGTGACTTCGGAGGTAAACGCGTTGCGGCCCTTCAGGTCCTTCTGAGCGTAATCATCGGTGGTTTCTTGGATTTGTACCGTGGGGTACTGGGCGTAGATCTGGCTCTCGACGTAATCCTTGAGATGGATTGGTACCCAGACATAGAAGTTGATGATGTTTTCTTCCGAGGCAATCTCGAAGCTAATATGTTCTTGGATCGCTTCGCCAGAGGCAATCTCCCCTGCCGGCCGCAAGATTCCATGCAGACTCGCGAACATCTGCTCAGCCGAGAGCTCTTTCTTCTCGTTGTTCTTTGGCACAATGATCTGCAGCATGATGTGGTCGGTCTGTTCGACGACGGCAGTGATCTTGTTGTTCTTGAGGATTCGCCAAACCAAATAACCAGCTATCAGCACCCAGCCCCAATATTGAAACAGCACTGTGCCAATAATCGAAATAAGACCACCCAGTATAGTTCCAATTATGTCCATGAAGAAAGTTTAAGCCTTTTTAAGCTGGTAGGTTGCCTTAGCAACGCGCTCGAACTGCGGTTTTTCCTGCAGATTCAGAGCAATAGTAGTAACCTTTACCTGGCGACGAGCAAGTACGCGACGTACGATCTCGTCTTTCGGTAGGGGTGACTCTTCTTTAAGAATCTCTTCTATGATATCAGCTACCGTACCTGCTTGGTAGCCCCATTCCGCTAATGCATAGATGCCACGCCCTATTAGTACAAAGCGCTTATCTTTGATCAGTTCGTTGTGTACGGCCTGGGTGGTGACTTGCTTAGGATTAGCTTGAACGTCACTGAGTTTCTTGGCAATTTCTGAAAAGTGCATTGGTCGCGTGTTGCGCTTGAGTACCAGGTAAACTTTGTCACGAATGCTCTTTGGATTAACCTCTGGCCAATGGCTAAGACCCCAGTTGTTCTCAAGCTCTGACATGTGAGCTGAGGCGTAGGCGATCTCCATAAGAGAAGTAGCCTTGTGTGGGCCATCAATACGCTTGGCAATACGAGCAAAGTCACCAGGTTTACCGAGTTCTTTGGTGGTGTCAATGATCAGCTGGTGGAGCGTCTTAATATCCTCTTCGCTGTAGTTAGCTGCGTTCGCGATAAGGCTTTCGAACTGGTCGTTTTTATCAACAAGTACAAAGTGTGGGTTGGTACGAATAATGAAATCGAGCTCAGCAGCTAGGTCATCGTTTGCTAGCTGTCCAACAACATTCGTAAACCGGATAACGCCACCTTTATTATCCACGAGATCCAGAAGAACACGAGCAAAATCTGCATTGATGCCTTCTTCTTGTCGAATACGCGCCAAGGCAGCCTTTTCGATCTGGCGAACACGCTCACGGGTAATGCCCAGCTGTTGGCCAATCTGCTCTAGGGTTTGTGGAGTATTGTTAAGCACGCCATGACGTTTCATGAGTACCTCTCGGTCGCGGTCCTTGCGTAGAACCTCGAGAGACGCCTGAATCATGGTTTGCAAATCTTCAATCTTGTACTGTGTTGTAGAGTTTTTGTCCATAAATATAAAATCACCCTCACCATTTACTGCCTATGGCTTTAGCATATGTTATGCCACGTACCATATACGATACAAGCAATTATACTATAGTAGCCAGTGCAAGTCAACACAATATTGCCAATATTTTTGTTGATTATTCGTGCAATCTACTAAGTGCGTTTTCGTCTTGGACGCGCTTTCTTATCTGGCGCTGCAGCAATCAGCGCCACGGCCTGCTCGAGAGTTATTTTCGCAGGCTCAGTATCTTTTGGGATCTTAGCGTTCTTTTTACCATCGGTAATGTAGGCGCCATAGCGACCGTTGATGATGTCGATACCCTCTTTAGTAAAGCGTTGGATGTATTTCTCGGCCTCAGCCTTCTGCTTGAGGGCAATCAGCTCCCTTGCCTTCTCCAGGGTGATATCAAACGGACTCTCGGGTTTGATGGAGACAAACAGCTTGCCGATCTTCACGTAGGGTCCAAATGGCCCAATGTTAGCCAGGATCTCCTCTCCCTCGGCAGTCTTCCCTACGGTGCGTGGCAGCGTGAACATGGTAATTGCGTCTTCTAAGGTGACGTCTTCGAGTCGTTTACCTTCGGGCAGTGGTGCAAAGCTTGGCTTGTTGTCCTTATCCTCCGTTGCACCCATCTGGAGCATGGGTCCGTACTTGCCAAACCGCGCCAGGATTGGCTTCTTGGTTTTGGGGTGAATACCAATCTCTCGAGCTTGGGCCACAGCCGCCCGGTCAATCGTGCCAGACCCTTCAATAAGAGCATGGAAGGGGTCGTAAAACTCCTGTAGCATGGCGTTACGCTTAAGCTCGCCTGCGGCAATCTCGTCAAATTCTTTTTCGACTTCGGCGGTAAAGCTGTAGTCCACCACCCGCTCGAAGTGTTCTACCAAGAAATCATTGAGCACTTGCCCACTGGGGGTTGGTACCAGTTTACCTTTATCTGAGCCTGCCTTTTCCTGGACAACTTCGCGCGTTACCTGGTCTTTGTCTAGGCTGAGTATAATGACGTCGCGTGGCGTGCCTTCGCCTTCGCCCTTTACGGCGTAGCCACGTACTTGCACGGTTGAGATGATGGTAGCGTAGGTGGAGGGTCGGCCAATGCCGAGCTCTTCGAGCTTTTTCACTAAGCTACCTTCGCTGTAGCGAGCTGGTGGGCGGGCAAACACTTGCTTGGCTTGTACGGATGTGAGTGCTAACTCATCCTTGGCGCTAAGCGGCGGCAATATCTCGGGATCCTTTTTGCCGGCGCCGTATACCTTCATAAAGCCGTCAAAGATCACAACTTCACCCTTGGCTTCAAATAGTTCCTTATTAGTTGAAATCACAATTTTTACGGTCGTCTTCTCGAGCTTAGCTGGAGCCATTTGACTCGCTAAGGTGCGACGGCGAATTAGATCGTAGAGTTTTTGGTCGTAAGCATTACCACTGGCTACTTCGACGCTCACATCGGTTGGCCGAATGGCTTCGTGAGCCTCTTGCGCGCTAGCCGACTTGGTCTTAAAGGTGCGGATTTGGTGGTAGTCCTTGCCAAACTGCGTGGTAATGTAGCTGGTTATCTGGCCCAGAGCCTGTTTGCTCAAGTTGACCGAATCGGTACGCATGTAGGTGATCTTACCCTCTTGGTAGAGCTTCTGGGCGGCGCTCATGGTGGCTTTGGCGCTGAAGCCTAGTCGACTATTGGCATCTTGTTGCAAGGTACTGGTGGTGTACGGCGCGCCAGGGTTGCGCGTGGCTGGACTGGTAGTTACGTCACTAACGCTAAAGTGGGCACCAATCAGGCTTTCCAAGAACTTCTGGGCCTCGGCTTCGGTATCAAAGCGCTTTGGTAATTCAGCCTTAAAGCCGTGCTTGTCGTGCATAAACTCAGCCGTCACCTTAAATTGTGAGGAGCCCTTAAAGGCATCGATCTCGCGTTCACGCTCCACTAGTAGGCGCACGGCTGGGGACTGCACGCGGCCAGCTGATTTGCCGCCTGGCACCTTCTGCCATACCACTGGTGAGAGTTCGAAGCCTACGATCCTATCTAGTATCTGGCGGGCTTGCTGAGCTTCTACCAGGCTCATATCAAGCGTGCGGGGGCTCTGTATCGCCTCCTCGATCGCCGCTTTGGTGATTTCGTGGAAGACGATCCGCTTGGTCTTGGCTGGATCGAGCCCGAGCACCTCACACAGATGCCAACCAATTGCTTCCCCTTCGCGGTCTTCATCGGTAGCCAGCCAGACGGTATCGGCGGTCTTTACGGCACGCTTAAGCTCGGTGATCACCTTTTTCTTCTCGGGATCGACCTCGTAGGTGGTTTTAAAGCCGTTTTTGACCTCAATTGGCT
>JAYRIB010000060.1:0-5258 GCA_041907025.1 Candidatus Saccharimonadia bacterium | reverse complement strand
TCGAGCCACGTCGCCGTAGGTCATCACCATGCCTTTTGGAATAGCCCTTACCACCTCGTAGACTCTAGCCCGGAAGTCAGTTGCCACTTTAGGCCGCCAGCCGCTGCTCAAGCTGGTCAATATCATCAAGCGGCAGCATGAAGGTCTCAAAGGCGCCACTACGGCTCACCACCTCGACGCTACTCTGCTCGAGCGTTTTGCGCGAAATAATAATCTGCACTGGGCAGCCAATTAAATCGGCATCGGCAAACTTGGCACCTGGACTTGTATCACTTCGGTCATCGAACAAGCATTGGTCAGCACCAAGCGCCGCATAGACCTTCTCGGCAGCGGCAATGTTTTCGTCATCTGGGAGGGCAATTATGTGATAGATAAACGGAGCTACGCTGGCTGGCCACACCAGACCCTTGTCGTCGTGGTGTTTCTCAGCAATCACACCCATCACCCGACTCACGCCTATACCATAACAGCCCATGATAGCGTACTGACGCTGACCCTCGGTGTCAGTGTATGCTAGATCGAATGCACGAGTAAACTTCTGGCCTAAGTCGAACACATTGCCTACTTCGGCCGCCTTAGCCTCCTTAAGCGTACCCTTGTCGCAACGCGGGCAGGTGTCACCTGGCTTAACCTCGGCAATCTCGTCTTCCACACAGAAGTCACACTCCTCGCAGTAATAAATCGTATCTTCGCCAGCGTCGGTTAGCACCTCAAACTCATATGAGACTTTGTCGGTAAAGTTACCGCCCGAAGCTTCGGTTACCTTGGCCTCGAGACCTAGTTCCGCAAAAATGTCCAAGTACACGTCTTTAGCTTGTTTGTAGTATGCGTCAAAGTCCTCTTGGCCAGTATGGAAGCTGTACATGTCCTTCATCAAGAACTCCCGACCGCGCATAATGCCGCTCTTGGCCCTTAATTCATCACGATACTTCCAATGAATTTGATAGACACTGAGCGGCAAGTTTTTGTAGGATTTGGCTCGGCTCATTACCAGGGGTGTCACCACCTCTTCCTCGCTCTGTCCGAGAGCGTACTCGTTACCCGTACGACTACCCAGTTTAAAGAGCACATCAATACTATCCCAGCCACCAGTTGTTTTCCAAATGGCACTCGGGTGCAACGTAGGCATTAAGACCTCTTGAGAACCAAGCTTATCCATATGCTTACGCACCACCCTCTCAACATTGCGTAGCGTGATCAGTCCCAAAGGCAAGTAGCTGTATACCCCGGCCATTAATTGATCCACAAAGCCTGCTCGCGTCAGCAACTGGGCGTTAAGGGACTTCTCTTGTGCAGAAATTTGCTTGCTAGTTTGGGAAAATAACTGTGAATACTTCATAGGACTATTATTGCAGTAAGCGCCCACTAATGCCAGAGTCGCCAACCCAATAGTACTCGACATTGAGTAGAATTAGCCTATAATCAAACTATGGTTAAACATAAGAAGAATAAGAAGAAGCTGAGTAAGTATCACTTAGCTCAACTCAAACACATGCGACACATGCGCTCACTGTTTGAGCACCATGCCGCTACTGGCATTGCGCTCCTTGCTCCCTTTCTTACAATCCTTGCGATCAGTTTACTGTATCGCCTGACTATACCAGAGTCAGACAGTCTTGCCGCTTTTTATGGCGCCTGGATCTTCAACTCTCTTGTTGTCATGCTTTGGGCAGTTGTCTTCCCGTCTATCGCGCTCATCATCAACCTCAGTTCACTGGCTACGATCGTCAAAGATCACCGCTATAACGGTAAAATCCGACCCAAGGTGCTTTTACACGACATCTGGCAAAGCCTCACTATCGTTGTCATGGTGCTGTTTATTTTTACCCTCGTATTTGGAGCGGGCCTCAGCGAGCTTGGCTCCGTATTGCAGGGCCTCTAAACCAAGTCTGACAACCACTTGGACTGTAGCGAGCCTTATGTTGAACCAGATTCTTTAGTATAATAATGCTTATGGTAAAAAACCGCGTACTCGCTACAATCATGATCGGCTGCTCAACGGTGTTCTTGTTAGCAATCCTCTTTGGACTGGTAGCGCTACCGCCGAGTCAAGCGTTGTCGTTTCGTTTTACACCGTTTATAGCCATACCAGTAACTTCAGTTCTTGTTAACATCTATTTGCTCCGCACAATATCCCGTAGGCGCAGTTCAATCAAAGGAGCGATCTGGCTAAGTATATTTGTCATGTCTGCCTTGGTCTGGTCACTTACCGACCTTGCCACCTACTCGGCCGCCAATGCCTACACGGGTCTAATTGTCCGTAGCGGCATCGCTCTTTCATCCCTCGTTGGCCTACCAGCGCTACTCGTATTTGTTGTGAACAATACCTATGATGATGCCGAAGAGTTTATAGGGTCCTTTGCCACCATACTTGGGACTTCATTTCTTATTATTGCCCTGGCACTTGCTACCAACTTCATCTTTGTTCGTAAGCCCGCGGCGCTCATAGCTCACTTTTGGGGCTATGAAATGGTGCTAGGACCGCTCGGCACCATTTACCTGGCTTGGTTCCAGTTCCTAACTCTACTTATTGCAGCCATCTTAGTTCGATTCTACATTCGTGAGCGCCATGGCAAAAAGAAACGGCAAGCCAAGATTTTTCTCATTAGCGTCTTGGTACCTATTATTGGTACGACAATAACAAACATCCTACCGGCCTACCTCAGCCTACCATTCTTCATGCCGCTCGAGAGCCTGTTTACAACTATCATGGGTGCACTGATGTCTTATGGTATATTGCGCTATAGCCTGTTTAGTATTAACCCAGCCGAAGTGGCTACCAATATTCTCGATACTATGGCTGAAACTGTTATTGTAACTGACGTCAAGTTCGAGCTACAGTACGCTAATGCCAGCGCCAAGCACTTGCTCAACATCGATGAAGAACCGCTTGCGGGTAAGCGGATTGATGGGTTTTTTGTGCCTATAGACTTTAGTACGGTACGGCACGCACTTGTGGCCGACCCCAACGTCAAGCAGGCCAAGAAGCTTGATAACCTCGGCGTGATGACCCAAGGTAGTCGAAGCATAACCCCTGTCGACCTTAAGCTCAGTAGTATCCTCGATGACCGCGGTAAGTTGGCCGGCTATGTCTTCGTCATGACTGACATTTCGAAACTCAAGCAAGCCTACGCCCAACTTGCCGACGAAGAACGCATGGTAGAACAAAAAGTCATGGAACGCAACGAAGAGCTCTACACCGAACACGCCAAGCTAGAAGCTTCTATTGCCAGCTTACCAGTTGGCTTCATTATGCTAGACGAGCACATGGAGGTTTTAGAGTTTAATGACGTCGCCCATAAGCTCCTGGGTATCAAAGCCAAGACCAAGCAGGCCATTACCGAGGCGCTTTCTGAACTCGGCGTGGCAGATGACTTTGCGAATGTTCACGATAAATGTATAACAGCTGACATCCCAGAATTACGGCAAGGCAAGAATACGCTCCATCTCATTATCGCGCCCATTACCCACGGCGACAATGACTGCATTGGCTGCGTCATTCTGATTGAGGACATTACCAAGCAAAAGGTCGCTGAGCGAGAGCGCAACGACTTTATCATCACCGCTTCGCATGAGATGCGAACACCCCTCACGATCATTCAGGGCAACCTATCAAACGCCCTCGACCCCGACATTGCCAAGCTCAGCAAAGACGCCAAGCCGTTAGTAGAGCAAGCCTATAACTCGGCCCAACAACTCTCTGAGCTGTTTAGAGACATTCTGACAGTCTCAGAAATTGATAACGACGAAGTCCCGCACTACGAAAAAAAGATGAGCTTTGATGTCACCAGTGTAGCCGAGGATGTCGTGCGCAGCTTCCGCCCCAAGGCCGATGCTAAAAAGATCGCCCTCACCTTTAGCGGTCATGAGCACAAGGCAATGGTAGCTGGCGATCCTAACGAGGCCAAGGTCATTCTATCCAAGCTTATTGAGAACGCTATAAAATACACCCAGAAAGGCCACGTAGCTGTCGAGATCAAACCACACCATGGCTGGATAGTGATTAGCGTTGAGGATAGTGGCATGGGTATTGATAGCGAAGACAGGCGAAAACTATTTAAGAAGTTTGTGCGTCTGGATAATAAACTCACCCGTGAGGTCGGCGGAACTGGGCTTGGACTCTATATTGCTCAGAGCCTGGCAAAACGCAATGGCGGCGAAGTTATACTTGAGCATTCAACTAGCAAAGGTAGTGTCTTTAGCCTCAAGCTCCCGCTGCAGAAGTAGTTGGTGTAGGCACCAGTTCAGCTTCGATCACCAGTCGTCCATCGGCGCTTCCGCTCAGTGTACACGTATAAAGTGTCAGTTTATGCTTCTTAGACGGGGCCTCAATACTAACTTCATTTGGCTTAACTTGATACGTCTTTGCGACCTTGTAAGTAAAGCGCCGACCACGCCAATCAACATAGAGAGGGTCTCCTACTTTTATTTTGCCTAAATTATAAAACGGTGACTTACGCAGAGTCTCGCCTGGGGTATTGCCCATGACAAAGCGATGGCCGGACAAAATGAAGTTGCCCACCCCGGGCTTGCCACGTTCTGGATAACGATGCCAGGTGCCGTTCTCGAGCACTTCTGGCCCGCCCTCGTAGATACCCTCTTGAATCCCGAGCTGGGGTATGATTATCTGGTCTTTCTTCTTGTCTAGCTTAACTGCTGCTATCGTAGTCCGTCGGACAAAAACTGACGGGTAAATCGCCGTAACCAACATATAGGCTCCAGCTACGAATAAGCACGCGGCAACAACTATAAGAATTAGTCGCTTCCAATTTATTTTACGACTAGATCTCTTTGGTTGGCCGACTTTGGCATCGTGTGTTATCTTCTTCATTCTATCCATCATAGCATGTGGGCTATCGTCACAGAGGGGCTTAATGCAGTATTGAGGCGTTCTTGCGCAATCTAATAGCTAGCCAGGCTGCTGCTGTCAGCATACCAGAACTCATGAGAATCCAGACTGCCTCATTTGTACCTGCCGCTGCCAATGGCGATGCGGGGCTCGAAGTTACACTAGCTCCAGGGCTGACTGGAAGCGGATATGGAGCTGAAGCGAAGTTGTTAATCGAGTTATCACTAGTTTGATTTGCAATGAAAAGCTCCAAGTAGTCACCACCAGAACCGAATAGACTTGCGATAGCGGCGTTATCAGGGTCATCAAGGAGTGAGGCTGCAGCTAGTGCATAGTTCGTAAATACCATGTCGGAATCTTCAGCTATACTGACGTCAAGATTCATGGAGAGGCTCTCTCCAGCTTCAAG
>JAYRIB010000059.1:0-2492 GCA_041907025.1 Candidatus Saccharimonadia bacterium | reverse complement strand
TAGCTGAGTATATAACCCCGTAGGGTTCTCCTATTAAGCCGTCTACCGATGACACAGTAACGATTGCGCCACTGTCAGATGTCGCCTGAATCGCTTTGCCCAATATCCTCAGACAGTTAAAAGTGCCTTTTAAATTCACATCAATTGTGCGATCAATATTTGTACTAGTAATATCATCAATGCCTGCAGGCCGCGGCATAACGCCCGCGTTAGCAACTAAGTAATCAATTTTACCGAACCTATTTAGGACGATATCCCTCATGGCGATAACTTCATTTGGATCAGCTATGTCCGCTTGAACAAAATCCACCCTTGTTAAGTCGCCAAACTCATCGAGTATAGTCTTGTCACTATTGTCGTTTGAGTTCAGCACTACAGAGTGTCCAGCTTCATAAAGCTGTCGGGCGATCGCCAATCCAATACCACTACTCGAACCAGTTACAAGTGCTACTTTCATGAGACTAACCCTGATCCTCGCCCAGTATCTGATGGTAGAGCCGCCCAAGCTCTTCTTCGGAATAAAATTCAATCAACAGCTTGCCGCCCTTGGCGGTTTTTTGTATATCCACCTTGGTACCAAGGTATTTACCCAGGTCAGTCGTGAGTTGCGTGTTGTAGGTTTGCTTCTCGGCGACCTTCTTGACCGCCTCTTTGCCCTCGGCCTTAAAGTCTCGAGCCAACTCTTCGGCTTGCCGAACGGTCAAGTTGCCCTTAAGCACCATCTCCAAGAACAATGGTCTATCTTCGGGCTTCACTGCCAAAATCTGACGTGCATGACCCTCTACAATAAGGCCGTCATTTAGGGCCTGCTTGGCCTCGTGTGGCAGGTTGAGCAAGCGCATAATGTTACCAACCGTTGAGGGGGCCTTACCAACGCGCTGAGCAATTTGGTCGAGCGTAAGACTAAACTGATCGTTGAGCGTCGCATAGGCGCTGGCAAGCTCGAGCAAATTTAGCTCGCTACGCTGAATGTTCTCTATAACTGCAACCTCGAGCTGTTCTTGCTGTGAGAAGCTGCGAATAATCGCCGGCACCGTAGCGAGACCAAGTAATTTAGCCGCGCGCAAACGCCTTTCACCCGCAATGAGTTGATAAGCACTCCCCTCGCGCACTACCACCAGGGGCTGAACAATACCGTGCTCCTTGATCGACTGCGCCAGCTCACTGAGCTGATCGTCGTTAAAGGTCGAGCGTGGCTGGTGCGGGTTTGGGCTAATGTCGCCAACGGGCAAGTCCTCGACGCGCGCACCTTCTTTTACTAACTCTTTGGGCATCGACGGCGCAGCAAACTCATTAATATCTGTAGGTATAAGGCTGTCTAGGCCACGGCCTAAACGATTATTGGTTGGGTTGTTGGCTGACACGGGAAATCACCTCCTTAGCGAGTTTCTTATAGCTCTGGGCACCCTTAGAGAACCGATCATAATGGCTAATTGGTTTTCCGTGACTCGGCGCCTCTGCTAGTCTAATATTACGCGGAATGATGGTATCAAACAATGTATCTGGAAAATGGTGCTTGAGCTCTGTCTGAACTTGGGCGGCCAGGCTGGTGCGCGAGGAGTGCATGGTAATAACCACGCCAAGCAATACTAGCTGTGGGTTAAGTGCTTGACGCACCCGTTTAACGGTCGCAAGAAGCTGACCAAGACCCTCAAGTGCATAGTATTCGCTCTGTACGGGGATAAGCAGGTAACTAGCGGCCACAAGGCCGTTCAGGGTAAGCAGGCCAAGCGATGGCGGACAATCAATCAAGACAAAGTCATACTCCAGGCCGCTTAGTGCCTTGCGTAGTTGGTACTCGCGTTGTGGCATTTCCGACAGTTCCAACTCAGCAGCGGCAAGCACGGAACTAGCTGGCAATACGTCGAGCTTATCCACGCTGGTACGAGCAATTACTTCACTCGCTGGCGCGTTTTCGACCAGAACATGATACATCGTCTTGGGTAGTTGATTTTTGGCGATCGCCAGGCCGCTTGAGCTATTGCCCTGCGGGTCGAGGTCCACAATTAGCACGCGGTGGCCCATCTTGGCAAGGTAAGCACCGAGGTTGATGCTGGTGGTTGTTTTACCCACGCCACCCTTTTGATTTGCTACTGCGATAATCCGCACTCACCCTCCACTATCATTAGCCTTCATCTTATCATTTTTGACCTGTTCAGACCAGCAATATTATCGTTGACACCAGTACGTGAGAGCAGTACTATTATGCCACCACACAAACCCGTGTGGCTCCCAAGCGAAAGGGGCTCGTCATGCGAGCACTCCGAGTCGCGGCTGGGTTGATGATTGGGTTGCTGGGCTTGCTCGGCATCATCAGCTTCATCCAGGCCACGACACCACTGGGCGGCTCCGAGGCGGCGACCATCGCCACCTCGGCTCGTGCGCCCGACACCGCGATCACAGCTGCCACCATGGTGGCCCTGATCACGACAGCGTTGCTCATCACGTACACGATGCAGGTCCTCTTCAAGCAGCGCAGCCGCCGCAGCACG
>JAYRIB010000058.1:0-3610 GCA_041907025.1 Candidatus Saccharimonadia bacterium | reverse complement strand
TAGTTGCTGGCGAGAAGATTGCTGAAACGCCTGAGAATATTAAGAACCGTGGTCGGAAGATTGCTGACAAGCTCAACAAATGGTGTGCTAAAGCTAAGGAATTATTCTCTGGCATGAAGGACAATGTGAAGGACCGCGTTACTGAGGGTATTGGCAAAGTAGTCGTGGAGACAGTCGTAAGGATTGATGCGGCCGGCAAAAACTGGGAGGCTCGTTTACAAGAAGCGCGCAAAGAAGCCGAGGTGGCAGCCGAGAAAGCACGCAAGGAATCACTCATAAAAAGTTACATTGAAGCGAGCATACTTGCTGCCCAGGAGCAGGCCGATACCGAGCATGCGGCAGCCGTTAAGCGGGCCGACGAAGAGAGAGAGGCAAAAGTAGGCGAAGCTGATGCTAAGCGAGACCAGGTAGTTAATGAAGCCAGGAAGAACGCTGAGGGTGAAGTCGCTGCACTCAGTGCCGATGACATCGAACTAAAGATAAAGGGCCTTGGCCAAGCCGCGCCAGAAACCGGTGCTACGGTCGAGAAGTCAACAGAGGTTGTGCCCGACGCATCTGAGTCAGTACCACTAAGACCAGCTACTCCAGATTCTGCACCACCTGCACCAGAATTAGCAGCAGCGTAATGAGGACAATGTAATGCAACAGACTATAGAAGAACTAATTCTAAAAGAGATTGGCGGCGAGGCTATGGAGCCTAGCCAAAAGCAAGAAATGCTAGACGACATTGCCGAGAGCGTGCAGAACTACTTTATTGCGTTTTGTTATCAGAAGCTAAGCGAAGATGACAAGGCCCAGCTCGAACAGCTTATTGATGCAGGTGACGACATAGCTCAAGACGAATTCCTCAAGGCGAAGCTAACGAATCATGCTGATATCTTGCAGCAAGCGGTGGATCAAACTGTCCGCGATATTAAAGAGTCTCAAGCCGAACTTGATGAAGAGCTCAAAGACTTGAACCCGCAGCCTGCGCCCGCTGCCGCGCCAGCTCCAACTCCAGCGCAGCAGCCAGCTGCCCCTCCTGCACCAAATCTGCAGCCAGTTATCCCTCCTGTAGCTTCGCCAAACGCAGAGACGATTGCTCAGCGGGTGCCGACATCTACCTCCCCGGTTTCGCCAGCTCAGCCTCCAGTACAACAATAATTCTGTGCTTGCCCCATCGCTATAAATTTGATAGTATGGTGAAATGTCGATTGTTATATCTGTTAAGAATGTCAAAAAGACCTTTGGTAAGGTTAAAGCCTTAAATGGTGTTAGCATTGAAGTTGAGAAGGGCAAGATATATGGCTTGCTTGGACCTAATGGTGCGGGTAAGACAACGTTAGTTCGTGCACTTGCCACACTGATTGATGTTGATAGCGGCAAGGTTACCGTCAACGGACTCGACTTAGCAACCAATCAAGACGAGATTCGTCGCATGATAGGGCTAGCTGGCCAGTTTGCTGCTGTAGATGACTTCTTGACTGGTCGCGAGACCCTTATGATGGTGGCGCGCTTGTACCATGTACCCAAGAAGGAAGCTAAGAGGCGGACTGAAGAGCTGCTCGAACGTCTGAGTCTCGTCGATGCAGCAGATCGTCCGGCCAAGACCTACTCTGGCGGTATGCGTCGTCGTTTGGACCTCGGTGCGAGCTTGGTAGGTAAGCCAGAGATCATTTTTATGGATGAGCCTACGACGGGGCTTGATCCACGGACCCGTCAGGAGTTGTGGGAGATTATACGCGAGCTCGTTGACGAAGGTCGTACGCTGCTCCTTACCACACAGTATCTCGAAGAGGCGGATGCGCTATGTGACTACATTAGTATTATTGACCGCGGTAAGGTCGTACAACAAGGTACAGCTAACCAGCTAAAAGCCAGCCTAGGTCGTGACGTAGTAGAGGTGCACGTGGCGCCTGCGGATCAAGAAAAAGCAATTGAGCTCATGAAGACTCTCACTAAGTCCCAACCGAAGATTGACGAAATGACACGCTCCATTAGTGTTCGTGCAGCCAAGGGTACGGACACACTCCTGAAAGTCGTGGCCGCTTTTGGTGACGCTAAGATTAAGATCCGCGACATATCGGTGCATAGGCCAAGCCTGGACGACGTGTTCCTCGCCGTCACTGGCAAAAAGGGGAGAAAGTAATGCAAGCAGCTATGCTAGGACTACAAGATATCTGGACGCTGACGAAGCGTAACTTAATGCGCTTTAAGCGCACGCCTCAAGTAGTGGTATTTTCTTCTATTCAGCCAATTATGTTCCTTACTTTGTTTAACTACGTGTTTGGTGGCGCCATCGGTGTTGCTACTAGTGGGCCCTATATCAACTTTTTGCTCCCAGGGATCATTGCTCAGTCGGCTATTTTTGGAACGCTTCAAACTCCCATTGCATTAATCGAAGACCTTGATCGCGGCTCGATAGATCGTTTTAGAAGTTTACCAATCGCCCGATCGGCTGTATTGGCGGCCCGAACATCGAGCGATAATATGCGCACTATCTTTGTGCTCTTGCTGCTCTTTGGAGTGGGTATTCTTATGGGGTTTGATGCTACGGCGCCAGCATTGCACGTTGTGGCGGCATTGGCGCTCATGGCGTTCTTTAGTTACGCGTTCTCATGGATGATGGCGGCACTCGGCTTGTTTATACGCAATGCAGAGGCTATGCAGACGGCAGGCTTCTTGTTTGTCTTCCCGCTAACGTTTGCGAGCTCTGTTTTTGTTCCAGTAGCTTCCATGCCAGAATGGCTCCAGGTTTTTGCTCGCAATCAGCCAGTCACACAGATTGTGAATGCTACTCGCGCACTCATGTTTGGTGGTGATCTTGCCGCCGTATGGATTACGCTTGCTTGGGCTGTAGGAATCTTGGCCGTCTCAGTCCCACTTGCTATCTGGAAGTTCCGCCGTACCGTTTAGCAATTAACGGCCTGGAAAAAGTTAAAGTTTTCAGGTAGAATATCTCATGTCATATGTGGCAGCGTGATATGCGTAAGCATTAGGCGAGTAGCCACACTGACAAAACAAATACATTATACTGGGACGTGGCCAAGTGGTAAGGCGCCTGCTTCTGGCGCAGGAGACCGTAGGTTCGACCCCTACCGTCCCAGCCATAGCAATATTCACTTAAGCAGCCTTAGTGTACAGCTGGGGCTTCTTTCGTTGATGCGTCTATGGATAATTTTGTAATCTATCCTGCTTATGGTAAGATAGGTACAATATTAGTAAGAGGAATATCATGCCAAAAAAAGCTACGAAGAAATCATCTAAAAAGGCTAAGGCCAGTTCTAAGTCATTATTCCAGCGCACTACACCACTCGATATATGGAAGGCCAACAAACTAGCCATAACTGCAGGACTCCTTGTGGTTGCAGTAGGGTTTGGCGCATACGGCTATGTAAATAACTACTTTTCTTCCGCAAGCCAATCGTGGAATTGGACGAACTTACCTAGCATTAGCTCGGTACCTGTACTGAAGGACCCAAACAATGGTAGTACAGCTGGCTTAACAGCCAAGGCTTGTTTGTGGAAGGATGAGGTTGCAGCCACAGAGACCTATAACCTACGTGTTGAATTTAGGACTACAAACTCTCGAGCCCAAGCGCTTACTCAAGAATATAAACCCTTTGTTGCC
>JAYRIB010000057.1:0-12241 GCA_041907025.1 Candidatus Saccharimonadia bacterium | reverse complement strand
TCCACACAAAACTACTTGCCATCAACACATAGCCCATCTCAGCAGCGCTACCGGATAGTGTTCGAGCGTGAGACCAACAGCATGCAAGTCACTGATCGAAACGAAATTCAAACTAGCATAGCACTCGCGGCCATTGCCCTCACTGAACAACTTTCGGCCAAACTAATCTTAGCCGAGACACTCAGCGGCGACACTGCCCGTAACATATCGAGCCTGCGACCGAATGCACCAATCATCATGGCTACACCCGATCCAAAAACCTATAACCAGCTAGCCATTGTATGGGGTGGAAAATCGTTTTTAGTACCAGGCCAGCAAAAGATCAGCGGGCTCATCCTTGAAGAGCTACGCAAACGGGGCAATATAAAAAAGGGTGACTTAGTAGTTAGTGCCTTCGGGACTAACCATGGCGTAACGGGCGGAACGGACACCATCCGCCTACTCCAAGCCTAAGGGTGTTCACATTTATTTGATTGAACACTATGATTATTCAATACAGTACATATACAGGTTAAATCGGAGTATGAACGTAATAAGATAATTCTGCTTTCGTGGGCATTCCCCCTTGCCATATTTGAACAAGTGTACCGTCAAGCTGGGTTACAATACAGGCTGGGTACTGGACGACGCTATAGAGTTGAGCAATACGTTGCCCCTCCTTGGAATCAGGACTAAAAAGCTCATACGGCAATGGTAAGTCATCAGCAGGCAACACGTCTCGAGATATGATATATAGCTTCATACTACCTAGTATAGCATGAGCATGATACTGCCTAGTCGACCTTCCTTTTGGCTTGTGATTTTAGTCGGTTCAACTCAGCCTCAAAGCTCTTAATGTCAGCAAAAGACCGGTATACACTCGCAAAACGCACATAGGCGATGTCGTCGCTTTCACGAAGCTTATCCATAACCAACTCACCGATTGTGACACTCGCGATCTCGTGTTCACCAGTTGACTTTAGCTCTTGCTCGACCGCGCTAATAATAGCTTCTATTTGATCCGCCGAAACTGGTCGCTTTTCGAAGGCGCGATAGATGCCTCCGGCCAGCTTGCTGCGATCAAACAGTTCACGCTCACCATTCTTCTTGATGATCAGCAGGTGGGCCGCCTCAATGCGCTCATAGGTAGTAAAGCGATGCTGGCAGCTCAAGCACTCGCGGCGGCGGCGGATAACGCTTTCTTGCTCGACATCGCGCGATTCGAGCACTCGGCTATCATGCGAGCTACACCTTGGGCACTTCATACTTTTCTCCCCTCACACGCCAGCATTACATCTTCTTTTTTACAAAACTTGGAATGTCATCATCGCTCTCTTGCTCGAGCTTCACGCCTTGGCGCAAGTAGGCAGGCTTGTCGAGATCATCCTCGTCACCACTGAACCCAGAAGTATGTTCGATAATTGGTTCATGCGACGCATGCTGGGCACGTGGCACTTCAGCCAAGTTTGGTTCTTCAACCTTCTCCGCCGTAGGCTCTTCGAAGTCAAAGCCCGTAACAGGGTCGTCTAAGATCGTCCGTGGAGCCTCATCGGGCTCAGCCCTAACTAGAGGCTCAACGTCGTCGTGATCATACACAGCCCGTGGCTGCTGACGAATATAAGGCATTTCTTCAACTTCAGGCTCTGGCTCGGGTTCAATGTGTCGATTCGGTTGCTGCGGTACAGTTTGATTGTAGCTTGATGAGAACCCAAAACTATTAACCTGATTAGCAGGCGTGCGATTCGTATCAAATCCAGTTGCCACCAGTGTAACCTTAATCTCGCCCGTTGTATTCTCGTCGAGCACAGTACCCCAAATAATGTTCGCCTCAGGATCAACTGAGTCATGAATAAGCTTAGCCGCCTCTTCAATCTCATGCATACCCATGTCGCGGCCACCAGTAAAGTTAATAAGCACACCCTTTGCACCTTGGATAGAAACTTCCAACAGCGGAGAGTCCATAGCTTGCTTGACCGCCTCCACAGCACGGTTATCACCCGAGCCATGGCCAATACCCATCAAGGCGCTACCGGCATTACTCATGATTGATTTTACGTCGGCAAAGTCAAGGTTGACCAAGCCATTTACTGTGATGAGATCAGAAATACCCTGCACACCTTGGCGGAGAATGTTATCGACCGCGCCAAAGGCGTCCAAAAGCGAGGTTTTTCGATCGATAATCTGCAAGATACGATCGTTAGGAATGACGATAAGGGTATCAACCTTGTCGCGCAGCTCGTCTAGAGCAGCCTCGGCTATCTTGCGTCGACGATCACCTTCGAACGCAAATGGCTTGGTCATAATTGCAACTGTCAGCGCACCAATCTCCTTAGCAATTCGAGCAATTACCGGCGCTGCACCACTGGCGGTACCACCACCACAACCACCTGTAATAAAGACCATCTCACTACCCTTCAAGGCGGCAAATATGTCCTCCTCACTCTCCTCGGCTGCAATCTTGCCAATTTCAGGATTGGCTCCAGCGCCAAGTCCACGAGTAGCTTCCTTACCAATATGCACCTTCTTGGTTGCTTGCGAATAATGGAGAGCCTGGGCATCCGTATTGACGGCCACAAAATCTATACCCCGAATACTCGACTGAATCATGCGATTAAGTGCGTTGTTTCCGCCGCCGCCGACGCCGACGACCTTGATACGTGCAAATGTTTCTATCTCAGGGCGAATTTCTGCCATAGGGGCTCCTTATATATAATTGCGTGCTATCCTACTGATAACTATCAGTTTTCAGGTTAGGAATAGCTCCCTGCCACACATACCATTACTCGTTGGTATAGCAAAAGTATACCCAAAACGCTTCGATAATGCAAATTATTTGCTCAAATCATGACGGTGAATGTTTATATGTAAATTTAGTGTTCACTTTATGTGCTAAGGTGTTCATTCCATGAGCCACGTTACCAACAACCATACCTAGAAAATAAAATAGAGCCATGATAATATACATGGCCTGCTAGACTCGACAGAATCCTAGCTACGGAAGAAGATTCTTAAAAAAGCCTTTTACTTGGTTGACTGTGTTGCCGATAACATTGTTGAGCCCGCCATGGGTAGCTGGGGCGTGGTGCATGTCCACCAACATCAACCCGACTGCGGCAGCATAAGCAGGGTCCTTAACCCTGTCGCTGATGCCACCAAAGCCGCGTGGCGCCGCGATCGCGACGTTGAGCTTCAGTATGCCCTGAGCTAAAGTCTCAATGCCCTTCAGGTTCGCACCACCGCCTGTCAGTACCGCCCCACCAGCTAGCATTGAATCCTTGCCCGCCTTGCGCAGCTCGGTCGTTGCCATGATAAAGATTTCCTCACTGCGTGAAGCCATAATCTTATCAACTTCGCCCAATGTCACGACGCCAGAACCGCCAAAGTCCGCTAAATCTATCTTGATGTGAGCTCGAGCTTTGTCCTTTATTGCACTGCCATGAGCTAGTTTAAGTTTTTCCGCCACATCGATGTTGGTACGCAAGCCGTACACCAAGTCCTTCGTAATGTGATTAGACCCAACTGGCAGTATCGTCGTAAGCGCAATACCGCCCTCTTCAAACACGGCTATACCAGTTGTTTCAGCGCCAATATCGATAAGCACGACACCTAGCTCCATTTGGCGCTTGGTAAGCACTGCCCGGGCCGAGGCCAGCGGGACGAGCAACTGGTCGTCAATCGCAATTCCAGCTCTGAATACGGCATTTGTTAGATTCTTCATAGCTGGAGAGGCTGCAGTAATAATGTGGGTATCAACCTCAAGTCGTACGCCGTTCATACCAACTGGGTCAGCAACATTGGTCTGACCATCAACGGTATAGCTTTTTGGAATCACCTGTAAAATTTGGCGATTACTGTCCATCTGAATAGCTGCAGCGGCCTCTTCGACTCGGGCCAAGTCTTCGCGCGATATTTCCTTATCAGCACGACTCACAGCAATCACACCACGAGAGTTTAGGCTTTGGATATGGGCGCCATCTACGCTGATAGTGGCGTGCTCGATGGTTACACCGCTCATCCGTTCAGCTTCCTCGAGAGCGGAGGTAATTGAACCGACCGTTTCCTCAATGTCAACCACAGTACCGCGACGCAAGCCAGTCGTCTGGGCTACACCAAGGCCGATGATACTCGGCTCAGCCATGTCATCTTGGTGTAAACCAACCACACAAGCTATTTTGCTTGTGCCAATGTCGAGACCTACAAATGTTGATTCGTTTTTTGCCGCCAATTGTCCTACCTATAATATGACCTCATTATATACAGCTGGGGGCTACTTGCGCAAACTATTGTTGCAATTCTCTTAAGCTAGGGTAAGTATCTCAGCACCAGACTCAGTAATTAAAATTGTGTGTTCACTTTGAGCCGCCAGTGAACCATCAGTCGTAATACATGTCCAGCCATCATCCGCCATCACCAACTCTTCGGTTCCGATGGCTGCAATCGGCTCGAGTGCAATCGTCATACCCGCCTTGAGTACCTGACCCGTTCCAGCCACACCGTCATTACCAATCCAGGGGTCTTCGTGTACTCGATGACCGACTCCATGCCCGCCCAGTGACTGCTGAACATAAAAGCCGTGCTTTTGGATTGTCTGGCCAATCACCGCACTAATGTCCCCCACTCGTACGCCGTCGCGCACAACGTCAATCGCCCGACTAAGTGCCTCCTCGGTAGCTTTAATAAGCTTTTCAGCGAGAGGATTCGTATTGACACCTAAAATAAAGCTTATTGCACTATCAGTAATGAGGCCCTCGTGCTCCACACCAAAATCATACTTCACCAGGTCACCTTCGCGAATAACCCGCTCGCCAGGAATGCCATGAACAATTTCTTCGTTAACAGAAATACATATTGCAGCCGGAAAGCCATCGTAGCCCAAAAAGGCCGCCCGAACGCCGTGTTTTGCCAGTTGCTCGCGTGCAAGCGTGTCAACGTCCAGGGTAATCATACCGGCAACCGTATGCTTTTTGAGATATTGCAAAATCGTAGCCAGCACCTGACCGCCGTGGCGCATAGCGTCGATTTCTTGGGGAGTTTTAATCTGTGTCTTCATAGCCAAGAGCTTACTATAGCATGCATCGAGGCCTCGATCACGTCTGGTGTAGGCTCGCCATCCACAATGGTGAGCCGATGTGATTGCCGATAATAGTCCAGTACAGCCGTAGTTTCGCGTTTAAACACATCTAATCGACGCGCTATAACATCAACCTTGTCATCAGCGCGCTGGCGACCAAGCAGCCGACGCGAGGCAGTTTCCCGTCGAATCTCCAAATAACACACGTGTAGCGCCGCAGCCTCCTTACTGAGCTCGGTATCTAGCCACTGCGCCTGCTCAACGCGGCGTGGAAAGCCATCAAAAATAATCAAGCTGTCGCTGGCTGCTTGTGCCATCTTCTCAGCTACCCGAACATTTATCAGCTCATCACTAATGAGGCCGCCCTGATCGAGTATGCGTGCAACGTCTGGATCTTCTTGAGCAAGTTCACGAGCAATGTCGCCCGTCTTGATAATCACCGAGGGAAACTTTTTGGCTAAACGGTCAGCCTGAGTGTCTTTGCCAGCTCCGGGCATTCCGAGAATAATTACATAGTGCTTCATTTGGCAAGCATCTGGTAAACACGTGGCCCAAACACACATACTGCAATCGCTAGCGCTCCAAGGGCACAAACTAGTACGCCGCCAGCTGTCATGTCTTTGATCAGCTGCACCACCTGGTTGCGTTCAGTCACAATGAGGTCCAATGTGCGCTCGATAGCAGTATTTGTGATCTCGGCAAAAAACACCAGAATAATTGCGAAGATAACCAGCGATAGCTGGAAGATTGATATCTGGAAAAGCCAACTAGCGAGCACTGCCAGCACTGCAAAAAACAGATGTATGCGGGCATTACGCTCGCGGCCAACAACCGCTCGCAACCCCTTATATGCATGACGAAAGCTAGTGAATGTTACCATCAAATATATTCCTTGTATCAAGCTTGAGTTTCTTCATAATATCATCCTGCAAGGCGCTAAAGCTAGCCCTTGACGAGCCTTTGTGGTCATAGCCTAGCAGATGAAGAACCCCATGGACAAACAGCATTATAAGCTCCGCCTCCAAGCTGTTATCATGCTCCGACGCCTGGCGCTCGGCGACGGCCAAACAGATTACAATCTCGCCCAGTACATCATCCTTGGATGGAATATCGGACTCACCCTCGAAGTAATTAAAGCTCAGAACATCAGTCGCATAGTCATTACCGGCAAACTTCTGGTTGAGCTGACGTGACGTAAGCTCATCAACGAGAGCTAAACTGATCACGCCCACAGCATCCGTCTTGGCCACCTCAACTATGGTGTCGAGGGCTTCCTCGAGCTTCGAAGCCGAAGCTGCTGTAAGCTCTGTCGCTATAGTAAGACTGAGCGCCATACTCCGCCTACTAAGCAAGCTCTTCGCGTACCAAGCGACTTACGACTGAGCCATCGGTTTGACCATTGGCTTTGGTAATTACTTGGCCAATCACCTGGCCCATTGGCATTTCAGGGTGAGCAGACACAACGTCACGAACGATCGACCGAACTTCATCCTCGCCCATTTGAGCTGGCAAATAATGTTCAATTTGCTTAAGCTCGGCTGATTCTTCACTCACCAAGTCGTCACGACCTGCTTTATTGTAAGCGTCAATCGAGTCCCGTCGCTTTTTAGCTTCTTTTTGTAACACAGCCATCATTTCTTGCGCACTGAGTTCGTGGCCAACTTCAATCTGCTGATTCTTCAGGGCACTCTTGAGCAGTCGGACAACCTGCAATCGTACCTGATCGCGCTCGCGCATTGCGGCCGCCAGGTCGTGCTCAAGTTGCTCGACTAGCTGCATTACTTAATCCCTAAGAGCTCGCGAGCCTTCTGCTCTTTACGGCGTGCTTTGCGGATAGCCACAGCCCGTGCTTCTGTCTTCGAAATTGGTTTTTCAAAATAGCGCTTACGGCGAGCTTCGCCAAGCACTCCTGATTGGATAACTTTCTTATTAAAACGGCGAATAAGACTCTCGACTGACTCTCTTTCTTTTGCGGTAACTTGGATCAAACTAACTCCTTATATCTATAATCTTTAGGCTGCTAATATTCAGGAGTGATTATACGCTAAAAGCTGCCATGCTTCAACCCCTGGCTAATAAATTAAACTCCTGGAGTAAGAGGGCGCAGGTCGGCTACCTCGAGCTGCAAGCGGTCCACTCCTTGCCAGAGGTTATTGCCCAGCCTATATGCCACCTCTACTTCGGTACCGAGCTTAAGCCACGGCCAACGGCCAGCAGCTCCAAAGGCAATTGCACCAACTTCAGTCTTGCCAGCCAAGAAAGTCATCTGAAAATGCTTTAAGTCGCTACCAACTGGCCTCAAGCGGGTCAACTTCAGCTGCGTCACAAAGACGGGCTGGCTATTACCATTACCAAAGGGCTCAAGACCTCGTAAGGACAGATACGTGCCAAGGCTCAGTAAATCAGCGGCAACTCGGCAGCTAATAGCGAGCTCCTTGTTACTGCCCAAGTCTTGGACATGTTTGTGGGCATATTGATTGATATGAGCGCGAAACGGCGCAATAGCGCTCGTCTTGAGGGTCATGCCGGCCGCAAATGCATGGCCACCAAAGCGCTCCAGCAGCTCACCGGAGGCCGTTATCGCCTCGATGATATTAAAGGTGCCAACGCTGCGGGCCGAACCCTTCGTTTTATCATCTAGCTCCTGAAGAATAATCGTTGGCTTGTGCGTGGCCTCACTCACCCGGCTTGCTACCAAGCCCACGATACCATGCGACCAGCTCGGGTCTGACAACACTAAAATCTTGTCATCAGGATATTGTTCAGCCTGACTCATGGCTTCGGCAAAAACACGTAGGGTATCGTCCTGGCGCTCGCGGTTTAGAGTATTGAGCATATCGGCCAGTTCCTTAGCGCGCGTCGTATCCGTTGTCATAAGTAGCTCCAGGGCCTTCGAGGCGTGCTCTAGTCTACCAGCAGCATTGAGTCGAGGGCCTAGCCGAAACCCTAGGTCACTGGCGGTTACGCTGCCAAGTTCACTACCACTCACCTCTGCGAGCGCCTTGATGCCTTTGCGAGGACTCTTGCGCAAGACGGTAAGCCCAAACTGCACGAGCGCACGATTCTCCCCCACCAAAGGAACTACATCACAAACAGTACCCAGAGCAACCAGATCCATGAGCCACTTTTCATGACCGGGCTTGATGGTGTCTGGATGTGTCCTCGCCAGCGCACTGGCCAACTTAAACGCTACCCCTACCCCGGCGAGGTCCTTATACGGATAGCTATCATAGGGCAAGCGCGGGTTAATGCAGGCTACAGCCGCATCTGGGATAACCTCTGGAACAGTGTGGTGGTCAGTAACTATGAGGTCGAGTCCAAAGTCCTTGGCCTGCGCCACCTCACTTGCTGCTGTAATACCACAATCAACGCTAATAACCAGATCCACACCGCTGTTTTTGAGTCTTTTAAGCGCCTCAATATTGAGCCCATACCCCTCTTCAAACCGATCAGGAATATATGGCTCAACCTGGGCACCCAGTTGACTCAGCACATCACACAGTAAGGCCGTGGCTGTAATGCCATCAATGTCATAATCGCCATATATAGCCATGCGCTGCTTGGCACTCAGCGCATGGTCAATCCGTGCTACAGCTGCCTCCATACCGCGCAGGAGTACTGGGTCGTGCAGACTATGCTCATAGTTTGGAGTAAAGAACTCCGGTTCCTGCTTAGTAGTGACACCCCTCTGGCGAAGCAAGATTTGGGTAAGCTGCTGCGCACTCGTAACAAGCGCACCCTGATCATGAAAGCGCCAGGTGTATGACCGGGTAATCTGCTGATCTTTGGCTTTAGGAGGCTGTGCGCTCATACCCTTAGTATAGAGCATTGCGCCTGAGCCAACCCACTAGGGTGAGCTAACGGGACGAACGTGCGAAGTAATAGCTGCTCTCAGAACGAGACTTAAAGCCCAAGGGTGCCGAGGAACGATAACTCTGGCGATGAGCGTACAAGAACCGTTCCGTCTCGGCTAGCTTAACGGCCTTTTGCGAATGAATATCTGACTTTGATAGTTGGTGTTTGATTTTGTTTATAAGCTTCATGTTCTCTCCTAAGTTTTTTTGCGAGATGTTTTGAGCACCATACTCTGGAGCTCCTTAAAAAGGATAAATGACTGATTTACTGAGTAAACCTTAGCATTCCCCTCTTTGGTAGATTTAACATAGCCGATCTTCTCCATACGAACTAGCTCGCGCTGGATGTTCCCAGGATCTTCGCGCAAAATCTTGGCCAATCCTCGGACATGGACTCGATAGTCGGGGTACTTACTATAAATCGTAATGATTTTTCGTCTTGTTTTTGATGTTATGAAGAGCTTTAACATATTGTATATTTATCTACTTTTTCTTTGTTTATAACTTAAATTACTTACTTGCTAGTATAAATCTACAACAGTCTATAATACAACAGTTTTTTTGAACAATTTTTGCTCTTCAGGAGCGCGGGCTGGGCAAAACAGGCTATTCTCGCTATAATAAGCACAAGAATTATGGAAGAGCTCACACCCCACCCAGCCGTACTGTGCCCGCAGTGCCATAAGCCAACCGTGCATACGACGTTTGGCGATGTTTGCGTAAGCTGCAACCTGGTAGTGCAGCACCCGCGGAGTCCCGTCGAACCAACTTCTGCTCCTGCGTCACCAAATTTAGCGGTCGACCCACTCCCTCCTGCTCCTGCTCCTGCTCCTGCTCCTGCTCCTGCTCCTGCTCCTGCTCCTGCTCCTGCTCCTGCTCCTGCTCCTGCTCCTGCTCCTGCTCCTGCAACGAGCATAAACCAGTCAGAAACAGCAACCGTACAACAGGCCATTCGCTTCCGACACAGACTTAAGGCCCGCATGCGCCGCCTCGTCGTACCGGAACTTCCGAGTAGTCTAAATCAGTCAGCACTCGATTCACCCCTGAGCGAAACTGCGCTGCCCAAATCGCACAACTCCGCCCCTCACACTACGCCACCCCGCCACGCTACCCCCTACCCTACTGCACCAGTAGCAACGCAAGCACCCAATGCGAACGAAGAAGACCGATCCTCTCAGGCCTTTCGTCTTGCAGAGGCAATTGCCGAGACAGATATTGGCGCAGATCCGGTCAAAGCCCCACCTGAACCAGGGGAGACAGCAGTTGTTGCTCCGGACAACCAGCCAACGCCACATGCGAGCCCCAAAAGCCACCAAAAGCTCCTGCTTGGTGGCACGATGCTCGCCATTGTACTCATATTCATGATCGGCATCTGGGCCGCGCAACGTAACGCACCAGTGAGCAATCCCAAACCAGCACCACAAAGCAGCAATCCCAGCTCTACAAAGCCTTCAGAGGTCACGCCTGAGGCCACTCAGCGCGACACACAACGCAAAACCGACCTTACCACGCTCGCAACCGCGCTCGAGGTCTACAAGCGCGAGAAGGGTACGTATCCAGCCGGTAGCGACATTAGTGTCGTGTACGGACTGCAATACACCACTCCGCCTTACATTAGTTATATAAACTATGATCCGTCGAGTGATGCTCAGACTAAGATCAAATACAGCTACACCTCAGACGGCAGCAGCTTCACACTGGCCGCCCGCCTTGAAGACCCTGCAGATCCCGATAGCCAAAACGGCTACTACATCGTCAAGAGTCAGTAGCGAGTACTACTTACTCTTTTTGAGCTTATAGTTATTCCATACTACCAGCATTGGTGAAGCATTAAAGATAGATGAGAACGTTCCCGATATAATTCCGACGAGCAGCGCAAACACGAACAGTCGAATAGACTCACCACCGAAAAGCAAGAGTGCGCTTAGCGTCAGAATCACAGTTATAGAGGTGTTGAGGGATCGAGCGAGCGTCTCATTAATGCTCAAGTTGACTACCTCATCAAATGGCTTATTATAACGCCGCAGGTTCTCGCGAACACGGTCAAACACCACGATAGTATCGTGCACAGAGAAGCCAATGACGGTCAGGACGGCCGTCACAAATAAGCTATCCACCTGCACGCCAAAGAAGTGTCCCAGGAGCGAGAACAAGCCCAGCAGCAATAGTGCATCGTGCAGCAAAGCAATAATTGCTGACACTCCGAAGCTCCAAGGGCTAACAGGAGGCGGCGCATTACGAAACGCGAAAGCGATGTAGAGAACAATTACGATTGATGCTAGCAAGACACTCAAAAGAGCATTACGGGTAATGTCTTGGCTGACTGATGGCCCAACAGAGCTAAATGCAACCTGGGTATAGTTGATTTTAGCAATTCCAACCTTGATCGCGTTCTCGGTCTTTTTAGGGTCCTTTTCATCATCACGATATCGCACCAATACCCCGCCCGAACCAGTAGTAGTCACCGTTACGTCACCAGCACCAGCATCAATAAACACCTGTCGCACCTTCGCTTGATCTTGTCCGCCACGCAACTCCATCTCCTGTCCGCCACGAAAATCGATCCCAGGCTTAAGCCCCCATAGAGCAAGCGAGATTATGCCGGGCACAATAAGGATGAACGAGATAGTAAACCATAATTTGCGTCGGCCGATGATATTCATGATGCTACCTCCTCAGTAAAACCGTAATTTTCAGGGTTCTTACCAGCACGCGTAGTAATCAGCATACTCATGAGTGTGCGCGAAACAGTGATAGCCGTAAACATACTAATGACAACACCCAACCCCAGCGTGACCGCGAAGCCTTTAATAATTGGAGCACCAAACCAGTACAGAATCAGACAGGTAATGAGTGTCGATATGTTGGAATCGCGAATAGAACTCCAGGCTCGAGAGAAGCCAGCCTTTAGTGCGGCCTGCATATCTTTGCCATTGCGAGCCTCTTCCTTCATGCGTTCAAAAATTAAGATATTTGCATCCACCGCCATACCAATACTGAGAATAAATCCAGCGATACCCGCCAAGGTCAGTACTATAGGGCTAAAGATAAAGAAGCCCGGCATGAAGATTGAAAATTTAAAGTAAGCCAGGTTAATGAGTGCATAAATAAGCAAGGCCAAGCTCGCAACTACACCAGCCAAGCGATAGTATGCAATCATAAAAATCATAACCGCTAAGATACCGATGAGGCCCGCGACCAAGCTTTTGGCGATCGACTCAGAACCAAGTGAGGCGCCAACGGTTCGCTGCTCAACCAGCTTAACAGGCACTGGCAAGGAGCCAGCATTGATTAAATCAGCGATTTCTTTTGCCTGTTTAACACTAAAGTCACCTTG
>JAYRIB010000056.1:0-24152 GCA_041907025.1 Candidatus Saccharimonadia bacterium | reverse complement strand
TGATTGACGCCTTTGTGCCGCTCTCTGGTATGTTCGGATATGCAACTAGCCTGCGCTCAATGACGCAAGGCCGTGCGAGCTATGCGATGGAGTTTGACCATTATGCCGAGGTGCCGCGCAATGTAGCTGATGAGCTGATTGGTAAGCGCCAGGCTGCAGTCGAAGAAGGTCGCTAAAGCCTAGCCTGACTGTGGTTGTCAGACAAATGCCCTTGCTTGCCAAGGGCATTTGTTATTGACATAGGCTATTGTCTTGTTATAATATACTTCTGCCAGGATAGTGCGCGTTAAGAGGGAGGTGATCCTGAAGGTGACGGGAATTTGGGGCTCCTCGGAGTTTCCACGTCGCCCTTGCGCAAGCTCATACGCATGTGCGCCACGATCGAACTCAGTCCTGGGGGAGTTCGTGAATATCGTGAGGCTTGCGTTCGAACTCGTACTGTCACAACGTAACTCGTTGAGGTTTTGACCGCTTACCTCATATGCGATAAACCTTACAAGTGTGGCCAACCAGTCAGTAGGCCCGTAGGCTCCAAGCAGCGAGTTATGTGAGCAACTACTCACACTGGGTGAGTAGGGTAATCGTCATCAACGGCTCCTTGCTCGAGCCTGACGACCCAGATATTACCAAAACTGGAACCACCAATCTCTCGATCCTTCCCCAAAGGATTCTGGGCGAGAGCTCTTGGTGGATCCGCCTTAGTCTAAGGACCCGACGATTCGTCGGGTCCTTCACACGTTAAAACCCTTTACAACCAGACAGTTTTTACCTATAATCGAAAAGTCTAAGGCCTAGACATTTTTTATGTCTCTCATTCAAACGAGCATGGCCGAGCGCTTATCACGTAACATAGTTCATAAGGAGAATATATGGCAACAGAACAATTTGATCGCAGCA
The DNA here is from genome assembly GCA_041907025.1 of Candidatus Saccharimonadia bacterium. Classification (GTDB taxonomy): domain Bacteria; phylum Patescibacteriota; class Saccharimonadia; order CAILAD01; family JADZBC01; genus CAYPSN01. Next base: position 23,255 of record JAYRIB010000056.1, on the reverse strand, counting down.
AGCCCCACGTTAACGTCGGTACCATGGGGCACGTAGACCACGGTAAGACTACTCTTACGGCGGCAATTACTCACGTACTTTCTAAGCGCCTTCCAAGCGCTGTGAATAAGGCTATTAACTACGATGAAATCGACAAGGCTCCAGAAGAGCGCGAGCGTGGTATTACCATTGCTACTTCTCATCAGGAGTACGAAAGTGAAAAGCGTCACTATGCCCACGTAGACATGCCAGGACACGCTGATTACGTTAAGAACATGATTACCGGTGCTGCTCAGATTGATGGTGCTGTACTTGTAGTATCGGCTGCAGATGGTCCGATGCCACAGACTCGTGAGCACGTATTGCTTGCGCGCCAGGTAGGTGTGCCATACATCTTGGTCTACATGAACAAGATGGACATGGCTGACCCAGAGCTCGCTGAGCTCGTAGAGCTTGAAATCCGTGAACTCCTCGAAAAGAATGGTTACGACGAAAACGCTCCTGTGATTAAGGGCTCTGCACTTAAGGCTCTCGAAGGCGACAGCGCCGCTGAGGACTCGATCATGGAACTCGTGAAGGCTATGGATGAGAGTATTCCAGAGCCAAAGCGCGAAATTGATAAGCCATTCTTGATGCCAATCGAAGACGTATTCTCGATCAAAGGCCGTGGAACGGTAGCAACTGGTCGTATCGAGCAGGGTATCGTTAAGGTGGGCGAAGAGATCGAGATTGTCGGTCTACACGACAGCAAAAAGACCACGGTAACCGGTGTAGAGATGTTCAAGAAGCTTCTCGACGAAGGTCGTGCTGGTGACAACGTAGGTGTATTGCTCCGCGGTGTTGAGCGAGACGACATTGAGCGCGGTCAAGTGCTGTCTAAGCCAGGTTCTATTACGCCACACACCGAGTTCGACTCAGAAGTGTACGTTCTTAAGAAGGAAGAAGGCGGACGCCACACCCCATTCTTCAAGGGCTACAAGCCACAGTTCTACATCCGTACTACCGACGTAACTGGCGAAGTCACTTTGCCAGACGGCGTAGAGATGGTTATGCCTGGGGATAACATCAAGATGAAGGTTAAGCTCATCGCCCCAATCGCTATGGAAGAAGGCCTCCGCTTCGCTATCCGCGAAGGTGGACGAACCGTTGGTGCTGGTGTTGTAACGAAGATCAACAAGTAACAAACCTACAAGACGGAACCTTAACATGCCAGAACAAGCTACAAAACAACGTATCCGCATCCGCCTCAAGGCGTATGACAGCAAGATTATCGATCAATCTGCTAAGCAGATTCTAGATACGGCGATTCGTACTGGAGCCCAGGTTGCTGGGCCAGTACCATTGCCGACCGACAAGAACAAATTTACAGTTCTTTCGAGTCCGCACGTCTTCAAGGACGCTCGTGAGCAGTTTGAAATGCGCACGCACAAGCGCTTGATTGACATCACTGAGCCTACTCCTAAGACGATTGACTCACTGATGAACCTCAATTTGCCAGCCGGCGTTGATATCGAAATAAAGATGTAGTTTGCTAATAGGCATCGCTAAAAGCCCCTCAATTACGAGGGGCTTTTAGCGTATTAGGAGGCCCAGGGATGCGGTTGCTTATGCGCCATAATTATGCTAATATAGGGTTATTGTCCCACCTAGACGAGGAGAGCAAGCAGTATGACTGTAGTTACGGTTTACTCATCTCGTCTGAAGGACGATGTTGAATTGGTACCTAGGTTCGTCCGAGATGCACTCAGTCCTCTGGGGTTAAAGTGTATCCGTGTCCGCGAGCGCACCGATAAGAACGTTCCTCAAGGCAGTCATCGTATAGTTGTTCGACTGCCAGCTGACCTTGAGCCACACATTGATGAGCGCGTTATTAGTGAGGCGCTCAAGCGGCTGTTCAACCACGTGCCACCTCGCCGAGAGGTGAGTGTGGAGTTTGAAGCAGCCTAAGAAAAGACGTTCATAGCCCGCCCGGGGAAACCTGGGCGGGCATCCGTACTTTTACGCGCAAATCAACGTTAGAAACTATTGCAAACCCATGAATGTGCTGTTACTATGATAGTCCGTTTACTATCCCCTAGGAGCTACGAAGTGGGTTTTTCGGTAGAAATCGCAGTGAAGAACAGGGGTGGGTTCAGTCGCTCGATCCCACAGCGCGCAATCCAAGAGAAGATCTGGAAGGTTGTTCTCTCGGCCTTTGGTTTGCGGTACAGCGATGACATGATTCGCAACTTGGGCTGCTCGTTCCCGAGCTATAGCGGAGAAGAGGTTGTGATCGTGATCACTGCCCCCAAACTCAGCTGCAAGAGGGGGCAAGCTCTTGCTCGGAAGCTGGTGAACTTGGGTGTTGAGATGGTTCCCAGCAGGCAGTTCGCTTGCGAGGTCGTGTGTCTGGAGGGCACGTACCGTGCTACTTCGGTGGTACCGGCTCTGCAGGAGGCATAGGTAGCGGGCCCCACTTGGAACACGCGAGTGTTCCAAGTGGGGGTAACCCAGCAATCATATAAATACTCAAAAAGCACCGAAGATTATTCGGTGCTTTTTGAGTAGGGCAGAACAAAGACATTAAGTACTTAATAGCTTTGGTCCGCCCGTCTGACCCCCGATGAGGGGGTCAGACGGAGATTGCACGCTCGGATTCGATGAGCCCGGGTCGTGCAAGGGTAGGAAGGGGTGGCTCCCAGTGGACGTCGAAGCGCTTGAGGGTTGCGTCAATGACAGAATCCACTTCGCGGGTCGTCATTTTGACCCCGCTGATCTCGTAGGTGCAGATCTCCTCAAGTCTGATCTGTGCGCTTGGCTGCCCAAGCGTGTTGAGGAGCTGCCTCAGGAAGTCGATGACGATGGCATGTTCGTTCTCTGGAACCATCATCTTGAACTGCCGTTGGACTTCGTCTCGTACGTGCATTGCTCCGAACCTCCTTTCGGGGTTGTTGTGGCTCGGTGAGCTACTGACAGATGCTCAGCAGTTCACCAAGCCACACCGTTTCGGTAGACGCACTTGTAAAGTTACCCGGGACATGCCCTGAGTAGCACAAATCATACTACAGCCAGCTTGGTAAGTCAATAAGAATGTTGCATAAAAGTCTTTACATACTATGGCTAGCGTGCTACTATATGATCCTAAGTTTGGTTTCGGCCAAATTGCACCTTATACCACCATGAGCCTCGGCTCGTGGAATCAGCTTCCGATAACTCGGGCATTGATTCTACGAGCCACGGTCGCAAGATCAGCTCATAGGTTGCCCTGGACTCCTTGGATCTTCGGATCTATAACCGGTAGAGTCGCCACTTTGAGACAAAACACACACTTCGGTCTGTGGAGTAGTTTTGAGTCGGCGACTCCCGCAAAGGAGTCCGGGCACGTTCTGGAGGGGTGGCTGTCCGCCAAGCCACCTCTCCAGTTATTGGTGTTCCCGAGTGACGAGGTCCACAGACCTTGGCGCCTGGAGTACCACCCGACGAGGCTTTCAGCCATGCTAGCCTCGTCGCGGTTCGCGCTGACATGGAAACACGCCAGCCACCCTCCAGAGGATTCCGCCCCTCTGGAACTGGGATGGTGCTCTACCTCCCCATGGTAGCCGCCTCGGCGGCAGCACCTGCCCCTTGGCCTGGAGGGGTGGTCTTCGGACCGCCCCTCCAGAGCCCTGCCCCTCATTTGAGGGGCTTTCTATTTTTTGGAATTATTTCTTGGCTTCGACAGACGATACTTTTTATGCTTAAATAGAGTCTATGAAGCCAACGGTCAAAACAAAACGTTACTACGAATCTGACTTCGCTTTTCTCATTAAAGCCGCACTCTATTTGATGCTTGGGCTAACGTGGCTATCAATTAATGGTAGCCGTATGGTTCCAGTCGGCGTGATGCTTGGCTTTGTGTTCTCTAAAGTAGACGTCCTGCGGATCGATCGCAAAATAGAATATGCCCTGCTCGTGGTCGGCGCATTGCTTGGACTGGTATTTACCGGCATTGGCTTAACGATCTCGATTACGCTCTAGATGGATTGGCTGGTTATTGCTCCCACGCCAGCTTTTTGGGTAAGCTTGCTGCCAGTGCCGTTTTTAATTTACTACAACATAGTGGTCGCCAACCTAATTTGGAAGGTGCGGCTAGCGTCTCGCGGCAAGAATGTGCGCTACCCAGCTGTATATCATCAAGGCCGAGCGTTGGGCTTATTGTCGGCTTGCTTTGCCCTTATTCCAGCACTTCTGGAATGGCGCGTGTTCGTTCTCAACCCCTATTGGGCCATATCCTATCTTATAGGTGGCGTGTTGGGTGTTTGGGCCCTTCGGCTGGTGCGTCGTGGACTCAAGCAAGAGCTCGCCAGTTCTACCGAGCGAGCCAAGCGGGCTCGGGCTAAGACGGCCAAGAAAAAGTAGTTGACACTCCTGGCCTGTATCTGATAAACTAGCGATTGGTCAAAACAATCCTCAGGCTTCACAGCTGGGAAGTGATTAGGTCCGGGTTTAAGTCCTGGAAACCCATCTACTTGCCAGGATTTGTTTTTAAAGAGTAAACAATAAAGGAACCACGCGTGAAAGCATTGCTTGCCAAAAAAATCGGCATGACCCAGATCTTCGATGAAGCTGGTGTAATGACTCCAGTTACTGTACTGGAAGCTGGCCCGTGTGTTATTACTCAACTCAAAAGCACAGAGCGCGATGGCTATAACGGCGTGCAAATTGGCTTTGGTGAGGCTAAGCACCAACCCAAGCCACAGGCAGGCCACTTGGCTGCCGCAAAGGCGAACAGCCGTCATCTGGCCGAATACCGACTCGACGATACCGCCGACATGTCAGTTGGCGACGAGCTCAAGGCCGATGTCTTTGCCGTCGGTGATAGCATCCAAGTAACTGCTATTTCCAAGGGCAAAGGTTTCGCTGGTACCATTAAGCGCCATAACTTCCACCGCGGCCCTAAGACGCACGGTAGTCACAACTATCGTGCTCCAGGATCAATCGGTGCTGGTTACCCACAGCACGTCTTTAAGGGCCAAAAGATGGCTGGCCAAATGGGGAACAAGCAAGTGACTGTCAAGAACCTCAAGATTATGGAAGTTGACGCAGCAAATAATGTGCTCGTAGTACGTGGTGCTGTGCCAGGTCCCAAAAAGAGCTTAGTAATGGTGAAGGGCTAAACGTATGAAAGCACCACTCTACACTAAGACTGGCTCTAAGTCGGCAACGCAAGCCACTCTTGATACTTCGGTATTTGAGCTCACAGTTAATCCAGAGCTGCTAAGCCTAGCGTATCGACGTGCACTGGCTAATAAGCGTACTAACAACGCCAAAACACTTACCCGCGGTCTTGTGGCTGGTGGTGGTAAGAAGCCATGGCGCCAAAAAGGTACTGGTCGAGCTCGTGTCGGCTCAAGCCGTACACCACTGTGGCGAACTGGCGGTATTGTATTTGGCCCAACTGGTAACGAGAACTATAGCATTGATATGACTCGTAAGATGGTTCGAGGCTCGATTGCGCAGGCCCTGAGCGCCCAAGCTGATCGCGTACGTGTGATTGAATCATTTATGCCGGCCCAGCCTAAGACTAGTGCCGCGGTTGATTTACTCGCTAAGCTCGAAGTAGAAGGGCGCGTCCTGATTGTGGTATCCGCCATGCATGATACGATTGTCCGTTCAGTTGCCAATCTACCAACTGTAGAGGCTGTTACCGTACCGCGGGTTACAACCTTTGACGTTCTAAACGCCGACGCAATTATTATTGAGCAACCAGCGCTCGATGGTCTCAAGGCTTGGCTCGGAGGAGAAAAGTAATGAGTCAGCTTATCCTTAAACCAATCATTTCGGAAAAGAGCATGATGCTAGCTGCCACTCACGTCTACTCGTTTGAAGTTCCTATGATGACGAACAAGATTGAAGTTGCCCGTGCGGTTAAAGCTGCCTTCAACGTCGATGCTACTGCTGTGCGTATCATTATCACTAAGGGTAAGATCAAGCGCTTTAAGGGCAAAGCCGGTAAGCGTGTGGATGTCAAAAAAGCGCTCGTGAGTGTCAAAGAAGGTCAGAGCATTTCGATCTTTGACGCTGAGCCAGAAGTTAAGGATGACAAGAAGGCTAAGAGGGCTGACAAGCCAGCTAAGACAAGCGACAAGAAAGCCAAAGAGGAGGCTAAGTAATGGCAGTAAAAGTTTACAAGCCAAACACAGCTGCCCGACGCAACATGAGCGTGAGTGACTTTGCTGAGATTACTAAGAAATCTCCAGAAAAGTCATTACTCCTCAAGCGCAAGCAAAAAGCTGGACGTAATAACCAGGGTAAGATTACTATTCGACACCGTGGTGGTGGCGCTAAGCGGGCCATCCGTATTGTGGACTTTAAGCTCACTGGCGTAGAGGCTGCTAAGGTCGTTGCTATTGAATACGACCCAGGCCGTAGCGCGCGCATTGCGCTCTTGCAGCTCAAGGAGGGCGGTAAGGCTTACGTAGTAGCTAACGCTGGGCTCAAAGTTGGCCAGACCATTACTGCGAGCAAAGATGCCGAGATCAAGGTTGGTAACCGTTTACCACTGTCGGCTATTCCAGTTGGCTCAGTAATTTCGAATATCGAGCTAACGCCAGGCCGCGGCGGACAAATGGCTCGTTCCGCTGGTGCCCGTGCCCAGTTGGCTGCTAAAGAGGGCGAGTACGTACAAGTTAAGCTGCCCTCGGGCGAAGTTCGCTTGGTGCACCAAACATGCATGGCTACTATGGGTGCAATTGGTAACGCCGAGCACCAGAACATTAAGGTTGGTAATGCTGGCCGCAAGCGCCACATGGGTATTCGCCCTACGGTTCGTGGTAAGGCTATGAACCCAGTTGATCACCCGCACGGTGGTGGAGAAGGTGGTACTGACATCGGTATGCCATTCCAGAAGACTCCATGGGGCAAGCATGCACTTGGTAAGCGCACACGACGCCGTAAACGTGGTGCAGATATGATTATTCGCCGACGCGGAAAGGGTAATAGGTAGGTATTTATGAGTCGATCACTAAAAAAAGGTCCATACGTAGACGCTAAACTTCTCAAGAAGGTCTTGGCACTTGGCGCAAACGACAAGACCATCATCAAGACATGGGCTCGTTCAAGCGACATCTCGCCAGAGATGGTTGGTAAGACGATCGCTGTACACAACGGCCGTCAGCACTTACCGGTCTTCGTAACTGAAAACATGGTTGGTCACAAGCTTGGTGAGTTCTCACCAACCCGCAAGTTCCGTGGTCATGGCGGTAAATTAGCAAAGGCACAAGGAAAATAATATGAAGGTTCAAGCAAAAGCACGACGACTTCCAATCTCAGCTCGCAAACTACGGCTTGTGGCTGATATGGTGCGTGGCATGGATGTGCCTCAAGCGCAGCTTTTGCTTCGCTCAACCAATAAGAAGGCTGCCGATATGGTCTACGCTACCATCAAGAGTGCCAGTGCTAACGCCGAGAATAATTACAATTTGAACCCTAAGTCGTTGCGTATCGAAGAGATCCGGGTTGACGAAGGCTCAACACTTAAGCGCATGCGTCCCCGCGCCAAAGGTGCTTCGGCTGCTATCTTGCACCGTAGCTCGCACTTGGTCGTGAGTGTGACCGATGTAAAGCCAGAGCCTAAGGTAAGCAAGAAGGTCGTAGCAAAGGCCACGCCAAAGCCAGTAACGAAACCAGTTCAGAAGGAGGCCAAATAATGGGTCAAAAAGTAAATCCAACAAGTTTCCGACTCCAGGTCAACAAGAACTGGTCGAGTAAATGGTTCGCCACCAAGGACTTTGCGACAAACTTGGCTGGTGACATTGCAATCCGCCGCGTGATCACTCAGCAGCTAACCTTTCGTGCAGCTGTCGCCGCTGTGGACATTGAGCGCTCTACGGGTGCGGTAACTGTTACGATTCACACGGCCAAGCCAGGTGTAGTGATTGGCCGAAGCGGTGTTGGTATTGAAGCTCTTAAGAAGTCTATTGCCAAAGTTGCCGGTCCGAATGTAAAGGTGAACATTGAAGAAGTTAAGCAGCCCGAGATGCGCGCTCAGCTAATTGCTGAAAACGTAGCCTCCCAGTTAGAGCGCCGTATTGCTTTTCGACGCGTTATTAAAATGACGGTCGACAGTGCGGTTAAGGCCGGAGCACTTGGTGCTAAGGTTCGCGTGGCTGGTCGTTTAAACGGTGCCGAAATGGCCCGTGCTGAGGTCGCTTCCCAGGGAAGTATCCCGCTCCATACGCTGCGGGCTAACATCGACTACGGTACGGCCGAAGCTAAGACGACCTATGGCATTATCGGTGTTAAGGTATGGGTTTATAAGAAGTCAGGTCCGAAGGAATAGATTATGTTACTACCAAAGAAAACTAAATTTCGAAAAGCATTTAAGGGCAAGAATACTGGCCTAGCTACGCGTGGTACCGAGATCAACTTCGGCCGTTACGGTCTGCAGGCTATGGGTAATGAGCGTATTACCTCGCGCCAAATCGAAGCAGCTCGTCGTGCTATGACCCGTTACATTAAGCGCGGTGGCAAGATCTGGATTCGCATTTTCCCTCATACCCCAGTTACCTCTAAGCCAGCTGAAGTGCGCATGGGTAGCGGTAAAGGGGCCTTGAGTCACTACGTGGCCAAAGTTCAGGCTGGTCGCATTCTGTTCGAAATGGACGGCGTGACTGAGGAAGTTGCTAAAGAAGCTATGCGACTTGCTGCTATGAAGATGCCACTGAAAACGAAGTTTATCGTAAAGGCAACGCCAGGAGAAAGTCATGAAGGTTAAGGAAATGCGCACAAAATCACCTAAAGAATTAGAGACTATGCTCAAAGAGTTGCGCACGAAGTTGGCCCAGGTGCACATTGATATGCGTATCAAAGAAACCCCGAATGTAAAGCAGATTAGCGCCATTAAGCGGGATATTGCGCGCGTACTAACCCTGCAGCACGAAGCCGCAAGCAAGGATATGGAGAAGACCAATGAGTAGAGTATTAACAGGTAAGATCGTTTCAGACAAGATGGATAAGACTGTTGTGGTTGCTGTAGAACGCCTTAAAATGCACCCACTGTATAAGAAACAGTTTAAGACCACCGCTAAGTTCAAGGCTCATGACGAGAATAATGAATATAAGACTGGTGACGTGGTTGAGATTACCGAAACGCGCCCTTTGAGTAAGACCAAGAAGTTTGCGGTTACCAAGAAGACCGGTGAAGTGATCGTAAAGGGAGGTAAGGCATGATACAGCCTCAGACCCGCCTCAAGATAGCCGACAACACGGGCGCTAAGCAGATTATGTGCATCAAGGTGCTTGGTGGTTCACGCCGCCGTTATGCTCGCGTTGGTGACATTATTGTAGCCAGCGTAAAGACGGCTACCCCAAACGGTACAGTCAAAAAGAAAGAAGTTATTCGCGCTGTGGTAGTGCGTACGGCCAAAGAAACACTACGACCAGATGGTTCATCGATTCGGTTTGATGAAAACGCTGCAGTCGTGATTGATAAAGCAGGCTTACCAAGGGGCACTCGTATCTTTGGTCCAGTCACCCGTGAATTGCGTGAGCGAGGCTACATGAAGATTGTTTCCCTCGCACCGGAGGTACTATAACCATGAAACTACAACTCAAAGACAAAGTTATTGTGGTGCGCGGTCGTGATAAGGGTAAGCAAGGGGAGATCGTCGCCTTGCTGCCAAAGCTCAACCAAGTTGTGGTTGAAGGCGTGAACATCGCTAAGCGTCACACTAAGCCGAGCGCTAAGGTGCCACGTGGCGGCATCGTCGAGGTTACCAAACCAATTGACGCAGCCAAGGTGATGGTTATTGACCCATCGAGTGGTCGCCCAGCTCGTGTAGGCTACAAACTTGACGCCAAAGGCAATAAAGAACGCGTGTTTAAAGTATCAAGCTTTAAGAACGCCAAGGCTAAGTCGACTACTAAGCCAGCTGAAGCTGCGCCAGAGGCAAAAGCTAAGAAGAGTGAGAAGAAGTCATGAATCGATTACAAGACACATACCGAAAAACTCTAGCCTCAGAGCTTGCTACGCAGCTTAAGCTTACGAACCCGCATCAGGTGCCTAAGCTTGAAAAGATTGTCGTGAGTGTTGGCGTGGGCCGCGCGTTGCAAGACAGCAAGCATCTTGAGCAGGCGATTGCGACGCTGACCAAGGTAACTGGCCAAAAACCAGTTATTACTAAGGCGCGTAAGAGTATCGCTACCTTTAAGTTGCGTGATGGCAACGAAATTGGTGCGACAGTAACCTTGCGTGGCGAGCGCATGTACTTCTTCCTTGATCAGCTCATTAGCGTCGTATTGCCGCGTATTCGTGACTTTCACGGCGTCAAGGCCAACGCCTTTGACCCACAGGGTAACTATAGTATCGGCATCCGTGAGCAGACGGTGTTTCCGCAGATCTCATACGAAGATTCTGCCACTACCCACGGGCTGCAAATTAACATAATTACAAGCGGTAAAGACAAAGAGGCTGCCCGAGCATTGCTCGCTGGCTTCGGTATGCCGTTTGAGAAAGGAGCGAACTAATGGCTAGAAAAGCACTTCTCGAGCGCGAGCTCAAAAGACAGAAATTAGCACAGAAGTATGCCGTTAAGCGCGCCGAACTAAAGGCGGTTGGGGATCTCGAAGGCTTGGCTAAACTGCCACGTAACTCGAATCCAAACCGCATGCGTAACCGATGTGAAGTCACCGGCCGATCACGTGGCTACTTGCGTAAGTTTGGACTTTCGCGCATAACATTCCGTGAATACGCATCAAAAGGCCAGGTACCTGGCGTAACGAAATCAAGTTGGTAAGGGAAAGGAGACAAGCATGATTACAACAGATCCAATCGCAGATATGCTTACCCGCATCCGCAATGCACGCGGCGCGGGCAAGTCAAGCGTCTCTATGCCTTATTCTAAGATGAAGCATCAGATTGCGGGTATTCTCGCCCAAACTGGCTACGTTACGAATGTTACAGTGGCAAAGCATGGTGCGTTTTCACACCTCGAACTAGACATTGACGGTGCCAGTGTACAGCGACCCTTGCAGAGCTTGATTCGTGTCAGTAAGCCAGGTCGTCGTGTTTATGCCAAGCACAACGAAATCCCACACGTTATTAGCGGCCGCGGCATCATGATCGTCTCGACGTCGTCTGGCCTTATGACTGGTCAAGAAGCTCGCCAAAAGGGCTTGGGTGGTGAATTAATCTGTAAGGTGTACTAGTCATGAGTAGAATCGGCAAACTCCCAATTACTATCCCAGCTGGTGTTACGATTGAGCTAAAGGACGGTCTAGTAAGTGTTACAGGCCCTAAAGGGACACTATCACAAACGTTATTTACCGGCCTCACTGTTTCGCAGGACGATGGTCAGATCACCGTGGTGCGCGAGGTAGAGAATCCTGAGACCCAAAAACAGTTTGGCTTACTACGGACCTTGATTGCTAATATGGTTCAAGGTGTATCAGAAGGCTTTAGTAAGACCCTCGAGATTAATGGCGTGGGCTACCGAGCCGCTGCCGAAGGTCGTGGCGTGAGCTTGAGCCTTGGTTACTCGCACAAGATCAGCTACCAACCCCCAGAGGGCGTGGAGCTTAAGGTTGAGGGCAATTCGATTATCGTCAGTGGTCACGACAAGCAGCAGGTCGGTGAAGTAGCGGCCAAGATTCGTTCTTACCGCAAGCCAGAGCCATATAAGGGCAAAGGTATTAAATACGCTGGCGAGCATATTAGGCGTAAAGCTGGTAAGACAGCGGCTAAGGGATAAGATTATGAAGAGACTATCAGCAGACATACTAAAGAAGAAGAGAATACGCGCTAAGCTCCATGGTACGCCCGAGCGACCCAGGCTGGCTGTAAAAGTATCGAACAAGCAAGTCACCGCACAGCTCATTGATGACAATGCTGGTGCTACATTGGCCTATGCTACTTCAGTTGGCCAGGCAGACCTTAAGGGTAAGACCATGACGCAAAAGGCTGAGTGGGTAGGCGAGCAGATCGCTGAGCTTGGTACGAAAAAGAAGATTACAACGGTCATATTCGACCGCGGTATTCACATCTATCACGGCCGCGTCGCTGCCTTAGCTGGCGCAGCCCGTGCGAAAGGATTAAAATTCTAACATGGTAGAAGCAGTAAAAGAATTTGAAGAAAAGATCATAGCCCTCGACCGCGTGACTCGTGTAGTAAAGGGTGGTCGTCGTTTCCGGTTCCGAGCTACGGTAGTAGTAGGCAACGGCAAGGACAAGGTGGGCGTTGGCGTTGGTAAGGGTCAAGATGTGCAAACTGCCATTGCAAAGGCTGTCAGCAAGGCTAAGAAAGCCATGATTACCGTTGATCTCAAGGATCACACCATCCCACATGAGACGCAAGTCACCTTTGGTGGCGCTACCGTGTTTATGAAGCCAGCCAGTGCTGGTACTGGTGTAATTGCCGGCGGTGCGGTGCGCTCAGTCGTAGAAGCAGTTGGTATCAAGGATTTGCTCACTAAGTCACTTGGCTCAACAAGCAAGATTAATAACGCTTACGCAACACAAGAAGCGCTGGCTAGCCTGGGCAAAGTTAAGGCTTTCGAGGCTAAGAAGCCAGCCGCTAAGGAGAGCGCAAAATGAAGATTCATGAATTAGAGCTGAAGCCTAAGAAGAACAAGAAACGACTTGGTCGCGGTATTGGTTCTGGCCAGGGTAAAACGGCAGGTCGCGGTACGAAGGGTCAGAATGCTCGTACGGGCGGTGGTGTGCGCGTTGGTTTTGAGGGTGGTCAAACCCAGTTGTCACAACGCCTACCAAAGGTACGTGGTTTCAAATCAAAGAACCCAACTAACTATCAAGTGGTCAACGTCGGTAGCCTCAGCCGTTTTAAGGCTGGCAAGGTAGACGCCAGCATGCTAGCTGGTGCTGGCTTAGTCAAGAAGGCTGATGACCTCATCAAGCTCCTCGCTGTGGGTGAAGTAGAAGCTGCATACGTGCTCACGGTTAGCGCGGCTAGTAGTACGGCGATCAAGAAGATCGAGGCCGCTGGTGGTAGCGTATCCGTTGACGTGGCTAAGCCAAAGTCGACAAAACCAGACCGATCCGCCACAATAGAGTAGAGAAACATTCAGCGAGGGTAGTGTATGAATAATAACGTTCTCAGACAGATGTATCGGAACAAGGATTTGCGCAAGCGCATTGGCGTGGTTGGGCTAGTGCTGTTTGTGTACGCAATTATATCGAACGTTCCGGTCCCGGTCCCAGACACCATTAAGCTGCAGAGCTTCTTGCTTAAACTCTTTCAATCCAACCCGCTGCTTGGTTTTGCGAATCTCTTCTCGGGTGGCGCAATGACAAACTTTTCAATCATTCTTATGGGGCTCGGACCATACATTAACGCCTCAATTATCATTCAGCTACTCACTCAGGTGGTGCCCAAGCTAGAGGCGCTTAGTAAGGAGGGTGAATCTGGTCGCAACAAGATCAACTATTACACCCGTTTACTGACCGTACCCTTGGCGCTGATTCAATCTGTCGCTATGATATTCTTTGTACAAACGACGTCAAAGCAGATTGCGGGTGTTGATTTGATCGGTAAACCCTCGCCTTTTCAATGGGTACTAATGGTTGCCACCATCACTGCCGGCAGTATGTTACTCATGTGGCTCGGCGAAATCATAACGGATCGTGGTATTGGTAATGGTATCTCAATCTTGATTGTGGCAGGGATTGTGTCGAGCTTACCAGCCACCTTGACACAGCAGATTAGCCTTATCCAGGCGGATCCCTCTAAGCTAGTTGGCTTTATAGCTATCGCCCTCGTGTTCCTAGCCACTATAGTGGCTGTGGTGTTTATTAATGAAGGCCAACGTAATATTCCTGTATCCTACGCCCGCAGAACCAGCGCCAGTGCGGCGTATGGCTCGGTAGATACTCACTTGCCCCTCAAGGTCATTATTGCGGGCGTGATACCAATTATCTTTTCATTAGCCTTCTTACAAGTGCCGGCCTTCATCGGTCAGTTATTTAGTTCGGCCAAATCTCAGTGGCTGGCGAGCTTTGCCCAGAACATTGCACGGTGGTTCTCGCCAACCAGCTGGATTTACGCGGCTACGTACTTTGTGCTCGTGGTAGCCTTCACTTATTTTTATACTGCAATTATATTCAAGCCAACTGAAATTGCTGAGAACCTCCAGAAGCAAGGTGGTTTTATCCCCGGTATTCGCCCGGGTAAGGAAACCAGCAATTACTTAAAAAAGGTCGTGAATCGTATTACGCTGTTTGGGGCCTTATCCCTGGGATTACTGGCAATCTTGCCGTTCATTTTGCAGGCATTTATTAAGTCGTCAGCCTCACTTTCGATTGGCGGTACAAGCCTACTGATTGTCGTAGCGGTGGCGATTGAGACCATGCGGCAAATTGAGGCCAAGGCGCTCACGGCCACATACGAGCAATATTAACCTGAAAAAGGCTTTACAACCGAGGTGAAAACCTCTATAATGACAACTTGTAGCGCATAATCTATGACAAACACAAAGGAAGTAATTGAAATCGACGGGACCGTTATCGAGTCTCTACCAAACGCCATGTTTAAGGTAGAACTCGACAACGGGCATATTATCTTGGCTCATATTTCGGGCAAGATGCGTATGCACTATATTAAGATCCTCCCAGGGGATAAGGTGACCATCGAGATGACTCCCTACGACTTGTCAAAGGGGCGCATAACATATCGCCACAAGTAGCAGCCATAATGACTTTAAAAGGGTATTAGCAATGAAAGTTCGAGCCGGAGTTAAAAAGATGTGTTCCAAGTGCAAGGTTGTCGTGCGTAAGCGCGTGGTGCGCGTTATCTGTGAAAACCCTAAGCATAAACAGAGGCAAGGCTAATGGCACGTATTGCAGGAACTAACGTCCCGAACGAAAAGCGTGTAGAAATCGGTTTAACGTACGTCTTCGGTGTAGGTCTTACCACGAGCCAGAAGATCTTGGCCGAGCTGAAGATTAGCCCCGATCTCCGGGTCAAAGACTTGACCGAAACGGATCTTACCAAGATCCGCGAATATATTGATAAGAACCTTCACGTTGAAGCTGACTTGTCTCGGCAGATCAGTCTCAATATTAAGCGTCTGAAGGAAATAAAGTCGTACCGCGGTGTGCGTCACAGTGCTAATTTGCCCGTACGTGGTCAACGAACTAAAACGAATGCTCGTACCAAGCGCGGTAAGCGCGTAACCGTTGGTAGTGGACGCAAAAAAGCTGCGGCTAAGACGTAGGATAATACAAGGGAATTTATGGCAAAACCAGCAATCAAAACTAAACGACGCAAGATTAAGCGAAACCTCCCTAAGGGGCAGGTGCATGTTCAGTCGACGTTTAATAACACCATCATTTCTGTTACCGACGACAAAGGTAATGTAGTGAGCTGGGGTACGGCAGGACTGGCTGGGTTTAAAGGCTCGCGCAAGAGCACTCCGTATGCTGCGCAGCTTGCAGCGGAGAAGGCTATTAATGCCGCTAAGGAATTTGGCCTGGCTCGAGTTGACGTGTTTATTAAAGGTATCGGCAGTGGTCGTGACTCTGCCATTCGTGCCCTGCAGGCATCTGGCATTGGCGTCACCAGTATTACTGACGTAACGGCGGTTCCACATAACGGTTGCCGACCAAGAAAGGCACGAAGGGTTTAGACAATGGCACGAAATCTCACTCCTATTGCTAAGCAATCACGTCGTGAAGGCACAGAGTTGCATCCAAAGGCCGCTAAGGCACTGGCCCGACGTAACTTTATACCTGGTCAGCACGGTCAATCGCGCCGATCTAAGCCAAGCGACTACTCAGTGCAGCTAAGAGAAAAACAAAAAGTGAAGCGAATGTACGGCGTGTTAGAGAAGCAGTTTCGCATCTATGTTGCCCGAGCTGAAGGTATCGAAGGGGTTACGGGCGAAAACCTCCTAGCACTGCTCGAGCGCCGACTCGATAACGCCTGTTACCGTCTTGGCTGGGCGCCGTCACGGCAAGCAGCGCGCCAGATGGTATCGCACGCCCACATTACCCTCAATGGCAAGAAGGTGGACATTCCGTCCATTACCCTAAAGCCTGGTGACGAAATCGCGGTGCGGCCTGCAAGCCTCAAAAAGCCACTCTTCGCCGCGCTCGAGGGTAGCCTGGCCGATGGCAGTCCCGTTAGCTGGCTGAGTAGTAATGCCAAAAAGATGACCGCCAAGGTAACCGGCTTACCGGTCCGCAGCGAGCTTGACCAAGATATTGAAGAGCAATTAATCATTGAGTTCTACTCAAGGTAATAAAAGTAAGGAGTTATAAGGTGCTAATCGACATCAATCTACCAGAACTAAAAGAAATCTCAACCGACGGCTACACGTCTTCGTTTGCAATCGAGCCCCTACACCCGGGCTACGGTATGACCTTGGGCAACTCAATGCGCCGCGTCTTACTTTCGTCGCTAGCTGGCGCTGCGGTAACAGCCGTTAAGATTGAAGGTGCGAGTCACGAGTTTTCAACCATCAAGGGCGTGCGTGAAGACATGATCGAAGTTATCCTTAACCTCAAGCAGTTACGTTTGCGCTTTCAAGGCGACGAACCAGCTCACTTAAGCCTGGTTAAGACTGGTACAGGGCCAGTTACTGCTAAAGACATCAAGGCACCGAGCGGCGTAGAAGTTGTCAACCAAGACCTTGTGATTGCTAACCTCGATGGCGCTAAGTCTAAGATCGAGATGGAAATACGAGTTGAGCAAGGGCGTGGGTATGTGCCAGTCGAGAGTCGTACCAGCGAGAAGCTGCCTGTTGGTATGATCGCTGTTGATGCTCTCTACACGCCAATTAAGCGTGTGCGATACAATATCGAGAATACTCGTGTTGGACAGATGACCAACCTTGATAAGCTCGTACTCGAAGTTGAGACTGATGGTACCATTACTGCTAAAGACGCAATTACCCAAGCTGCTGAGATTCTTGTTGGTCATTTCCAAGTAGTTGCAGGTCATAACGTTGTCAGCGTAGGCGCTGATGGTATTGTCACGGCTGATGCCCGTGAGCAGGCTAACCTTGCTACGGTGCTTATCGACGAAGTGAACTTTAGTCCACGCACTACCAATGCACTACTCAACAACGACATTAAGACAATTAAGGACCTCAGCGACCTCACCGATAGCGAGCTTAAAGAGCTCAAGGGCTTCGGCCAAAAGGCCTACGAGGAAGTGCTAGCTAAGCTTGAAGAGCTTGGAATTACCCAGGAAGATTAAGGAGAAAACGAATGCATCGCCACGCATATAATTCGCGCAAATTGTCTCTAGCAGCCGGCCCTCGCCGAGCGCTGGTGCGTGGTTTGATTGACTCATTGATTCTTTACGAACGAGTTGAGACGACTGAGGCTAAGGCCAAGACAATTGCACCTACCTTTGAACGTCTTGTGACCAAGGCCAAAAAAGGCGACTTGCACAACTACCGACAAATCATGAGTGTCACAATCTCACCGATTGCTGCACAGAAGCTTCGCTATGAGCTGGCCGATAACTTTAAGAGTCGTGAGGGTGGTTATACCCGAATTATTAAAACTGGTGTGCGGCGTGGTGATGGCGCCCCAATGGCGGTCATTGAGTTGGTTCTCGACGACAAGCCTGCTACTAAGCCAGCCGATGCTAAGATCGACAAGGCCGAAGCGCCGACTGCTAAGACTAAAGAGCCAACAGCCGAAGGAGCAAAGAAATGAAGACATTCAGCCTAAGAACTGAGGATGCTAAGGCCAACTGGGTCGAGATTGACGCTGAAGGCAAGACGCTTGGTCGATTGGCGAGTGATGTAGCAGTACGCTTGATGGGTAAAGACAAGCCAAGCTACACAGCACACGTCGTGTGTGGCGACAAAGTGATCGTGGTCAACTGCGCCAAGATCAAAGTAACTGGTAATAAGATGACCGACAAGATGTATTACTCACACAGCGGTTATCCAGGCGGCCTCAAAGAAATCAACCTTAAAGATTTGATGGTCAAGGATCCAACGGCGGCAGTCCGCCATGCCGTCAAGGGCATGTTGCCAAAGAACAAGTTGCAGGCAGTGATGCTAAGCAACCTTAAGTTATACGCTGGGTCTGAGCACAATCACGCAGCACAAATTAATGATATTACCAAGGTAGGAGTCTAGTATGGCAACCGAAACCGAAACACCAACACCAGCCAAGAAGCCGGCCCATTACTATCCAGGCGTAGGCCGTCGTAAGGCAGCAGTGGCTACGATTCGTCTTGAAGCTGGCAAAGGCAAGATTACTGTGAACGGCAAGCCAGTTGAGGAATATACCAACAACGCTACACTAACTGCCATCATTCGTCAGCCACTCGAGCTCGTGGCTAAACACAAGGACATGGACGTAAACGTGCGTGTATCTGGTGGTGGTAAGCGCGGACAAGTCGACGCTATCCAGCTCGGCATTGCTCGCGCGCTTAATGACCTTAGCGAAGACTTCCATGTGGCGCTGCGCAAGGCTGGTTTCCTGACCCGCGACGCACGTGTTAAAGAGCGCAAGAAGTACGGACTCAAGAAGGCTCGCAAAGCCCCACAGTTCAGCAAGCGTTAGGCAAGATACTAAAAAAGACCCGTTCCAAGGGTCTTTTTTAGTATAATAACCCCATAATTAGTTATTAGTAGTCAAAAAGCTTATACTTGAGCTATGAAAAACTAAGTCTAGGAGGTAGTAGTGGCTGTATCTAAGCGAGAAAATAAGAACAATACGCTAAGGATCGTCTTTATTGTATTAGGAGCGCTGGCTGCTTTGTTGCTGGTTTGGTTTGTCTATGGCAGGAGTGGTGGTACAAAGATTGACACAGCCTCTTGGCAGCGTCAGTCGCTCTCTGGCCTCGGTATTAGTGCTGCATTCCCGCCAGGTACAACTGGCAATGATACACCAAATGGTTCACAGCCAGCGGTCGCAGGCTTAGAGTTAGGTGCCAACTATCGCTTAGAAGTGAGAGATATGTCTGGGTCTACGTCGGGTCAACTAGAGTCTGATCGAGTAGCAACCGTAAAGATAGATGGGATAACACGTTACATCCTTGCGAGGGACCTTGGTGGGCGTGGTAAGACAACTGCCATCTACCTAAGCGATTGTGCCCAAGCCCCTTGCGGGATGACGCATCCTACAACGGGCAAGCGCGTAGAAGTTACGTTATGGAAAGAGGTGGAGTCTCGCTCTGGGTCAGGCAACCCAGCCGTTTTTTTCTCTGTAACTGAGTCGGGTGCAAGGCGGGGCATTGAGGTGCTAAAGTCAGTACAATTCGAATAGCCGTGCTTACAACTGGTATCGCCCTCGTGCGATTTTAACGCTATAATAGTTCTTATGGATCCGAGCGTAGAGCAACTCAAAAAGATTATCGCCGTTAGCATTGGCCTACTACTGATGGGCACCATTGGATTTAGTGTATTTGAGCGTATCTCGACGGGCGAGGCGTTTTATCAGACTATCCTAATACTTTTAAGTCACTTTGATCATTATGGGTTTCACTCTACCCTAAGTCGGTGGTTAGTTGTTATACTAGTAATAGGTAGTTTGATCACGATTGTATACATTTTGCGCTGGCTGGCGGAATACATGATCGGACTAGGCGATGGATTAAAGAGGCGACAAGTGAAAGCAAAACTAGCAAAGATGAATGAACACTATATAGTCTGCGGACTCGGGCGCGTAGGCGCGCAGGTCATGGAAGAACTCTCTGATGAGGGTGTGACGTTCGTGGGTATTGACCGCGACGAGGAGCGGGTGAAAGAAGCTATTGCAGCAGGGCACACGGCCTTTGTGGGTGATAGTTCGAACGAGGAAGTCCTGAAGAGCGCTGGTATAACCAAAGCCCGCGGACTGGTGGCCTCGCTCGGGGATGATTCGAGTAATTTGTTTGTAACGCTGGCTGCCCGTCAGCTTAATCCTGGCATTTTTATTGTGGCACGGGCTAATAAGGAAGAGAACAAGCAACGTCTGAGCCGCGCTGGAGCCGACAAGATTGCCATGCCGTACCAAATAGGGGGGTATCACATGGCGACGATGATGATTCGTCCAAACGTGGTTGATGTGCTGGAGATCTTGAGTAGTAACAAGGGGACCGAGCTCCAGGTTGAAGAATTGGTAGTGCCTAAGGGTTCTAAGCTAGTTGGCGAGCGTTTGGCCGTGTTGTCGCATCATCGCATCGGCGCCACCATCCTGGCCATTAACAGTAGTGATGGGGCAAGCAAGGTGAACCCAAGCGGTGCCGAGGTATTATACGCGGGCGATAAGTTGATTCTGATGGGTACGCGTGCCCAGTTAGATGGTGTAACCGAGTACATTTGATGGCAACTAAGGTAATTATGCGGGCGGAGGGCGACAGTGTCGGTCAACGGCTGGATGCTGCTTTGGCTACTCATGCTACCGAGAACTCGCGCCAGGTGTGGCATGAGCTGATTGCGGACGGACGAGTGAGCGTGAATGATCAGGTGGCCAAGCCCTCTCGCAAACTGGCTGAAGGTGACGAGGTGGCGCTTAGTGAGGCTTTCATGCCAGCCGCGGTAGCTGGGTCGGGGCAGTTGAGTCAGGACATTCCAGTAATCTATCAAGACGATGACGTTATAGTCATCGACAAGCCATCTGGCGTGCTTGTGCACGCTACTGAGCGGGGTGGAAGCGAGCCAACGCTAGCCTCACACTTTGCTGCGCTCATAGAGCAAGACGGTAGCACGAGGGCGGGCATTGTGCACCGTTTGGACAAAGATACCTCGGGCGTGATGGTGATTGCACGCACTCTCGCTGCGGCTGATGACCTTCGGGCACAGTTCCAGGCTCGTAGTGTTACGAAGCGCTATCAGGCGCTCGTATGGGGTAAGATGGCCGATAAACGGGCACGGATTGAGCTACCGATGGCTCGTAGTCGTACTACGCCGACAAAGATGGCGGTAACACCAGAGGGCAAGGCTGCTGTAACTGAGTACGAGGTTGTGCGCGAGTACGGCCAGTATTCGCTCTTGGATGTACATATTTTGACTGGGCGAATGCACCAAATCCGTGTTCACCTGGCGTACTTGGGTCATCCAGTAGTCGGTGACGACATCTATGGCAGCCACCCCGTGCCTGCCCCGTTGAAACGACAGTTCTTGCACGCTGGTAAGCTAGAGTTTACCCTGCCAAGCGGTGCCAGACGATCATTTGAATCTCCACTACCCATGGATCTGCAGACGTTCTTGGAGGGTCTAAGCTAATGTTTGATCTGCCTATTCACGCGAGCACCAAGCAGCAACTCAAGCAGGTGGCGGACCGTCCTGCCCACGCCTACTTGTTCGTTGGCCCACCATACAGCTACAAGCAGCGCGCTGCCGAGGAGCTCGTTGCTCGGCTAGCGGACACCGCTACTTTGCCGAGTCCGAATGTCCATGTATTAGAGCCAGAAGAATCCGGCAAGATTAAGATTCGCCAAATCAAAGACCTCTTAAGTTGGTTGGCGCGTACGGCTTATAACCCACAAGCTTACCGCGGCGTCGTTATCGCATCGGCACACACCATGACGGCCGATGCCCAGGGCGCATTACTCAAGATGCTCGAGGAACCAGCTGATAAGGTTGTTTTTGTACTCATTGCCGATAACACAGAGGGCATCTTAGCGACTATTCAGTCGCGCACCCAACGTGTACTGTTTCGGCCGCTTGCTGAGGAGGACGGCGGTATTTCGCCGCGGCTCAAGGAAATTCTGGCAAGTGACTCGGGCGCGGGTGCGGCTCATGAAGCAGCATACGAGCTGGCCACTAGCTTTGTAGGAGGGGGCTTAACCGAGCGCTTTCTAGTCGCCAAGCAGGCCCACGATAAGCAACTTGGAGCCCAAGTAGTGAGTCACATTCAGCAGCTTCTGCATGCTCAGTTGCTTGATCAACCCAGCAGTGCGCAACGAGCCAAGCATGCCATCGCCTGCGAAGGTTACGTGCGTCAGAATGTGAACCCCAGGCTTTGTCTTGAAAACCTGGCGCTGGAGTTTGCCCAGTGATCGCCGAAGCCCTCATTCTAGCTATTGCTGCCTACCTGTGCTTGGTAGTGCTGCGGCGTGGCGATAGCATGCTTACGTCATCGCTCATGGGCTTTATGACGGGTAAGCCAATGAGTCATGATGAGCGAGTAGAACGGCTTACAGCCTTGGCGGATCGCTACTATAGTGAGCATAAGTACATCCCGGCAGAGCGAGCTTACTTACGCGTACTGAGGCTCGATCACCGTAACACCCATACCTATAACCGCCTCGGTTTTATTTATACGCAGCTAGGTAATGCAGCGGACGCACTGGAATGCTTTAAGATTGTGGCCGATCAGCGCCCGAGTGCTGCCCACTACCACAATTATGCTATGGCACTGTTTAAGAACCGCGACTTTAAGTTGGCAGCAGAGGTGCTGCTAAAGGCTAATGCAATAGAAAAGACCCAGACACGGCTTATTAGTTTGGCTAGGATTTATCGCATTCTCGGTGAGTATGACAAGCAGGCCGCGACTCTGCAAGAAGCACTTGATATGCAGGGTGGCGACAGTATTGAAATCTTGCATTTACTTGCCGAAACACACCTACATAATAAGGATGTAGCGGCAGCCAAGCAGGTGTTTCGGCGCATTCTCAAGCTCGACCCCGAGAACATGCGCGCCCGTCAGGTACTTAACCGCCCCGAATAGAGGCTGCAGTCTTGAGCTGAAGCCCTAAAAGTGCTAAACTGAGGCCTGTTTATTGGCGCAATAGCTACACATGCGCCCCTATAGCTCAATGGTAGAGCAGCGGTTTTGTAAACCGTCGATGCGGGTTCGATTCCCTCTAGGGGCTCCAGTTAAAAAATGCAGGGGTACCGAAGTGGCCAACCGGGGCAGACTGTAAATCTGCTGACATTCGTCTTCGGGGGTTCGAATCCCTCCCCCTGCACCAAGTTCTTATAGTTTTACATCAGGTCCTGCCACCCTAGCTCAGGGGTAGAGCACTTCCATGGTAAGGAAGGGGTCGCGGGTTCAAATCCCGCGGGTGGCTCCATGCTATAATTAGATCCATGAAGAAAAAAGAACTCACTTTATCCAAAGACAAAAAGGCGCTCGGTGTTGCTGGTGGCATTGCCGAATACTTTGACACCGACCCTGCCTGGGTGCGCATCATTGCTCTTATAGTTATCATTGCCACTGGAATTATCCCCGGCATTATCGTGTATTACATAATCGGCGCAGCAATCATCCCGGAGCGAGCAAAGAAGTGAGCGAAAAGAAGCCACGTGTGAGTGTGGTGTTGGAATGTAGCGCGTGTGGAGCTCGGAACTACCGCACGAGTAAGAATCGTGCTAAAGCCGAGCGGTTAGAGCTTAAGAAGTTCTGTTCTAAG
>JAYRIB010000055.1:0-1960 GCA_041907025.1 Candidatus Saccharimonadia bacterium | reverse complement strand
TCTGGAAAAGACCCGACCCAGCAGGATCACCTGCGAAACCGCACCGCGACAGAGATGAGATTGCCTATGTGTTCCCTGATCTACTCCGAGTCCGATTTCCGCGCCGACAGCACGGGCCCGTCGCCCACCGCCGCCGGCCGCGACACCGCCGCCTTCGCTGCCTGCGACGGCTGCGGCTGACCTTCGTCACCTGCGTGAGCTGATCGGCTCTCGCACGAACCTGTCGACCCGGAGTAGACCCCACCATCGTTAGCACCTAGCCAGTGCTGATGGGAGAGGAAGGCCTGCTCCGGGTCCACAGCCCAAGATCTCGCTGGAGCGCTCCTCGGCGCTAGAGGCAGCATCGGCGGCGGGGCAAGTAACTACGATGGACTAAACTCGCTGTTGGGTCCCCGGTACTTGCCCCGCCAGGCACAACTTACTACCCGTTATCGAACCCGATGACGGGTTCTTCATTTTTATGCCAAAAATCCAACTCAAATTTTGTATGCAAAAAGTGCCTCAAAGTGCTTGACAAAGTGCTTGTGCTGTGCTAATATTACCCCTGTTCAATAGTTTTAGAGATTTCTCGACCCTGTAAGTAATAACTTATACGGTCGTTTTTGTTTCTAGGGACTAACGAACAACCGCCCTTATTAAGGGGCAGAGCATTAACCAGGAAAAGGACGTAGTTTTGGAGGGTATCTATAAGTAGATACAATGCACAAACACATCCAAATACTCGCCATAGCCATGCTATTGGTGAGCCAGGTAGCCAAACCGATCGTACAGATTCCTGCTACCGCCACTGCCCAGGCTGCAAGCCAGGCCGTGAGTACGCCGAAAACGACTTACAACCTAAAAATAAACATTGGTTCTACCTCACCCGTTGAGGTGGTAGCCGAGCAACCAAGCTTCGATAACGAAGTATTGGCACCGCTCCAGGCCGCTCAGGCCGCCAAGGCTAAAGCCGATGCCGAAGCTGCTGCCCAAAAGGCCGCTGCCCAGGTTCGATTGGCCAGCATCCAGACCGACACCCAGTCTAACAAGCGCATTGGCGTTGCAACTGGTGACGTCTGGGAGCAACTACGCCTCTGTGAGGCCGGTGGTGACTATACCCGTAACTCGGGCAACGGTTACTACGGTGCCTACCAGTACAACTTAGGCACCTGGGCCAACTACGCTGGTTATGCCAGCCCGCACTTAGCTCCCCCTGAAGTTCAGGACGCCAAGGCGCGCGCTACGCAAGCCGCCCGTGGTTGGAGTCCATGGCCAGCCTGTGCTCGTAAGCTTGGTTTACTCTAAGCTTTACACTGCACGCAAAAACCCCGCTCCTAGTGAGTGGGGTTTTTGTTTTGGCTTAAAGACTTAGCCTAGTCGCATGAAATGCAGACGTTGAAGCTCTCGGCGTCAGCTGCCTGCACACCAGCCAAAAAGTCATCATCCTTGTTCTCTACTGACGCTTGAACTTCTTCAGTTGTTGGCGTAGTCACGTTCTCAATTACTTCTGTCGTGTCTTGTTTCACCCTCCGAACCCTCCTTTTATGTTGCGCTGCTAGCTAGTCTCAATAGCGCTTATGATATCTATCATACCACTATGGGTAGTGTGTGCAAGAGGTTCTAGCCCATATTGTGCAAATATGACCGAACTTTGCTTCTGGCCTTATCGGTCCGTAAGTAATCCACCCAATCAGCGTGTGGCCGAGCGCGCTTTTGCGTCAGCACCTCCACAATGTCGCCGTTGTGCAGCGGCTTGTCAAAGGTGGCGATCTTCTGATTGACTCGAATCGTATGGGCGTGGAGGCCAATGTCGGAGTGGATAGCAAAGGCAAAATCAAGCGCCGTGGCACCCTCGGGCAGGTCATAAATGTCACCCTTAGGTGAATAGGTAAATATGCGGTCTGAGAATAAATCAACGCGCAGCCGCTCGTAGGCGGAGCTATCGCTGTCGAGCGAGGCAATCGCCTCCTGCAAGGTCACC
>JAYRIB010000054.1:0-29348 GCA_041907025.1 Candidatus Saccharimonadia bacterium | reverse complement strand
TCGAGTTCCGCCTTCGAGTATGCCATATAAGCCACCGGCGAGAACCAATCCAGTTGATCCATCAATAGTAATTGTACCTCTAAACTCATTGTTACTATCTGAAGAGGGTCCAGAATTTGTCGAAGCACCAATTAAGCCAGCCCCGTAGGAGAGCTGCCCACCCACTCCCTGCAACGAGGCATTAATAATATGTACGTTATTAACTGAAGTATTAGTGGAAGTTGAATTGAAATCAGATCCTATTAAACCTGCTACTAGACTAACTTGCGCATTAGAAACTGAATAGTCCGGGCGAAGTATGCGTACGTCCTGAATTAAGGCACCGTTGGTTGCGCTGAAAGGTGCTGCAAAAGCGTACTCTTGATTATCTAAGTTTATATATAGGTCACTTATCGTGTAGTTGTTGCCAGCCAGAAGTCCTGAAAACGCCACTCCCGAAAAAAAGTTTCCTATTGGCTGAAAACCTGCCCCACCATTCCAGTTGATAGTATCTGAACAGTCAATATCTTTCGCAAGTTCGTAGTTGCCAAAAAGATCATTTTGTATATCCTGAAACTGTTGACAGTTGTTTATGAGATTAAAGCCAGGGGTGGCGGTGGTGGCGGTGATAATCTCAGAATCGGCACTACTATAGCCATTATTGTTAACAGAATGTACCTTGATGTTGTATTGGGTACTCGGTAGTAATCCTGTTATGGTTGCGGATGTATTATCGTTACCTAGATCAATATTCTGCCAGGAACCGTCACCAACTTTTTGATAGAAAATATAGTATTTTTGGATCGGAGAATCACCAGTGTTTACGGGCGCATCCCACGTTACATTAATGGAGGTTGTAGAGCCAACCGTCGCCTGTAGGCTGGTTGGTGGGTCGGGGTTTGGGCTGACATAAACATCTGTCGTGGCAGTTACTAAATTAGATTCAATACTCAAATATGCATTTGCGTTTCTCGCCACCACTACGAATTCATACTCCGTATTAGAGTCTAGATCAGTTATAGTCGTTGACGTATTGGTGCCATTTAGAGTGAGGGTCAAGGGAGTGTTCTCGCCAGTTTTGCCATAATGCACAACATAACCCGAGACCTCCGAGTCGCCTTCGTATACTGGGGCATCCCAAGATAAATCAATGCTAGATGATGAATTTGTAGTGGCAGACAGGTTGATTGGTGGATCTGGCTGACAAGCCCCTGTGGCAAAGGTAGCGTCATTGCCATATGCAGACTCGTCGCCATTATTTGCGTAGGCTCGGTAGTGGTAGGTTGTCCCACAAGTCAATCCGGTCAGACTGGCAGCAAAACTGCCTTCATTCAAATTTTCCGCAAACACTTGTATGCGATAATTGCTAACTTCTGCAACATGAATTCTAGCATTGCTACTAACTGCTACGCCCTGTGGCCCAGAGAGCTGGCCATTTCCCGAACCTACACTACCAAACATAGATTGATACACACCGCTACTGTCGAACTTCTGGATGCGGTTGTTACCTGTGTCAGCAACATAAATGTTTCCGGAGCCATCGACGGCTATACTGCGCGGACTATTAAATTGGCCGTTGCCCGAACCTACACTACCAAACTGAGATTGATACACGCCGCTACTGTTGAACTTCTGAATGCGGTTGTTATTACGGTCAACAACGTACACATTCCCAGCACCATCAACAGCTATGCTAGTGGGAGTTATAAATTGGCCGTTGCCCGAACCTACACTACCAAACTGAGATTGATACACGCCGCTACTGTTGAACTTCTGGATACGGTTGTTATTTACATCCGCGACATACATGTTACCCGAGCTATCGAGGGCAATACTCTGAGTACCAGCAAACAATCCATCCCCATTACCTTGCGACCCGAACTTAGACTGATACACACCGCTACTGTTGAACTTCTGGATACGATAATTTGCAAAATCGGCAACGTAGATATTTCCAGAACTATCGAGAGCTATGTCTTGTGGATTATTAAACTCTCCATCACCTGAGCCATAGCCTCCAAACTGAGACTGATACACACCGCTACTGTCGAACTTCTGGATGCGGTTATTGTCCGAGTCTACTACATAGATATTGTTTGCATTATCAACAGCTACTTCACGAGGCTGATAAAATTGGCCTGTGTAGGTGTTTCCAATCTCGAATGTATAACTCCCGCTGCTGTCGAACTTCTGGATGCGGTTGTTACTTGTGTCAGCAACATAAATGTTTCCGGAGCCATCGACGGCTATACCTTGAGGACTACTAAATTGGCCGTTGCCAGAACCTACACTACCAAACTTAGATTGATACACACCGCTACTGTCGAACTTCTGGATGCGGTTATTACTTGTGTCAGCAACATAAATGTTTCCGGAGCCATCGACGGCTATACTGCGCGGACTATATAGCTGACCATCTTCATTGGGAGCATGACCAAACTTAAGTGCATAATCATAACTCCCAGGCACATTCTCCGTCGTCGTACTGCCATAGCTGGCGGTCAGGCCGTATTCGAAGCCGCGGGTCGTAACAGAACTAGAACCGGCCGTCAGTACGGTACCGTTTAGGGTAGCGGAGGTGAAGGCAAGGTTGGTGGCAGGGTCAGTGGTAACTGAAGGCGCCAGAGCGGGAGAGACTGAGCCAAGAATAGAAAAAATACTCTTCTCGGTTTGAGACGAATTGCTTGCTGCTAGAGTAGATTTGTCTGTGTACCTTGTAGTCTTAGGCTGGCTGAGGGTAGGCCCCAGAACTACGGCCATAGCAAACAGGCCAACAAACACTGTTCTAGATAGAATCACCCTCCGCTTCATATAACTCCACACTCAATAATACTTATGGTTTATTATACGTGGCTGGGGGGGTGGCGTCTAGGTGCGTTTACCTGGGGTTAGTGCGTAGCGTGCGCGCCCATAATCTCTTGCACACGCTTAATGAGTGAGCTCGGCGATTGCTCGGCTTTGACTAGGTAGTCACTCACATGGAGCTGCCTAATCTTGGCCACTGTGTCAGCATCCTTCATGTTGGTGAGGGCAATGACCTTATACTTTTCGCCATGCGGCAGCTTGCGCAAGTGAGTAAGTGCCTCCACACCAGACATATGCGGCATCATCATATCCAGCAAAATAATATCTGGATCAAAGGTTTTGATAAGTTCCAAGCCCTCAGCACCATCGTTAGCTACCTTCACCTCGAAGTTACTCTTCAGTTTAAGAGCCATGGTATACATCTGCACAATCGCATGGTCGTCTTCTATTAGCGCTACTTTGATGGTCTTCATAGCATAAGTATAAGCTTATGCGTAATAAGCTTGCAAGGACAGCTGCGTGACTTACAGACCAGATTAAGCTATACTAAAGGCTATGGAATTATCTACTATGACCAAGGAGCAAATCGTGGCTCGACTCGAAGCAGTCCAAAAAGAGCTCGACAAATACTACACTCCTTGTGACGACGTAGAAGAAAACGCCAAGGCCATGAGCGCCCGCGCCTTTGACTCTCTTATCGCCGAACGAGATCGCCTTACCCGCGCCCTCGCATAATCACTACTTCTCTTTCGGCCGTTCACCCCACTGCCAGCGTGGCTTTTCGCCCGTGAGGTAGCAAATGATAATCAGCGTAGCCGTGAGGAGCATAAACATTATGAGTGCGCTCATAAGTGCATCGCCCAATAAATCAATGTGCGTGAACAAGAGAATCGTGAGAAACATATAGATAATCAGAAGCGTCCAGCCCTGCCAGGTTACGGGTCGCCACCCCCAACCGTAGCGTTTACGCTTAAACCATAGTAGCTCCTTCGCCATGCCTACCTGTCCGCTTTACGATACACGAACTTGAGAGCCGACCAGTCGTCATCCACTACACAGACTTTAACGTCCACGAGCCCACCCGTCAGGCCAACTTCGCGAATTTGGTTTTCATCCAAGTTGCTGACGAGCTTCGACGTCTTCTTGGGCCAACTTACCCATAACATGCCGTTCGCATTTAAGCAGTTCTTGAGATAATCAAACTGCTGCTCGAGCTCAGCTCGGTCTTGAGTAAAAAAGTGTATGAGGTCAAACTCGACTTCTTCTAAAAAGTTCTCGACTCGCACAGATTCTGGTAAGTCACCTAGTTGATCCTCGAAACCTTCAGGTGGGTTGATGATAGTAATACAATACTTGGGCTTGATGCCGAGCTTATCAACGAGTGATTCTTCGCTGTCATTCATTTACGGCTCCTCTTCACCCTAACTATACATCCCCAGCACTGTAAACTCCAGGCATGCTAAAGGGCCTTAGAACATTCCCTAAGGCCCGAGGGCTAGCGGCTCCGATTGGCCCGCCTCGCCCTTACCTCCACCGTCTCACTTCTCGCGCGCCCACCAGATGTAGCGCAAATCTTGCCTATCTAGCTGATCACGGTTCTTCCCGTTCACCTGCTTGAGCACAACGATGGTTATGTCGGTTCGGCCAACAAAAGGATTGCCCGGTACTGCTGGGTTAGCAAGGCGTTCGACTTGCTCCGGGGTGGCGGTTTCGATTTTCGCGACCTTCCACACTGCATCCACTACGAATCCGTGGGTACCCCCTGGACCACCTTGGTAGTCGTTCCAATTGCTACACGAGGCGCGAATGCCGTCAGGGGCAAAGAGGTTCGTGGGCTTTCTGTCTGGAATGTAGAAGAAGCGGCCGCCGATGTCAAACACCATGAACTCATCATTTACTTCTTCTTCACTATCATGCCGACTTGGCATAACCCCTCCCTTCATAGATGCGAGGTGGCCTTTTTATACCATTTTTATGGCTTAGTCGCCAGCACAAGCGTTTTATTCGCCGGGCGTTCGGTAGTATACTTGGAGTATGAAGCAGCCAAACACCACTGCCCCGCTCGCTGAGCGAATGCGACCAAACAAACTCACCGACGTGGTCGGGCAAGCTCATATTATTGGTCAGAACCAGTTTATCCGTAGCGTGATTGAGCAAGGCAAACCAATCAGCATGATCCTATGGGGGCCGCCCGGTACGGGCAAAACAACGCTGGCGCGCATTATTGCTAACTCGGGTAAGTATGAGTTTGAGGAAATCAGCGCCGTCACGTCGGGGTTGGCGGATGTTAAAAAAGTCATAGAACGCGCCAAGGCCGCGCAAATGGAGGGCAAAAAGTCGCTCTTATTCGTCGACGAGATCCACCGCTTTAACAAAGCTCAACAAGACGCCTTCTTGCCCCACGTAGAAAACGGTACCATTGTGATGATTGGCGCCACCACCGAAAACCCCAGCTTCGAGGTGATCGGCCCCCTGCTGAGCCGTAGCCGCGTGGTAGTCCTAGAACCACTTACTAAAGGCGATCTAGTAAAGATACTCAGGCGCGCCAGTAAGCAAATTGGCCAGCTTAAGACCGATCCCAAGGCTATCGACTTGCTAGCCGAAATGTCAGGTGGTGACGCGCGGATGGCACTCTCCGGGCTCGAGGCCGCAGCTGCTATTGAGCACAAAGTTATATCACCCGAAACGGTTAAGCAAGCGATGCAGCAAAAAACAGCTCGCTACGACAAGGGTGGTGAATATCACTTCAACCTCATCTCGGCCTACATAAAGTCCATGCGCGGTGGCGACGTGGATGCGGCGCTCTATTATTTGGCACGTATGTTAGCTGGCGGCGAGGACCCCAAGTTCATCGCCCGCCGATTAGTAGTGTTTGCCAGCGAGGATGTTGGCCTTGCCAGCCCGGGCGCACTAACCTTGGCAGTATCTGCCTTCCAAGCGGTGGAACGGATTGGTATGCCCGAATGCCAGATCGTACTGTCACAAGCAACTATTACCATGGCCAGGAGCAAGAAGTCGCGTAGCAGCTACGATGCCATAATGGCAGCTAACGCAGCGGCCAAAGACTACCCTGACGCAGCCGTCCCATTGCACTTGCGCAACGCACCAACTAAGCTCATGAAGAATCTCGGCTATGGCAAAGGCGCCAAGTGGGAGGCAGGCTTTGAGCACCCGGAAGGCTTTATGCCAAAGGAGCTGAAGAATAAAAAGCTCTACCCAGGCGAAGACGCCCAGTAGTAGAGATAGAATTTCTAATAATTACAGGTGTTGTGTTGGCCGGGGGTTCGTCCCCCGGCCAACTATTGAACGACACAACGCGCTTCCTGTCTCACTAGCCGTACCAGTACTCGATCCAGTCCGGCCCAGACTGAGCTGTCAGTTCATCATCCTCGATGTAATTGCCAAGACTGCGCACGACTGGTCGGATCAGCTTTTGCCACAACGTGACAGCCGACACGACACCCGCAACGGCGAGGAACTTCCTACGCCGACTCACTTGCTTGCCCCGATGCCCATGGTGTCGTCGGCTGCTGCCGGCAACGGAAAGGCAGGACGAGTGACAGGCTGGAGCGAGGGTGACTCACCCAGGCTAGTAGTGCTGAGGCGGCGCTCCGCTCCTACAACTCCCTTGAAGATGACATCGAGGGCAATGATGAGCAAGCCGACGAACGTCAATACGGGGTGGCGAACCATCCCGCGCAGGAATCGAGGCACAAATGCCAGAGGAACGCCGATGATACCTCCAAGGACTGCCCATACAACCCAGGTGCCTGGGTCTGTCTTGTGAGTCTTGCCCCGATGTGCCTCCGCAGTGGTGAACTCCATGTCATCAAGAAACGCAAACAGGAAGCCCACAACCGAGCCGAGTAAGGCTCCTGCAAGCATTCTAACCTTCAACTTCCGCATGCTTCCCCCTAAGGACTAGTCGATTGCGGTAGCTATATAGTCGGATAATTTTGGTGCTTTTGCAAGCGTGAGCTACTTAGAGGACTCAGTAGCGAATCGTAAGAATTCGTCATTACTCAAGAGTGTCTTAAGCTGATCCTTCATCCAGAACGAATAGATACCTGGGTCCTGAGTGTCTTTGGTGGCTTCGTCGAGCAGCCGTTGCCACTTAACCCACCTAAAATCACCCACTTCGTCTGGGTTAGGCTTTGGTTGGACATCCAGCATTCCAACAAAGATCGGGCAGTATTCGTGCTCAATGATGCCGTTGTAGGGTGGGGTCTTATATATGTATTCGCTCACGACCTTCGTTAAGCCGTCTACAGGTGGCAAGCCTAGTTCATACTCAAGTCGGCGCACTATGGCATCCTCGAAGGACTCCCCTGGACCAGGGTGGCCGCACACACTATTGGTCCACACATTAGGCCAGATCCTTTTAACTGAGGCCCGGCGAGTAATCAGGACTTCTCCCCTAGAATTAAACACGTAGCACGAAAAGGCCCTATGTAGCTTAGTGTCTGCATTATGGCTATCGATCTTGGGACCAGTCTCTCCCGTGGGCTTGCCGCTCTCGTCTACAAATACAATAAGCTCTTTATTGAGCTGCCTTAAACTTGTCATAGCTCGATTATACCTCGCCTTTGAGATACTTTTGCCTCAGTGGCTCATCGAATCGCTCGATGGCGTAGCGCAGCATCGTACGTGGCATGGCCTTATAGTGGGTGCGTAAGAAACCCTCCAGCACGTCCTGCCCACAGCTTTTGCCGACCTCGCGCAGCATCCAGCCGACGGCTTTGTGGATCAAGTCGTGGGTATCGGTAAGTAGTAATTCAGCGATAGCGAAGGTGTCTTGGCTTTCCTTTTGGGATATGAAGTACGCCGTGGCAATAATGGCAATTCTTCGCTCCCATAGGTTCCGAGAATGGGCGAGGTCATACAGGACGGTGCGGTCTTTATCATACAAATGTGCGCCAACTATGTAGGACGCCGAGCTGTCCACTAAATCCCAGTTGTTCACGCACGGTGTGTGTGCCAAGTAAAAGTCATAGATATAGTGCTTGTGCTGTTCGTCTTGAGCTTTGTACTGGCCGACTAAGATAATCAGGGCGGTTAGCCGTTCTTCGTGGATTTTGCTTTGTAGTAGCTTCTCAACTTCACTGAGCGGCAAGCTGGAGTGCTTCTTAGCGACTTGGCGCTGCTGGGGCACGGTTATGCCAATAAACTTATCGCCCTCGCCGTATTGGCCAGGGCCAGTCTTAAAGAACCAGGCCGAGTTCTTAGCCCGCTCTGGGTCGGCGAGTGCCTTGAGCTCCACCGACACGCTCTTTGCTGTTTGTGAATACTCTGTCATAAGCCAATCTTACCGATCGACAGAGGGAGTGTCTACTTAACGGCGTTTTTTACCAGGAAAGAACTTCTTCATAAGGTCACCGATCATAATCAACGGGGTGGCAGTGTCGCGCACGGCTCCGCTGACCTCTTGGAGGTTGTCGACGATGCCATTCACTTTGTCTGGAACATCACGCATGCCGCGCAATAATCCGATAAACATTATGATAGCCGTAATGGCTAGTAACAAGAATACCGCGAGGGTAATTGACAGGATGATGACGAGGATTTGAAAAGCATTCATGTGATTATTATATATGTTTATACGCCTCTTGTCAAGCTGACCGCTATCCTCTAACCCAAAAAAGCGCCCTTTGGCGGGCGCTTTCTTTATTCTGACTGCAGAGACTTTGTTTACTCTACAGCCTTAAGTTCGTCACCATGGACGGTGAGGGCGAAGATTACCAACACGTTAATCGTGATGATTATGATCGACCAGATTGGGTAAATGTTTACCGACGCCAAGTTAGCAGCGGCGCTCAAAAGAGCAATCAAGACGCCAACTACACGAGCCCAAACTGAGCCCTTCATAACTCCAAAGCCTGCTAGGAGAACTGTGAGACCAAGCAATAGGTAGAACCAGCCCCAAGCAGTGAAGTCTAGCAGCAGCAAGCTTGATTCGGTTGTCGCAAGCCACTGATCATTTAGGAGCACTGTGAGCCCAGCGATCATTTGAAAGGTGCCGAGCATAGTCATCATAAAGCCCGCAAAGAAGACCCAGCCGACCCAGCCAGTTACGTTGTTCTTAGTTGCCATAATACCAACTCCTTACCGTTAATTACACCTATATTGTCCGCCTACATTGACAGAATCGTCAAGCACTAATGTCGGGTCAAGTTAGCCTGTTTTTCCAGCCACAGGAGTGCCTAGTGAGGGTCGCATGATCAAGCGCACTACACTCGCATAGGTAATATACATAAGCACTATACGTACAATGGGTTGCCAGCTTTCGAAGCCGCCAAATGTGATGACAAGTGTAGTGATGGCTGCACCACCGCCATAAAGATAGTGCGCGTTTGCTGTTACGAGACGCTGAGCTTTGTGCATGCCGGCCACAAACTTCTTATACCAACCAGCCTTGGCTATAGCGCTCGGTAATGCTCGAGTGAACAGCTTGTGGCGCAGGGCCAAGGCAAGGCCAATCAAGGCAAACCCGAGCACCACCAGGTAACGCGCATACGACAGGAAGGGTTGCGAGAGTTGAGTCCATAGCACATCAAAAATCGGCTTGTAGGTCTGCTCCTGAAGTGAGTTGAGTAAGGCAGGTCTAAGTATGTTAACACCCGCTATGGCAAGGGCGCTGAGCGCCGTAATACCAACCCCAATGCCAAATAAAACCCTTCTGCGAGTAGCCGCGAGTGCAAGGGCTCCAAGCAAGGCAGCTAAAATCGCGTAGGGTAACAATGCATAGAGATTGTCAGCTGCGCGCACGAAGGCACGCATGCCATCAATACCGCGCCGCAAGCTGGCATTAAACGCCACGACGTCTTTAGCAGTATCTTGAGCCTTGAGTAGCTGCGCGTTCTCACTATTAGCGGCCGCATTCTGTAGCCATGTTTGCGCCTTAGCAAGGCTAATCTTGTACGGCAATACCTTAATGTCCTTTTGTTCACGAGCCGGTGCGCGCAGAACCTTCACGAGGTTCTCATGCGCCGTACGGTTGGCGTCCGACCACAACTGATCAAACTTGTTGCTCATGATTATCTTTGTGGCCAGATCGTTCGCCCTAGTGCGCAAGAAGCCCGAAATAGTTGGGGCTAAGAACGCTACCCTCTCTGGCAATACTTCTTGCAAACTCTGAGTGAGATCGGCCTTCTCGAAGATGCCGTCAACTACTTTTACGCCAATGGAGTGTGCTACAGCCTCGTTCTTAGGTAGCTCGGACATGGTTGCTACCCAGTTGTTAGTATTGAGCACCTGCTGCTCTGTCCAGCGCACAATGGCGAAGGTCGACAGCATAGTGCAGCCGAGCACTACCAGCACCCAGCTTGTAATAGCCTGTAGTTTTCTCATGACCTCAAGCCTCCATTAATGTCGTGTTAATAGCCCCCTGCCCTACAATCTGTTGCGTAAACAGGTACAGCCAGCCAAAACATATGCCAAAGCAACCCAGCTCGAAGGCGGTCAAGCTCAAGTAGCCAACGAAGGTAAAAAATACGTAAGCCGTCACAAGTGCCGCCAGGGCAATGTAGGAGATAGTCATGAACAGCTTAGACAAGCCCGGTAGAAGCCACTTTAGTAGAATCATGAGTGCTCCAAAAGCCAAAGCCACTAATCCTGCGGAAATGACGTGCAGCGTACCCTGGAGCGAGTCGGGTTTGTAGAAGAACAGCCCGACACCACCAAGCCCAAGGGCTGCAACCACAAAGATGGTCTTAACGGCATTAGTCTTGCTCACACCCAGCAGCGAGCCCTGCTCCATGAGCGCCTGCATGTCGGCATACAAATGGCGAGCCAGTACGATAATTGCTAAGGCCGAGAAGATAAGCGTAAAGTTGAAAGCATAAAACGATGCTGTCCCCCGCTGGGTAGATTGCCCCAGGGTGCTAAAGTTGGCCTCCCACCACAATGGGTCTTGAGCTGTCAGCATACTAAGTGTCACCCCGCCAACCAAAAAGAGGGCCAAGACGTTGATGATCTGATTACTATTAATTCCGCCAACCATACGGACCACGCCATAGGCCACTAACCCGCAAGCGATGCCCACGAGGACTGAAGCGGTATAAATGTCGAACTGTAGGCCCTCGAACGATGCTGCCATGACACGGGCCGAAAGAACCGTCAGAGCAAAAACGATTAAAGCGTAGACGATGCCGAGGCTCACCGCGTCAAACCACCGAACCGAACGCTTGGCCGAGACTAAATAGCTATTCGGAGCAGCCTGCGCAACCGCGCGCGGGTAGAGACTAAGGAACAACCCAAAGGCAATCAAGCTGCTGCTGAGCGAAATGAAGATCGACATAGAAGGCCGGCCAGTTATGGGCAGTGCGCTCACGCCCAACATCAATCCACTAACCACGAGGGTCAAAGCCAAAACAGAAGGCGCGACCACCATGAGAGCCTTGAGCGCCTGGTCCTCAATGGACCGGGCGGTTCGAAGACTCTGCTTTGAGCCGCGCACAGATGTATTGGACTTCTTTGCCCCCATAATGGGCACCCCTTTGGATTTAGATGTTTGTTATGTCTGCCTAGAAACTACTTTGCTGTTGCCAGCTTTTTGGCATCAAGTGAAAGCGCAATGACGATTGGGCCGGTGATGAGCGAGTAGAGACCAACGAGCCAGACGAAAGCAACGCCGCTAACCGCTGGCTGGTTGAGAACCATGATTCCAACCAAGACCCCAAGGATACCGCTAATAATGGTCAGAGCCTTACTCGTAGCCATGGTGTCGCCCATGAGTGCTGAGACGATCTCAAACACACCGCGTACCAGAAAGCTCAAGCCGAGTAGTAAGATAATGGTCGCAAAGGATGCGAGCGGATGGCGTACCAAGTAAAGACCAACTCCAAGCTCGAGTAAACTCAGCAGCAAACCCACAAACCAACCCTTTTTACCGATCGATATCAAGCTAGTGATTACTCCAACCAAGCCACTTGCCAGAATAAACGCACTAAAGATGTATACAAAGGTTACGAGTGTTAAGCCCGGCCAAAACACAGCAACAAGTCCGAATAATATAAGTGCTACACCACGTACGGTCAGCATCCACCAGTTTGCTTTTAATGTTTCTACTTCATTCATGATCTTAGCTCCTTACCAAATTATTACCTTACTTTTATTGTAGGCTGATGGAAATAGGTGTCAAGCTAGTTATAAGGTGATGGCTAGCGTGGCGCTTGCATTTACGAGACCCGAGAGGATAATAAAGGCATGGAAAACAAGCGTAGTTCTAGCATCATCTTTGGACTAATTATTATAGGTTTTGGGCTCGTGCTACTGCTGATTACTCTCAATGTCGTCAAGACGAGCTTCGACATTGGTCCATGGTGGCCAGCAATTCTCATCTTCGCAGGAGCGCTCTCGGCTGGCAGTGGCAACGCAGCCATGCCCTTTGGGATGGTTGGCGTAGGTGCCTTGCTGCTAGCCCGTAATCTTGGCTTGTACGCTAGTGATTCAGCGCTCGGTGGCGTCCTCATTTTGCTCGTTGGTATTGGAATTCTGGTGATTGCCGCCAGTCCAAAGCGAAAGAATACAGATAACCAAACCCGCGAGTGATTCGCGATTGTGCTATTTAATGCGGCTTCGTACGGCCCCAGGCGACGTGTGCCCAGACACGTTCGTGTAAGTAATAAATGAGTGTACTTGCAAGTGCCGTCCAACCAGTCAGACTAATGGCACTCTCTACATTACCCGTTACCAGCCAGGTAAAGATGAATAACTGGATAGAGATTATCACCCGATAGCTAATCGCCTTGGCGATTGATCGATAGGCGTGCTCGTGGTGGCGCGGCTTCTTGACCATTTAAGGTCTGAGTGTCCCAAAGAATACTTGCCAGGCTAAAGCCGACTTAGCCACCAGGCTAAGTACTATGTACATACGCTCGCCGTACATGTAGTCCTTCCACTTACCAATCCCCTTATACTGCAAGAACATGTTGATGGCGAAGGCATTGAAGAACACGAATATTGAAACGAATATCCAGTATACGAAGGTTGGGATCTCGCCATTGCCGTACTGAGCACTGGACCAGAAAGACAAAGCAACAATCACCCAGGGAATAATCCCGGCGATGCAACCGACGATATAACTTAACCAATTGGTCTTCTCGGTTGTTTGGTTATGCACTTCCATGACCAGCCCCATGAGGTTCATGAGCGCGACGAGGCCGAAGATGCCTATTAGTAACGAAAGATCGTAAATACCTACCAGCATGGCGATTGCTACCATCATGACACTGGCCGAGAGGGAGTATTCAATCCAACGAGCCTTGTTCATGCCCTTGCTCAGCCCCTGGTTATAACTCTTGTTGTACACGGTCGAAATAATCAGGTGCGCTAATGAAGATAGCACCAGAAACGCTACAACGAGCAATGCCAGTGGGACTTCGAACAATGTCTTGGTGGCTGGCACGAGGGACTGCGTAGCCCTATCAAAGTTAAGAAAACTCGTTGAGACCGGCAGGGTAAAGTTGCGGCTGAGTAGCAGAATGGCTATAGCCTGGACGGCATGAAGCCCGGCCATCTTAAGATTAAATGAACGTAAGTACACCTTAGTTATCTTCTTAACCATCTTACCCTCCTGTTTCTTGCACTCATTGTAGCATAAGCGTAACGATTCAGGGTTAACGGACGGGTTCGTAGTGAGGCACTTTGCCTTGCTTGGTCAAAACCAGTTGATACAACTGTACGCCGCGAGACTTGAAACCAGCCGCACATGAAAGTAAGTAGAACTCCCACATTCGCTTAAAACGCTCATCGTAGTTGTCTTTAATCGTCGGTCATGACTTCTTGAAGTTCTTATACCAAGCGAGTAACGTCTTTTCGTAATCAGGTCCAAAATTATGTAAGTCTTCAATTACAAACGTACCTTCAACGACCTTGGCGAGCTGCGCGAGCGAAGGCAGTACTGCGCCTGGGAATATATACTTGTCCATCCATGGCTCATTGGTGCGGGCTGATTTATTGTTGCCGATTGTATGAAGCAAGAAGATACCATCGTCCTTCATGACCTCATGGGCTTTGGCGAAGTAACTCGGCAAGTTCTTGGTGCCGATGTGCTCGGCCATACCAACTGAGACTACGCGGTCAAACTTAGTGCGAGTAGTAAATTCGCGGTAGTCTTGCTCCACGACTTTTATACTCAAGCTCTTAGCTTTCTCACGGATGTATTTAGCCTGTTCTATGGCAGGTGTAATGCCAACCACCTCTACCTTATACTTTTGCGCCATGTACATAGCCAGCCCACCCCAGCCACAACCAATGTCGAGCACGCGCATACCGCGTTTGAGTTTGAGCTTTTGGCATATGAGCTCATATTTAGCCAGCTGAGCTTCATCGAGTGTCTTAGCATGCTTCCAGTAGCCGCAGCTATATGCCATGGTCTCCCCTAACATTGGGACGTAGAGATCATTACCAATGTCGTAATGCGCCTGGGCATTCTTGTACGATCTGCGAACTGACTGTTTATTACGGAGGTACGCCCCAGCGTAATCACGTGCCAGTGCAAGCGTCGGTCGCACTTTTTCATCAACCCTTGCGGTCAGTAGACGATAGATCGTCTCTTCGAGATCATCGCTATCCCACCAGCCGTCCATATAGGCTTCGCCCAGGCCGAGCGAGCCGCCCGCCAGCGCTCGATCATAGAATTTCTGGTTGTGTACCACGATGTCCCACGGGTTCTTACCATTAAACTTTACACCGCTTGGCTTTGTGAGTGCTTTAATTTGAACTTCTGCGTTAGTCATAAGTCGCACCTCGTTTATCTCAAGCAAATGATACAATAGAACTGATAAGGATAAAACCATGACCAGCATTGATCCCGATGAGCTAAAGGCTCAACTTGATAGCCAAGCCTACGAGGTAACCCAGCACAAAGCTACTGAAGCACCGTTTAGTGGTAAGTACGTAAACCATCACGAAGGTGGTATGTACAATTGTGTGGTCTGCGGACAGCAGTTGTTTGCGAGTGATGCTAAGTTTGATTCACACTCCGGCTGGCCGAGCTTTGACCAAGCCTTGCCTGGCACCACCAAGCTCATGGCCGATGATTCGCACGGCATGCATCGGACCGAAGTTGTTTGTAGTAATTGTGGGGCCCACCTAGGCCATGTCTTCGACGACGGGCCGCGTGAAACCACCGGTCAGCGTTTTTGCATTAATTCTTGTGCACTCGACTTTAAGAAAAAGTAGTTCCTACAGAGACTAGCAACGCGTATCACCCCAGACGCTTAAGTCCTTGATGACCTTGTGAAGCGAGCGGCCTTTGTCGGTGAGGGTGTACTCCACTCGTGGCGGCACCTCGGCAAATACCTTCTTAGTAATAATCTTGTCTTGCTCAAGTTGCTGCAGGCGCAGTGCCAATGTGCGCGGGCTGAGGCCCAAGCCATCTTGCAACTCACCAAAGCGCTTAGTGCCCTCAAACAGACTATATAAGATCATCAGCGTCCATTTGCTGCCGATAATCTTCAGGGTCTTAGCCAGGCCGCAATTAGCATAGTCTTTGGGCGACTGAGCAGATTTGGTATTCACCCCCGACGGCTTCAATGTCGTGCTGAGTTTTGTGTTCATATTGGCATTATAGCACAAAAAGCATAGTGAATTACTATACTGTTTGTAACTACTTTACATTGTATAGTTGTTACCCTATACTCGAATACTATACTAAATATAGCTTGGAGGATTATGAAGGTACACATTATAGTTGGATCGGTACGAAAAAACAGTCAGGGCAGCAAAGTAGGGGCGTGGATTGCTGACGCTGCAAACAAAAACGAGAGCATAGAAGCCGAGCTACTTGATCTTCACGACTGGGAATTACCGCTCTATAACGAGGCCATGCCTCCCCTGGCGCTGGATGGGAACTACGAGAGCGGAGCTGGAACCAAATGGGCTGCGAAAATCGCTGAGGGCGACGCCTATGTGTTTATAACGCCAGAATACAATCATGGCTACTCGGCCGCGATCAAGAATGCCATTGATTGGATCGGCAATGAATGGGCCGGCAAGCCAGCGGCCATAGTTGGCTACTCTATGTCTCCCAATGGTGGCGTGCTGGGTGTAGAGCAGCTCAAGCCAGTCCTGACGCAAGTTAAGCTCATGCAAGTTAGCCACAACGTACTGGTGCGCGGCGTGCACGAGGCGTTTAACGAAGCTGACCAACCCAAGAACGCGGCGTTGACGATGTCTCTTAATCAAGTGCTCGATAGCCTTGTGGAGTTGCAGAAAAAGCTTAGTTCTTAAGCTTAGCTGTGACAGCGAATTGAGGT
The DNA here is from genome assembly GCA_041907025.1 of Candidatus Saccharimonadia bacterium. Taxonomy (GTDB): domain Bacteria; phylum Patescibacteriota; class Saccharimonadia; order CAILAD01; family JADZBC01; genus CAYPSN01. The sequence goes on along the minus strand of JAYRIB010000054.1, from coordinate 13,305 downwards.
ATACTAGAGCTCATGACAACAACACCCCTAGCGCTCAAACAATTCGACGATGCCGTAGCTGCTGGGCTCGAACGGGCTACCAAGCTGGGCGTTTATGCAGTAATTCGGCTGCAGGACGTCAACTTAGTTCGATTCGTTTATCGCGAGAGCGCAATTGAGAATTCATCATACAATAATCAGTGTGGAGCTGGTATATATGTCTTCACCCAATCGGGCCACGTCGCGTTTGGCGCCACTAACCAAGTAACTCCTGCTAGCATCGAGCAAATGGTGGAACGCCTTGCTGCTGTGGCCAAAGAGAATGAGAAAAACAACACAGAACCTGCTGCCGAGATATTTCAGCTAAGCAAGCAAGCGCCGTTAGAGCAGGAGATCCCTCAAGCCGACTTTACGCTTGAAGATGCCAACCAAGACACGATGGCAAAGATAACGAGTGCAATCCAGCTTGCAGTAGCAAAGGCAGACCCAGAAGCAACAATCATTTCATATCTTGTTTACGAACATGAGCAGTGGCGCATAGCTCGCAGCGATGGCACAGATGTGAGCTTTGCCCTTCCAAAGTGCTGGCTTGTCACCATGGTGACCGTTCGCGACGGTGAAGATAGCACTGAGTTCTACCTGAGAACGGCTGCGATAAGCATACCTGAGCTCGAAGCTAACATGCCTGACTTTATTGGCAAAGTTAAAGAACGAACTAGAATGGCAAAACAACAACTCAAAGGCGAGCAGCTACCAAGCGGCCATTACCCTATTCTACTGGACTACGAGCTCGTGGGGCTTTTAGCCCATGAAGCCCTTGGGCACCCCGCAGAATCAGACGCCGTTGCAGCTGGTAGTAGTGTTTTGGCGACGGAAGCTCTAGGCTATAGGAAAGATGATCAAGTAGCTGCCTCCGGGGTGAATATTAGTGACCATGAACCCGAACTAGCACACGGTTTTCACCCCTATGGCTCATTTGGAAATGCCAGACAACCAGTTACGATAATTAAAGACGGTAAATTAACCGAATCAATAAGTGATGTGTTTAGCGGCACCAGGATTGGTGTTAAGAACCTTAATTGCGAGAGAGCTGAAACCTTCAAGGATGTGGCCATTCCGCGCATGAGTAACACCTATGTTTGGCTCAACGACGACAAGCTTATCGCTGACCAGGTAGAAGATACTTCCCCTGAAGCTGTCCAGCAACTCATGAAAGAAAAGGGAATCTTTAAAGACCACTCAGAGATTCTCTATTTAATAGGTGGGAAGGGCGGCTCTGTATCACCTAATACTGGGGACTTCATGTTTGGGAGTGGATTTGCTTATAAGCTTACTGCCGAAGCCGTTACTGCACTCCGTCCTGTCTCCTTTTCTGGGAACGTACTTGAAGCACTTAAGTCAATTGAGTTTGGGGTTGGCGAGTTGCGCAAGGACGACTTTGGCTTTTGCGGCAAGTCAGACCAGAGAGCGAACGTTAACGATGGTGGCCATGAACTCATATTTATGTCGCCAACAGAGCATGTGAGTATCGCCTAATGACGAGCATTTCACCACAAGACAGGTTGCATAGACTTGCCACGGGCCTAGATAGACTCGATGATGTTGCTGGTTATCAGCTGAACTGGACTGACGCCAAGAGTTTGCGTGGAGGCTTCGTTAATAAAGAACTAGGAGATATTTATCACCCAATAAAAGCTATGGACTACCAGGGTGGGAACTTCTCAATGGCTTTTACAAATGGTTCTATCGCAAGAGGTACACTAAGCCTTAATTCCACAGTCGAAAGGATTATGGATGTTGCACGACACATTGCCTACCGCGACAAGGAGCCGCTTGCGCTTGCGAAACCAGAACCAGACTACACTCCCCCAGAGCTCGCTGATGAGGCCATTATCAACCTAATTGAAAAGGAGCCGAGTTCCATAACTCGATTCGTACGCGAGCTGCATGAAGCCTCGCAGAGTATCGGTGTAGAGAATGTTGAAGGCGACATGACACTAAGCCACAGTAGGAGTGCCTTCGTAAACTCAAAGGGGGCCTCTTACATTTCCGAGCAAACCGGTCAGGAATCAATTGTGGCCTTTGACAGCGACATCATTCAAGAAAAGAAATCCCGTAAGCACTATGAGATACCATCACTCCACAAGCGGCTAGAGTATATCGGCGACTTTGCCAAGAATATCGCCCAACCACGCAAGGGCGACAAGCCGGGAGTATATCCTATACTGATAGGCCCAGACGACAGCGGCGCGATATTAGATCGCTTTGTTGGTAACAGTCTGGGTGGACTCAGTGTGGACAGTAGAACAGGCAAGTTTACTCCAGAAGACTTTACCGCAAAGCGTATGGTATTTAATCCACGTATTTCCCTAAAAGCAGAGCAGTGTGTTGACTACAGTTCGGAAGGCTTTGCTTTCACATCCGATGGAGTTGTGCCGCAGAACTTTGAGGTTATAAAGGAGGGGCGCCTGGTTGAACCAATATGTTCGCCGCGAATCGCCCAAAAGCTCGCACTGCCAGCTCGAGCACTAGGATCCTTATCTGAATGCTCAGTGCAGGGTGCTATAGACTATGGTGTTTTCGCCGCCAATCATGACCGGTTCATTATCGTGCTTGGTGCCATGGGGATTCATACGCAGAATAGCATACTTGGCAACTACTCTCTTCCATCACCCTATGCGATCATGGTAGAGCATGGCAAGCTAGTTGGTGGGGTTAATTGTGTACTGAGCGGCAACATCTTCGAGGCACTTGTGTCTGACGACTTTAATTTCGTGAAAATGCCCCTAGCCTACGATAAGCCACTTATAAGCTTCAAGAGCCAAGTAACGTTTAAATAATTGCTGGCGGAGAGGGAGAGATTCGAACTCTCGGTAGAGTTGCCCCTACACCGCCTTTCCAAGGCGGCGCACTAGACCACTATGCGACCTCTCCGCAACTGATATAGTGTAGCCGAAAAGATGACTATTTTCTAGCCTTAGCGCCACCCGCATTCATACTCTCCACCCCACTTTGTACGAGGGCGAAGATCTGCTTCATGGCTTCGGCAATCTGCGGGCTCTCAATAATCGTACCGATAACCTCCTCGCCGTACGAGATTAGCGCTGTCTTATTGCCATACACATACAGATTCACCGGGGCGGTAAACGCATCCCTGGGCGCCCACGTCATATCCCGCAGCATCCGCGAGTCGTTCTCTTGCCCATACTGGATGTTGTCTTGTTCAGCAGGCTCTATTCCATGAGCCCTAATACCTAGCTTAGCGCGCTGCTCCATGTGCTTATATAAGTCCTTGCCGAGTACGTTAAAGTCCGCATCGGAGCGTATAAAGTAGATCTCCTGTGCAGTTCTGCGCTGATCCTCGTACATCTTCGTGATCCCCTCTTTGCCTTGGAAGAACCGCACGCCCGGCTGATGTTGATAGGTGTAGAAGTAATTAAGCAATTGAGGCATGCTGTCGCGCACCTGCTTTTCGGTACTCATCACGTCTTTACGCTTTTGCTCTATTAATCGCTCCAGGGCTGTGGGGTTGGTTGGTCTGTACAAAAGCTTTTTGCCGCTCTCATCCTTTTCAATAAGTCCCATATCAACTAAACGGTCGAGGACCATGTACGAATTAGTTCGCGTCTCGCCAATCTTCTCAGCAAGTTGTGGTGCTGGCAATGATCCGAATTTGATTAGTGCTATATAGGCCTTAGCCTGGCTTTTGGTTAGGCCTATTTGGGTGAGTAGTTCGATATTCATAGCTGTATTTTAGCAAACTACGCTCATTTTGTCAATACAATCTTGACTATATATTACCGCATTCTTATCTGTTGACTAACATTACGTATAATATATATTGACTATTTATACCTATTATTGTATACTTCTCCAGGCTCAAGCAATCCCGCTAAAGCCCGGGGAACACCACCCCGCCCGCTCCCTAAAGGAGAGTACCTTGAAGACCACGACCACCCACCCCCGCAAGCGCTGGCTCACCGCCACAGCACTGACCCTGACCGCCCTAGCTGGCGCCCTCGGACTCAGCAGCTGCTCGGAGAGCACCCGCGAGGCCTACGCCTGCAGTACCGAGGTGACGATCGACTACCCCAAGCCGATCAAGCTGACGGACTTCGCCAAGGCCACGCGACCGCGAGGAGCTCTGCTCGACGACTGGCGCCAGCTGATCATCGAGACGAACCACCTCTACGCGGACACCTTCCAGCCGGGGGAGAAGGTGAAGCTGCCCCAGGCCTGCAAGAAGGTCTGAGACAGCGCGAACAAAGGTAAACGGGGCGGTACCTACAAACCCGCCCCCCTGACTCGGAGAGTAAAGCGCTCTCCCTGACGATGACCGCGCACGGTCGAAAGTCAGCGCACCTTACAAGGAGCAAAACCATGCGAGACTACGAAGCCGAAGCACGCGCCGCCGAGCTCGAAGGCAAGGCCAAGGCAGCCAGAATCAGGGCTCAAGGGTTCGAAAAGCAAGCAGCGTACGCATTCGGCGACCACCTGCGCGAGGCTGCTCGCAAGCGCGAGAAGGCAGCTCACATCAGTCGCGAGGTGGCTGCTGGGCGGATGTGCCCAGGCGGATGCGACACCTACTCAGGCGGCTGCCACCTGCACGCCGACTCCTGCTAAGTAGCCAGGCGTAACACCAAGGTTCCGAGGGGTCCTTCTAAAACCCCTCCTGACTCGCGGAGTGAGTGCTCCGCCTGACGAGCTCGAAAGAGCGAAAGTCAGCCCCGCACCTTGAAGGAGAAAGTAATGCTCACCACCCCAATCCAGAAGGTTGTACTAACAGGCGGCCCCTGCGCTGGTAAAACAACGGTCCTCCACCACATGCAAGCGTACTACCTGACCGAGATCCACATGGTCAGCGAGGCTGCCACCCGCGTACTCGAGACGGTCATGCGGGTGCCTGGCAAGGACACCGAATGGACTCCAGAGTGGCAAGAAGTTTTTCAGCAAGAAGTGCTCTACCACCAACTTCGAGAGGAATTCAGAGCACAACAACTTGCTGAAATGTTCTGCAAGAGGCTCATTCTGTGCGATCGAGGCACTCTCGACGGGGCAGCCTACACACCAGGAGGCGTCGATGCCTTCTGCCAACTCAATGGGTTGGAGGCCATCGAGGAGCTCAACCGCTACGCGGCGGTCATTCACCTCGAATCGGTCGCTACATCGGCGCCACACCTCTACGGTACGGCAGGCAACACCAACCGGTTTGAAGACCTGGAGCGAGCCCAAATGCTGGAGCATGCCACTCGTACAGCGTGGGGTGCTCACCCACGGTGGGTCTTCATAGCTGGCAGCCAGACTATCGAAAGCAAGGTGGCTCAGGTACTGAAGGTTGTGCAAGCTCTGTTGCGCGGCGAGTAGCACAAGGTTCTGGGAGGTCCTACCAAAACCTCCCCCGATTCAGCAGATGCGGTCTGCTCTGACGAGCCAAAGATGGCGAAAATCGGTATAATACAAAAACAGGAGAACATGTAGTGAAGGAAACGATCGAGATAGAACGCAAATGGCTTATAAAACAAATGCCAGATATTGCGGCGCACCAGCCCGAGGAGACTCACGAAATTACCCAATCATACCTGCCCGTATCCGGCCTGCGGCTACGCCAAAAGGACGACACTTACCTGATCACTCTTAAAAGCTCTGGTCGCATTGCTCGCAGTGAGTGGGAAGAGTCATTGCCCAAGTGGGCATACCAGGAGCTCATAGGGCAGGCTGTTGGCAGCCTCCGCAAAACACGTTATGTATTCCATGACGGTGAACAACTTCTGGAAGTGGATGTCTACCATGACAACCTGGAAGGCCTCATTACAGTGGAGGCCGAATCAATTGTAGAACTTGGTGCAGGTCTTAGTACAATTGAGCGACAAGAGCAGATCAAATCTGTCGAAGCTTCTGCCGAGGCTTACAGTCTACCCGGCTGGATCTCAGATGTTATAGAAGTAACGGAAGACAAGACTTACAGCAACCATAGCTTGGCCACCAAAGGCCTACCTGCAAAACTTAGCCAAGCTCCTTTTTAAACTTCTCGACCAGCTCAACGGGACTCGGGTCAATACCATTGAGGATGCCGAGGTAAGCGGACACATAATCCCCCAACATGATGGTGCTCAGCAATTGCTGAATGTGCGTGCTACCGACTACTTCAACGGCGATTGGCTCATAGCCATACTTGGCCAACACTTGGCGGGTGACCATAAAACGCTTTTTGATACGCTCACTATCGAGCGTGGAGTGTAGTTCGACTACCTGAGCGTGCTTGTTCTCGGGGAATAACCAACCCTGCATCTCGTTATGGTTCAGCTCAGGGAACACATTAGCGCTCGCCATCTGCTTGGCGTTTTCATTAATGTCGATCTTCCATTTGTAGCCAGCGGAGGCTAGGGTCGGCCCTGAATAAATAATGGTGGCCTTGCCATGAAGTTGCTTAGCCATGCTGCGAGCTGCGTTGTCATCAGCCGCATCCAGGTTCCACTGCGCCTTTTGGGTATCAAGAAAATTAGCCACATTCTCAAGCTCACGGCGCATGTCCACCTTACCAGTCAGACCCAGGTTCTCAAGTACGCATACGAGCGCCTTTACCCCAGCAAAAACACCAAGACGTGGCTGTGCGTAGGCCTGAAGCGTAATGTTCAGCAAGGTCGTGTTTGTAGCGGCTTTAGCCAGCTTGCCACCACTCGAAAGCGCAATTACCAATGCATTATTACGCTGGGCGTCCTTAAGACAACTCAGTGCTTCCTCGGTGTTACCTGATGCACTGGAAATGAATACCAGAGTGCGCTCGTTAACGTAGCCAGGCAAGGTATAGCCGCGCACCACCTCGAGCGGTACCAGTAGCTGTTCACTCAGCCAATTCTTTACTATCACCCCAGCGAGCGCCGAGCCACCCATACCAGCAAAGACAATGTTCTTCACACCCAAGCCCAGCTCGAGACTCAGCTTGTCGCCCATGCTATCGGCAAAGTTCAGCCGCAGTTGCGCTGGTTGTGCGTCAATTGCATCAAATATGTGATGCTTATCGATCTTTTTGAGGTCGTCGTAGTTTGCCATAAGCTTATTATACACTGCGGCTTACAGACCCAACCACTCATGTCTTTTCCCCACTCGCAACTCCCAATTAATTCGTGCTATCGTGCTCGCTTCAAGCACACTCTGAATTGCATTTCTCCAATCCTCTACCGCGTCAAGCTCCCCTAGGTCTTTAGCCTGCTGCGCATAGTACCCTAGCTCTCTTAAGAATCCAGTGCCAACCCAATAATTTTTTGGCCTAAAAGTATCATCAGAATAGTCACCTACCCACGCTGAGAGAGCTTCTTTACCCTTGAGTATGGCTCTCAATGTACGTCGATTACCATCACTTAGTTCATATTGACCTTTGTCATTTAGTAGTGCTATGACCGGGTAGTGATCGCGATGCTTGTATTTGCCCTCCAGACGATCAGAAAGCTCCATATTCTCCTCTAAAGCACCCGGGACTAGTTCCAAGTACGCACGTATACTTGAAGCTGTATAGGGAAGTTCTCCGGATTTCTCAAGAATCCCAACTGGCCACATAATGTCTATCTGATCTATACCTAGGTCTTTCTTTGTCCAAGTAATATTCTCAGCCGTAACATAGCGCACTACAGGCTTCAGTTTTGAACCCATCATAATACCCTCAGCAAGGTTCCAAAAATCGTGAACAGGTGCTAAATCACTTCGCTCACCGTTTAGCCAGTCTTTAATATCCCGTCCGACCTTCTCCCATTCCTGTCTATCCAAAGAGGGCAAGAGCTTGATCGTTTCTTTATGTAAGAGTTCGCTCATGAGTTCAAAACGTGTCGCCTCATATATATGCCTCGGATAACACTCTTTTCCCATAATCTAATTATATATCAAAAGACCCGATTGAAACCGGGTCTTTTGAGTAGAAGGTAGTATTGGTACTTAGTACATGCCGCTCATGTCACCCATGCCACCTGGCATTCCGCCGCCAGCTGCGGGAGCTTCCTTCTCTGGAATCTCGACCACTGCGCCTTCGGTAGTAATCAACAGTGCTGCCGCACTTGCTGCGTTCACCAACGCACTCTTGGTGACCTTTACTGGATCAATGATCCCACGAGCTAGCATGTCGGCTTGCTCGTTACGAGCAAAGTCCCAGCCCGTCTTGGCGTCACCTTTTTTGGTTACTGCCTCCAGAATCAAGGCTACATCGCTAATACCAGCGTTAGCTGCGATCTGGCGCAGCGGTGCCACTAGCGAGCGAGACACAATGTTCACACCAATCTGCTCTTCGTCCTCTAGCTTCATGGTATCGAGTACGCGACCAGCCTTAGCTAGCGCCGAGCCACCACCAGGCACAATGCCTTCGGCCACAGCGGCCTTGGTAGAGTTAATGGCGTCTTCTATGCGCAGCTTCTTTTCTTTCAGCTCTACCTCGGTAGCGGCGCCCACCTTAATGACAGCCACACCAGCCTCTAACTTAGCGACCCGCTCCTGAGCCTTCTCCAGCTCGTATTCGCTGGTCATCTCACCAATCTGAGCCTTGATCATAGCCACGCGTTCTTTGAGCGCCTTGGCACTGCCCTTGCCCTCTACGATGGTGGTGTTGTCCTTGGTAGCGATCACCTTGCGAGCTTCACCGAGCATCTCAACGGTGGCATCCTCGAGCTTCAGGCCAACTTCTTCGGTTACTAACTGTCCACCGGTCAGGATTGCAATGTCCTCGAGCATAGCCTTGCGGCGATCACCAAAAGCTGGTGCCTTAATGGCCACGGCGTTAAACGTACCACGCAGCTTGTTAAGCACCAATGTGGTTAGCGCCTCACCCTCTACGTCCTCGGCAATAATCACCAAGTCTTTACGGCCTTCGGCAGCCATCTTTTCGAGCAGCGGTAAGAGCTCTTGAATGGAGCTGATCTTCTTGTCGGTAATCAGGATTGGCGCGTTCTCTACCACCGCTTCCATGCGCGTGGTGTCACTCACCATATACGGGCTTACGTAGCCTTTGTCGAGCTGCATACCCTCTACGACTTCTTTCTCTAACCCGAGTGTCTGGCTTTCTTCGACGGTCACAATGCCGTCCTCGCCAACTTCTTCCATGACTTCGGCGATGAGCTTACCGACCACTTCGTCGTTAGCCGAAATGCTAGCGACGTTCGCGATCTCGCCCGACTGCTTAACAGGCTTAGCAATGCGCGTGAGCTCAGCTACAACCGCAGCCGTAGCCTTTTCAATGCCGCGACGCACGGCGACTGGGTTTGCGCCCGCTGCGACGTTCTTAAAGCCTTCTTCAACCATAGCCTGCACCAGCACGGTGGCAGTAGTCGTTCCGTCCCCGGCCATGTCATTGGTCTTACTAGCAACTTCGCGCACAATCTGCGCACCCATGTTTTCGTAGGCGTCGGCGAGTTCAATTTCCTTAGCAATGGTTACACCGTCGTTGGTAATTACGGGGCTCCCATACTTTTTGTCGAGCACGATGTTGCGACCTTTAGGTCCAATGGTGGAGCGCACCGTGTTAGCAAGCTTGTCTACGCCAGCTTTGAGCTTTTTGCGAGCTTCTTCGCCCGCGAGAATTTCCTTAGCCATTATTTGCCCCCTTTCACAATTCCGAGAATATCTTCTTCTTTAGCTAGTACGACTTCTTTGCCATCTACTTTTACTTCGGTTGGTCCGTACTTCGCATAGAGCACAACGTCCCCTACCTTTACTTCTTCGACGTCTTTACCAACGGCGAGGACTTTGCCTTCGCTAGGCTTTTCTTTAGCGCTATCTGGCAAGATGATGCCGGAAGCGGATACTTCTTCTGCCTGTACTTGTTCGATTACAAGTCGGTCAGCGAGTGGTTGAATTGTCATTGTTGCCTCCTTGTTAATTGCGGTTTGTGCACACATTACTCTTGTGTAAGCATTAGCACTCTAATGCTACGAGTGCTAACTATAGTGTACAAAAACCCGTGGGTGGGCGTCAAGCTTGCTTTACTTCCCGACCTTGGATCCGCCAGCTGGCGGATCAGGCAGTGAAGAGCTTAGACACCAGACGGAGTGAACCACAAGAGCCTTCAAAGCTTGCAGTGGCACGACATTCTAGTGTCTAAGCGAACGAACGTACCTTTATGCGAACCCGTGGTCGGGAATACTTTTGTTACTTTTGGTATCTTCAAAAGTAAGAGAACTAATTTACTTCTAATGTCCTTTTGAAAGGGCCAAAAGGACAAAAAGCCCTTGCGACATGGGGCTCAGATCTAGGGGCACCTGGCTTGCTCATCATGCAGATATTCGCTCCCACTGCGAGTCCCAACGACTCTCGTGGCTAGCTTATTCTGATGCTTCTTAACCAGTCTTCCTGATCATCGAATGTCGAGGGGAGAGCGGCAAAATACAACTTTCGTCCTTTTGGACTCATCAGAATAACTTACAGTTATTGAGTTGCCACCCCAGGCCGAAGCCTGAAGTGAGGAGTTTATACGGCTTTCTCCTGTGCCTACGTAGTCATGCGACTACTTGTTGTGTCGCGGCTTAGTTGCCGCTAGCCGAAGCCGTTCGTCGACTGCGCTCTTCAGCGCTGAGACGTGCCAGCTCGTCGATGGTTGCATCGATCTGAGCCTGCAGTTCGGCGTTGGTGAGGGTTGAGAGCTCCTTATTGGGCTCACCGGGCGTGGGGCTCTCGCCCGGAACGCTCGGCTCATCCTCGGTGCCATCGATCAGCACGCGGCCGATCTCGCCACCGTTGAGCTCCACCGCCTGATCAAGCTGACCCGGTCGGATACGAAGCAGGTAGCGGGGCTGTCCCGACTGGGTGGCGAACACCACCCAGTTGCCATCCTCACCGGGAATGAACTCCTCCAGTCGACCCTTCTGCCCCTCGTTGAGGAACGCCGGGTCGAGCTTGCGGAGGATGTCCCGAGCGCGCCGCTCCAAGTCCTGCTCGGTGAGGGCGTTGCCGTCCTCGTCGCCGTGCACCTGGACTCGCATCGTGTTCAGCTGGCCGTACGTAACGGTGTCGCTGGGCACGAAGCTGGTGGCCTGGATGACCTGACTGCGGGTGCCCTTGGCGGTGAGCGGAGTCACGAAGTACATCCGCCCGTCCTCCATGGAGCGCAGGTTGTAATCGGCCGGGTTCTCGGCATTGCTGTCGATGTCCACCGGCTCGAAGCCAAACGCACCGTTGTTGTGCCACTTGCGCCCTGCCGCCCAGTTAACCATCGCGCGCTGCTTGGTAGCCACGCTGATGGGGTACACCGGGCCCGGGATATCACCCGACTTGACCGAACGCTTGTACTCAATATCCGGCTCGCCGGACTCCGAGCCACGCACGACGATGATGCCCGCGGGCACCTCAATGCTGCGCGAGCCATTCCACCGGTCAGTCTTAACTGGCATCACGATCACCGGGTTGTCCCCCGAGTCGCAGTAGCCATAGACATCACTGAGGGTCCAGTACACGTTGGCATCCACCTGCTCCCGAATATGGTCCGAGAGACTGTTGGCGAAGTTGCCGGTGATGGCCACATCGAGGCGATTCTTGCCCTCGAAACGACACTGGTGGACCTGCTCGGCATCACCATTCCACTCGACGATGCTGTCGATGTGGATGCGCTTGCCGCTACCGTCGCGGATAGCCGTCCACTTGCCCTTGCCTTCTCGATCTGAGATGTAGGCGTAGGTGTCATCTAGGATGTCAGCCCTGGAGGAGCCAGTGGCGCGCTCACTCATGATTCGTTGGGCGCCTGCCAGCGAGGCGGGACGCTCTTCGAAACCACTCGCGAGGTAGTTCGTCGGCTTGCCGGCCACGATCTTGGCCGGGCCCACGTCGTGCCCGCCCTCGAGCAGTCGAGCCAGGATGCGCGGAGGCGCGTCCTTGTCGGCGTACTCGATCGAGACCGAACGCACGAACGGTGCGGCCTCCAGCTTGGAATCGGTTGTGAATGCCGAAGCAATCATTCCGATACACGCCAGCATGGCGCAAGCCGTGACAGCAATGGTTCCAAACGAGCTCTCATCATCGTCGTAACCGGCGAAGGCCTCAACGCCGAAGCAGATCGCCACCCAGATCAGGCTGAACACCTGGCCGGAACGAGACACCGGCGACATGCCGACCTCGTAGGCACGCCAGGCGGAGTAACCCGCCTGACCCCACATGAGCCCGGTGATAGTGGCGATGAGCCACCACACCAAAGCCAGAGCGGCCAAGCCGCCGAACGCGATGAGGGCCGCGTACCCCAACTTCTTCAACACGAAGAATCTCCTTTTGAAGGTTCAATTGCCGCGAGAACGTCGCTGCCACGTACAGTGATTTGGACACTGCGATACCTGAGGGCTGTACTATATTTTGAGCCTCTCATGTTAGATCGCGACCCTTACCCGACCTATCCATGAGAAGAGAAACTTACGTTTCTTTGTATAAAAAAGCCCGCTTGCTGGAGCCCTAAGGCTTGCTCCGATGGCGGGGTGTTTTCGATACCTATAGCTATTCAAATGTTGAGAACCATTATAGGGCATAGCTTGCGACTTGTCAAGCCCTATTATTTGAGGCTAAATTGGGCATTCTATGAAAATCTTTTGTAATTTTGGTAACTAAAAAGAGCCCTTTGGCGCGGTGGCCATGGGCTCTTTGTTGTGATAATTCCTGTGGTTGGGTGCCCCGGGGACGAATCCCCGGGGCGAACCCGGTGCTGGCACCCCGCCAGCTGGTCGATGGATGGGTCGACCGTCGGCTCGCTGACGTCCCATGTACGGGGCTCTAACAGCTTACCTGGTTGTTTTCTGGCCAATCCTTTTGAGAACAGAAGCTTCTTTCTGAGCGATCGGACAGGGCCGGGTCACCGTGGAGGCAGCGATTCTTGTTTGCCGCAACACTTGGAATATTCCCTTACTTTCCGCTTGCTTGAGTTTCTTTGCTACTCGGTAGATCTTGAGTTTCCCCTGATCCGAGCAGTAAGCTCTCGCAGAACTGGTGGTCCGTACTGGCGCCCATTTGCGGTGCAACCAGCCGAACCCTAAGGTGATCCGCCCAGCTCGCAGTCCCCTGCGGCTGAGCTAGACGTGCTTCAGTGCGCCCGTCGATGACTTACCTTTCTCGAAAGCGAGGGTGAGCGGGAGCTGAGCGAGTCCTCTTCTGGACTCACCCAGGTCAGGGCGGTGCTCGAGACACCTAATCCTCCTTCCGAAGGATGTCTGGTAGCGACTAGGTCTATCGGTCGTGCCGTAGCTCTAGTCTAGACTTACTCCGATCAGCGAACCCGACCGGACTGGACATGCTAGTCCGAAGACTAACACCTCTTCTCGGCATTGCCCCGGGCGACGCTGACACAGGGCCAGGTCGAACCGTTGTGGCAATTAGTTC
>JAYRIB010000053.1:0-7877 GCA_041907025.1 Candidatus Saccharimonadia bacterium | reverse complement strand
TCCAAATACACGCGCTGACCAATCGTGTCCTTAAGTGTGAGTGCTAGGTCCTTAGGCTCTGCCAGACCACTAGCTTCGATAATGATGTAGTCAATAGGGCTGCCGGCATACGCAAACTGACCGATGGCCTCCTGCAAATCCAGTGTTTCTAAACTGCAGCAAATGCAGCCGTTGGTAAGCTCTAGCTTAGCGTCAGTCTTGTCAGCTATCAGATCGGAATCAACGTTAATGTCGCCATAGTCATTCACCACCACACCAATGTTAAGCCCATGATTGTGGGTAAGGATGTAGTTAAGCAGGGTGGTTTTGCCCGCGCCTAAAAAGCCGGTGAGCACAGTCATCGGCAGCTTCTTGAAGTTCGGGTCCTTAACTGGCCCGGTCTCGACTTTCTCCATCTCCTTAGTATAGCGTACATTCGTGCCTAGTGACAGAGGAGGGCAGAGTATTGACACATACAAAGATTAAGTACATAATGTACCAGTTCAAAACCGACGCTCTAGGGAGACGACATGGATACAGAAACTACGGGCGAGAGCGGTGACCGTGCGAAATTGCGGAGTCGCCCCGTAATGATCATCGACGACATCTCGGCAGGACGCATCGTCCGTGTTGAAATCAGCAAGAAGTCCAAGATCTCATTCCGGGAGGGGACAGCTGTCATCGCCGGGCTGAGTGGTGTACCGGTGCAGATCAAGTTCTTCCTGTACGCCAACGGGCGCGTCTCGGTGCGAGAGGCGCTTGCGGATGACTACTTCGACGACGATCTCAGCTGGCGTTACAGAGACCATCGCGGCACAACTTCGGATATGGGCGACAGCTTCTACAGAAACATCAACGCTGCCATGCAGAAACTGAAGCTGGGAGAGGTGGCCAAGATGCCTCGACCCTTGCGCTGGCTCTACTTACTGCGCAACTGACCGAACCGCGCGCGGGGTGGAGTGGTACAAGAATCCGCTCCACCCCAAGGCGCTAAGGCGGCTTACGAATCGAAAGATTCGCAGGTCGCTTCTTTCGTTATTGACAAACATCGGCGATAACCGCATAATGTTGTCGTTCCTTCCAAGCGACCAAGGAGTGTCATGCAGAGCTACATGCTGCAAATCGATGTTGACGAGGGTGCGGGTATTACCGTTCATCTCATGAGACCAGATGTGATAGTGGAGGTAACGTCTGTAGCCAACGAGATCGAGCTCTACCGACGATTGCTCGAGGTCTCAGACCAGATCACACAAGGTCTGCCAGAAGAACTCATGGGTAAGCGTTTCGAACGCAGATTCCAGATCGAAGAGCTCACCGACATACTTCGTGGAGCATTTCGTGCTCGGAGCGCGACCGATGCAACCGGGCTTGACCTACTGAAGGCACTCAGCCCTGTACCTCATGTGCCCGGACTACTCAAGGATCCCAGGGCGGGTTGTGCAGCACTCTGCGCACTGATCTACGAGCTGATGGAGAACGGTGGTCAATTCGCAGAGGAGGAAGCGACTCCGCCCTGCATCGATGAGGGATAGGCACAAGAGGCGGGGTGGGCAACATGGCCCACCCCAAGACCAATAGCGACTTGCGATTCGAAAGATTCGCAGGTCGCTTCTTTCGTTATGATCGTTATTCTGGCTTTGCTATAATGAGTGAATGCTAAAAGTATACATCGCCCGTCATGGACAGAACGTAGATAACGCCAACGGCATATTAAATGGTCACCGCGACGAACCGTTAACCCAAAAGGGAGTGGAGCAAGCCGAAGAAGTTGCCGAAGAGATTAAGAACGCCAGGCTAAGCTTTGACTGGGTCTACACCTCGCCACTCTCTAGGGCGAAGCAGACCGCTGATGTTATTACCCATAGGATTCATGGACCGAAGCCATTAATCGAACCACTACTCATAGAGAGGGACTTTGGAGTAATGACAGGGATAGAAACAAGTAGAATAGAAGAGCTCTGTGCTCCAAACATTCTTAAGGCCGAACTCATAACCTACTTTCTAGAACCCAAGGGAGCCGAAACTTTCCCGGATTTACTAGATCGGGCGCACACCTATCTGAATAAGCTTAAAAGCACGCATACTGATGGTTCTGTTTTACTTGTAACACACGGTGACTTCGGCAAGATGATCTATGCCTCATACTACAATCTTGACTGGAAACGAGTCCTGAAGCAGTTTCACTTTGGTAACTCCGAGCTTCTTTTGCTCTCACCAGAATCGAACGCCGACCAAGCGCATGTGTTCACTATCGAACAGCACAATGCCTAATCAGACCTAAGCTCAAGTGCTTATGCTATAATGAAGCTAATTATTTGAGATAGGATTCCTGGGTGGCAGAGATACCGACGTCGTTATCAAAATATGAGCGCTTGGTTAGCCATGGTGCAACCGGCGTGCAGGCTGGTGCCTTGGTAGCTATTCTGGTGGCAACCATTTTTGGCTTAGTGCCTGAATACCAACTGGCCGTAAACTTCATAATTGCACCCCTATACATCCTTGGTCTTATCTATGCTTTGCTGGGGCTGCGCCCCCTCAGCGCACGTAAACCCTCCCTGGCACTCCTCCTGCTCGTCGCGCCACTGGTTATCAGCATACTACTCCTTGCTTACCTAGATGGTGGCGCCAGCTCGGGCTACTACTTGTTCTGGCTTGTGCTGATTATGGCCAGTGGCATTTCTGGCTACATGGCGGTTGACGTGAGCATGAGTGTCGCAATTGTGTATTACTTACTGCTCGCCGGCATTAGCTTCGCCAGTGGCAAGAGCTATCTGGGGGATTGGCCAGAACTCGCCGCGACAATACTAGCTATGGCCGTCGCCTACGTCATTGCCCAGCAAGCCGAGCAGGTCACACGTAACCGACAAAAGGCCGAGAACCTCAGCGGCCAGCTCGAGGGCGAGCAGAGTAAAACCGAACTTATGATGGAAGCCATCGCCGACGCAGTGGTGGGCGTAAACCAAAGCCGGCAGATCGTGGTGTTCAATAAAGCCGCTGAGGCTCTAACCGGCTGGGACAAACAAAGTGCACTGGGGATCTACTACAACAACGTCTTTGCGCTCAAGGACCCAAAGGACCAAGAGCTCAGCCAAGCCAATGATCCTTTTCGGCAAGTAATTGAGACCAACCAACAAGTCAACGTCGACGACTACTATCTTATTGATCGCAATGAAGAAAAAATCATCTTTTCCATCGCCGTGGCACCGACCCATGATGGCGATGGCAACATTAATGGCGCCATCGGCATCCTGCACGACATTAGTGAGCAAAAGGCTTTGCAACGCGAGCGCAATGAGTTTGTCTCGACCGCCTCGCATGAGATGCGCACCCCGGTTGCGGCCGTAGAAGGGTACCTGTCGATGGCCACCAACCCCAAGCTGGCTCAAGTGGACGCGCGTGCCAAAGACTACATCGACAAAGCCCATCAGTCAGCCATGCACTTGGGCAAATTATTCCGTGACTTGCTCAGTGTCACTAAACTCGAAGACCGACGGCTACAAGACCACATTAGCGTCTTTAGCTTGGCTGATTTACTCAAAGTCACCGTTGATAGCCTGGCCATAACCGCTCAAGACAAAGGTCTCACCTTAAGTGTCGAAGCTGACCGCTCGGCACTCGAGCGTACAGTGGTAGCACCCCTAGCCATGGTGGAGGCCGACAAGGATCGGGTACAAGAAGTCATAAGTAACTTGATTGATAATGCTATTAAATACACCCCCCAAGGGACGATTACAGCGCGCTTAACGACTGACGAGGACATGGCGACGGTTAGCGTAACGGACACTGGTATTGGTATTAGCCCTGAAGACCAAAAGCACTTGTTCGAGAAGTTCTACCGGGTAAACAGCTCGATGACGCGCGAGATAGGTGGAACCGGCCTGGGCCTGTACATCTCACGCAACCTAGTTGAGCACTACGGTGGTAAGCTCGATGTTGTCAGTACACCAGGTAAGGGCAGTACGTTCTCGTTTAGCTTGCCACTGGCTAAGGATAAGAAGCTTGCCCAAAACCCAGGCGCGAGCTACAATGAGGCAATAGACAAGGGGACGCACGATGGCAAAGATTCTACTAGTTGAAGATGACGTAAGTTTACGAGACGTATACTCGGCGCGCTTACAAGCTGAGGGCTACGTAATTGTCGTGGCAGCCAATGGCGAAGAAGCCCTGGCAATGGCCGTAAAAGAAAAGCCAGACTTAGTACTGCTCGACGTCATGATGCCACGCATATCTGGCTTTGATGTGCTCGACATACTGCGTTCCACGCCCGAAACTGCCAAGGTCAAAGTCATTATGATGACGGCTCTGAGCTCACCCGAAGATCAAGACCGCGGCCAGAAGCTCGGTGTAGATCGCTACTTGGTGAAGTCACAGGTCACGCTTGAGGAAGTCGTAACCACCATTGCCGACGTACTAACGCACGCCGCAGGCGCGCCATCACCAGAACCCATCGTAGGTGGACCCAGCACCGCTACTCCTACGCCACCGGCCGCAAACCCCGTAACCCCGGTCGCACCACCACCACAGCCGCCAGCCGTCTAGGTTGAACACCTACATGATACCGCCGCCTGGGCAGGGGAGCACAAGCTTGGTATACTATAAGCTATGAAAACACCACGCACACTGATTAAGGCACTCCCCGAGAGCGTCGACCAAAACGTAACCATTATGGGTTGGGTGAGCGTACGCCGCGATCACGGCAAGCTACTTTTTTTAGATGTCCGCGACGCCAGTGCAACGGTCCAGGTAGTGTATCAGCTCAGCGAAGACGACCAGGACATGGCCGAGAAGCTCAAGCCCGAATCGGTCGTGCGCATCGAGGGACTGGTTAAGCAGCGTCCAGAGCGCATGGTAAATCCCGACATGGCCACTGGCACCATAGAACTCGGCGCTGAACGCATCGAAGTTATAAACCAAGCGCACACACCACCGTTTGAAATTCATGATACCCATGCGCCAGCTGGTGAAGAGATCCGTATGCAGTATCGTTATCTAGACTTACGTAGCGCACGCATGCAAGACAACCTCCACTTCCGCCATCGCTTCATTAAGGCCCTGCGCGACTACCTCGACGCCCGTGGTTTCATTGAAGTTGAAACACCTATTCTTGGTAAAGGTAGCCCTGAAGGTGCGCGTGACTTTATTGTGCCCTCACGGCTCACCTCTGGAGCTTTTTATGCACTGCCTCAGGCGCCACAACAGTTTAAGCAACTACTAATGATCGCTGGCTACGAGCGCTACTATCAGATTGCCCGCTGCTTCCGCGACGAAGACCTGCGCAATGATCGACAGCCAGAGTTTACCCAGCTCGATATGGAGATGAGCTTTGTCGACCAAGAAGACGTACTTGAGCTCAATGAGAATATGTTCCGCGAAGTTATTGGCGAACTTATGGTGGATAAGAAGATTCCCGAAAGCTTTCAGCGCCTTACCTACGACGAAGCGATGGCAAAATACAACAGTGATAAGCCAGATCTACGCAACAACAAGAAAGATGATGATGAGCTGGCGTTCGCATGGATCACTGACTTTCCGATGTTTGAGCGCGACAGCAACGGCAAGATAACCTTTGCGCACAATCCATTTGCCCGGCCCCGTGATGAAGATTTGCACTTACTCGACACCGGCAAAGAAGAGGATCTCCTGAAGATCCGCGCTTATTGCTACGACTTAGTCCTTAACGGCTACGAAATATCGTCCGGTAGCTTGCGTATACACGATCCAGAGTTGCAGCACAAAGTCTTTCGCCTCATGGGGCTAAGCGAGACTGAAATAGAGGAGCGCTTTGGCGCCTTTGTGAAAGCTTTTGCCTACGGCACACCACCACACGGCGGCTTTGCGCCCGGGCTCGACCGACTCATTATGGTCCTGCAAAAAGAATCATCGATTCGCGAAGTTATTGCCTTTCCGAAAACAGGTGACATGCGTGACCTCATGCTTGGTGCGCCCGCAAAAGCCAACCCAGACCAATTACGCGAACTTGGGCTGCAGCAACGTAACGCGAAAACCTAAGCGAGAGGCGGGCGGCCATGCAACACTACACCGTGTTACTCGATAACTTCGAAGGACCACTCGACCTGCTACTGCAGCTCGTGGAGCGCGAACAGCTCGACGTTCGGGACGTATCGCTCAGCCAGGTAACCAGCAGCTACCTGGAGCATCTGCGAGCAGTTGAACTTCGCCCCGCCGAAGTGAGCCAGTTTGTAACGATTGCTACCCAGCTGGTACTAACAAAGAGTAAGCGTGTTCTGCCTACGCAAGAAGCTGAGCTCGACGAACACGAAGAGGACTTATCTGAGCGCCTCGAACGCTACCAACTCTACCGTACGCGAGCAGCCAGGCTGGCAGAGCTACGGAGCAACCCATACCTACTGAGGCCCCTCAAGGCCAGATCCCTTAATGCTCAACAACGTCCATTTGATCTCTCCGTTACCAAGCTCCGTCAGGTCTGGCAACAACTCAAAATAGCTAACCAGCAACAAACCGAACCTAAGCACCGCGTGAAGCTCAAACGTGCCTCGCTCGAGAGCGTTCTGGTACGCATCATCGAGAGTCTCTCCGATGTCCGCCAACTTTCGCTGGCCAGGCTTATGGAGCTCGCACCCAATCCGCACGAGGCTGTGCTCAGCTTTCTAGCGGTGCTCGAGCTGGCCAAGCAAAATCGCGCCGAGATTGAGCTTGCAGACGACAACGTCATCATTATTCGCTCACTACCCAAGCAGGCAATGATATGAAAAAGAACACCGCCAAACTCCACGCCCTGCTATTCGCCCAGCAACAGGGAGCGAGTATGCAAGACATCCTAAGCTTTCTAGCCTGTAGCGAAAAGGTCGCCCTGCAAAGCCTAGCCGAGCTCGAAACCTGGCTAGCAGGTAGTGGTGTGGCCGTATTTTCGCACCAGGACGTTTACGCGTTGGTGGTCGACAAACCATTTGCGGCCAGCATGAGTGTATTCAGCCCAGAGCACAAGCAACAACTCAGCCAGCCAATGCTCGAGGTGCTGGCGATTGTCGCCCACAAACAACCATGCACCAAGCAAGACATTGACGACATCCGAGGCGTCGCCAGTGACCAAACGCTGCGTAACCTCATTTCGCTCGGGCTGATCCGACAAGCAACTAATCCTAGAGACCCGCTCAAGCTGGCTCGCTACGAAACAACACCGAGCTTCTTAGTCGATATGGGAATCAAGGACTTAAAGGAGCTAGCCACATGAGTACTCGCCTCAACAAACGACTGGTCGACTTAGGCCTGGCTGCCTCGCGGCGTAAAGCCGATGAGCTCATCCAAGACGGTGGGGTTATGATAAATGGCGAGCAAGTGACAACTATGGCCACACAGGTGAGTGAGAGTGATACCATCACGCTGTTTGGGCGCGAAGGCAAAACCCGTGAACACATCTACATTGCCTTTCATAAACCAGTCGGCTACGTCTGCACACACCGCGTTCAAACTGATCGGCAAAAAACTATTTTCGATTTGTTACCACTCAGCTTTGCTGGGCTCAAGATTGCTGGCCGGCTCGACAAAGACAGCCAGGGGTTGATGGTGCTGTCGTCTGATGGCAACTTCATCCAGGACATTAGTCATCCGTCGCGGGGCAAACGCAAAACCTACCTGGTGACGCTCGACAAACCCTTACGCCAAGCTGACAAGGCGAGCTTACTGAGTGGTGTTAAGCTCAAAGACGGCATCAGTACCTTTACGTCAGTCAGCCAGATCAAGCCTCATTTACTGCGCGTTATGATGAGTGAGGGTAAGAACCGCCAGATTCGTCGCACCTTAGAAAAGCTGGGCTACAAAGTCCGCACCTTAGAGCGCACCCGTTTGGGTGGACTCGAACTAGGCGTACTCAAAGCTGGCGAACACCGCTTTATTAAGCCCGAGGAAGCGCTGTAATG
>JAYRIB010000052.1:0-11691 GCA_041907025.1 Candidatus Saccharimonadia bacterium | reverse complement strand
GGCTCAGCGGTTCCTAGGCCACGCCCGTGGGCACTACGACCGCATGAAGGCTAAGGTTGTTAAGAAACCTAATGAGGACTCGCACTAATCCTAGAGACCGCCTCCTCCGCCGCCTCCTCCGCCGCCGCCAGAGAAGCCACCACCACCAAATCCGCTTGAGCCAGAACTACTTGGCGAACTAAAGCTCGCTGCTGCTGCCGAGTTGAACCCGCCTAAAGCGTGCGAAAACGCAACCGCATTAAACGCCGTGCTACTGCCATACCATTCAGGAGGTTGGTCGTAGAGATTGGCAAACTCCTTGGCCCACTGTTTTTCTAGGCCAAACAGAACAGCATAGGGCAATAACTCTTCATAGAGTTTGATGAGCTGTTTCTTGTTAGCTGGATCAACAGACCTCTTTTCAGCTCCCTGTGGGCTTTGCAACATCTTAATTCTATCGGTTTCGGCCATCTTCATATATAACTCCAGACCTTTTAAGTGGTCACGCTCTGCCACACCAGCCGCGGTGCGGGCAGGCATAGCGCTACCAAAAGCCACGACAATAATCCCAGCTATGACCAATCCGAATGTAAAGAAGAACGTAAATGGTATAACAAGCAGAACAAGCGCCGGAACTATGAGCCACATACCTCGTTTTACGTAGCGCTTACGGACAGTGTGTGGATCGTCGACAAAGTAGCCTTTTGTAGTCGCGGTAGCTGCTAACTGCTTATCAAGCCGCTCTACTCCAGCATGAAGCGTGTTAGCCAAGCTATCAAGGTCTACCTTAGTTCCTAGCGTGCGACTCGGGAATAATAACCCTACCACCACCGACTCTTCTTGAGTTAATTTGGTGGAGTCGTCACGAACAAGCTCAACCTCGTAATGAGTACTTGAACCAATCAGCTTATCCTTCTTTACCTCATACAGCCTTAAGTACCCGCGGACGCAAAGGTCAAGCATGGTAGCCGAAATTGCTTTCGGCTGCAATTTCTCTTGCAATACCAAGCTTGCTAAGAGCGGGTTCATCCCCCTGCTTGGCGCATATTGAGCGATGACCGTGTGTTTGCTGCGCGGATCTCGACCCTTTTTGCGCCAAAGCCGCAGCATTATCACAAGCGCGACAAGCGGCGGAAGAACTACAATTATGAACCCAGCAATAATGAAGAGGGCTATAGTTAGAAGTGGTATCTTGTATGGGCTAAAGGTGCCCTTGTCGAACGCCAACACAAATGAGAGAGTTTCTCTGGCTAGCAGTGGCTGAGTGGTGGTAGCGGTAATCACCATTTCGTCCGTCGTCTGCTGGCGCGTAATTACACAGTCACTTCTCGTAGAGCCATACGTACCCGTGAAGCACTTTTGCTGCTGCGAAAGCTTAGTTGCCAATTCTACCGGGACGTGTGCCCGAGCAATGACGGTTTGAAATTCCTGTGGCCATTGATCGCCATTTACATCCCAGTACCACTCTTCTTGATTGTCTTCAAAACTTATTACATCACGAAGTGTGTAAGTTATGACGTACTGCTGCTCGCCGTAAACATAGTTGTCCGATCGAATACTAATGATCAGATTGTCATTTTGGGAAGCGGTTTTGTAGGCACGAGGCCTGCCATCGCCGTCGGTTACCGAGACTACCTTGACATCGTTGTCTCTACCCTTATATTTCTTCGGTATAGCACGCCGCACACCACGGTTCTGGTCATAGTCTGGGAAAACTGCAGTGAGCTTTTCAACTACTTTCAGCTGAGACACGTTCTGCCCATCACGAGTCAGGTAGTAATCGGCTTCGAAAGCTTTAAAGGAAAAGTCCTCCACCCCTGCATGGACTGTCCTACCAAATCCAAGAAGTATCACCCCAACAATAAGCCCCATTAAGACCAAGTTCAACGCACGTTTTTTCATAACTTTATCTTAACACATGAGCAAAGAGTCTAGCCGAACATAAGCTTTTTGCCGTATACTAAGCCCATGCAAAAACCCTGGACCATTCAAGAATTTCGCAATGTCTGCTCGGCGTTTGGTACCGCCGACGACGCAAGGATGTGTGCTATAACGCAAGAGTTCGACGAAGGATTCTCGTTTGTTGAGGAGCTTGATAAGGTCGTCAGCTTCTTTGGCTCTAAGCAGATCAACGACGGCGATCGACTCTATCAATCAGCCCGTGACATTGCCTATCGACTCGTCAAAGAGCTTGGCTACACAGTCGTAACTGGCGGCGGTCCAGGCATCATGGAAGCTGCCAACCGCGGCGCTCATGAGGCGGGGGGTACTTCGGTTGGGCTGACTATTGAACTTGAGGCGCACCACCAAGAACCAAACCCCTACATTAACAAACAGATTGATTTCCACTACTTCTTTGCTCGTAAGGTCATGCTGGCCTTTGCCGCCAGACTCTACATCTTCTTCCCTGGAGGCTTTGGCACGATGGATGAGTTCTTTGAGCTGCTTACTTTAGAGCAGGAACACAAAATACCTCGTATCCCGATCGTTTGCGTTGGCTCGCACTACTGGCGCCCCTTAGAACGCGTCATCCGTACCACCTTCTTAGAAGACTATGGTACCGTCATACCAACAGACCTTGAACTCTTT
The DNA here is from genome assembly GCA_041907025.1 of Candidatus Saccharimonadia bacterium. Taxonomy (GTDB): domain Bacteria; phylum Patescibacteriota; class Saccharimonadia; order CAILAD01; family JADZBC01; genus CAYPSN01. The sequence goes on along the minus strand of JAYRIB010000052.1, from coordinate 9,123 downwards.
CACATTATCGACGACGAGCGCGACATTATGGAGCTAGCTGCTCGCCTACCTAAGCGACACACAAAGACAACCTAGCCACAAAGACACGCCGGCCTGCAGCCTGTTACAATAGATACCTATGGCATACACCCTCTCTCAAGACCAGGCAGACGCTCTGGGCGCAATTGGCGCTTGGTACCGCGAAAAGACTGCGCCTTTCATTACCCTCGGTGGCTACGCGGGTACGGGCAAAACCACACTTATTACCTTGCTGCGCCAAGCCTTGCAAGAATACGACCCAACCATTCAAGTTGCCTTCTGCGCCTACACTGGCAAAGCCGCACAGGTGTTGCGCAATAAACTGCGTGAACAAAAGGTGCTGCGCCGTGGCGACAATACTTCGACCATCCACTCGCTCATTTACAACAGTAAAACCAGCAAAGAAGGCGTAACCAGCTGGGCACTCAAAGACGAGTTAACCTACGAGCTCATTGTGGTCGATGAAGCCAGCATGGTCGACGAAAACATCTGGAACGACCTGCTCAGCTTCAACATCCCCATTCTGGCGGTCGGTGACCATGGCCAGTTACCACCCATTAACTCGCGTTTCAACCTCATGGCCGACCCAACACTCAAGCTTGAGCAGATCTTCCGCCAAGAAGCCGAGAGCCCTATTATTAAAGTAGCTCAGCTAGCTCGCACCCACGGCGCCATCCCAGTTCGGGACTTTGGCCCTGGTGTAACCAAGCTGAATAAAACCAACCTGGAGACAGGCAACGAGATTGAAGACATATTGCGCAATTGGCGGACCGATCTGCTTGTATTATGCGGCTACAACCACACTCGTGTGGCGCTTAATTCCCACATTCGCGCCCTACGCGACATCGAAGTGGCCGAACCAACCGTCGGCGACGTAGTAGTTTGTTTGCGCAACATGCGCACCGAGCACCTCTACAACGGCCTAGTTGGCACGATTGTGAGCATCGAACCCGCCCCAGATGACGAAACCAAGCAATGGTATTGGGCAGAGATCTACTTTGATAGCGAAAACATGAGCTTTAGCGGCTACGTGCTACGCGAGCAGTTTGGCGCCCGCGAGACGGTCAAGCAACCGCCACGCGCACCGGGTGACAGTACTGGTGCCTTGTTCGACTTTGGTTACGCTCTGACGGTACATAAAGCCCAGGGGTCGCAATCCCCCCGCGTGCTGTTGTTTGAGGAGCGCTTTAGTAAGACGAGTGATGAAGAATGGCGCCGCTGGCTCTACACGGCTGTAACCCGCGCCGAAACTGAGCTCACCATCGTTGGTCTTGATCCACATTCTTGAGAAATCTGCGCCAATCTTATTGGCAGCGCTAACCATAAGCCCTATAATCTATTCCATACCGCACATCAAGATAAACAAGGAATACCCACATGGCCGATACACCAGACCAAGCCCCAGAAACCGCACCAACTACTAAAGCCGTTGAGGATCGCACGACGCTCGAGGCGATTCATCGCCTGCTTCCTGAAATCCGTGAGACCAAGGATAAGATTAAAACGGTTCGGGAACAGCTTAAGGACGTGGAAGAGCAAAACCAAGAGTATCAACAGCTCAAAGACGAAATTAGCGAGCTCAGCACCAAGCGCCAAACCGCGCGTAAGATCTTGCAAGCCGATACGGATTACCAAAAGGTTAACGCCGACCTTGATGACTTCCGCGCCAAACTTAAAGACTTGCAGGAGATCATGAGTCACTACCTAGTCACCTACTACAATGAAACTCAGAAGGCCCAGATACGAGACGACGAAGGCGAAACCCGTCAGGTAGTACTGAGCGCCAAGATTGGCAAGCCAGAAGCTGATTTAGAGGCGTAAGTTTTTCAATATAGCCTTTTTTGCTAGGCAGTTGACCAGATGTCGCGAAAATGTTACCATATTCAGGTTATGAAAGCAGCTATTCACCCCGAACTCAAAAAGACCAAGGTAACATGCCTGGGTTGCAACACCACATTCGAGACTATGTCGACAGTCGAGGAGATGAGTGTTGAGCTGTGCTCAAATTGCCACCCATTCTATACCGGCAAGCAAAAGTTGATCGATACCGCCGGACGCGTAGACCGCTTCCGCGCTAAGCAAGAAAAGGCCCAACCAGGCATGGCCGCTAAGAAGGCTAAGCCTGCCGAGGAAGCCCCTGTAGAAGCTAAAGACGCCAAGGCTAAACTCGCTGAGATCAAAGAAGAGATTGCTGAGAAGACCGTAGACGCTCCAGCTGAGACTACCGACGCCTCAACCAAGTCCGACCAATAACTACCCCTTAAACAACGCTGCTTTGCTATAATAGCTCCAGTGTTGTTTTATTTTACTAAGGAATCATTATGATAGATCAAGCCAATATCGACGAACTCACTAAGCGCCTAGCCGAACTCAGCACTGAGCTGAGCGACCCGGCGACCTATGCCTCGCCCCGCTCGGCCCAGTTAGTGCATGAACAACGGGATCTGCAATCCAAGCTCGAACTTTTTGAAGACGTCATACAAACCAAAACTGAGCTGCGCGATGCCAAAGCGCTCTTAAGCGACGCCGATATGGCCGAGCTTGCTAAGGCAGAGATTCCAGCCCTCGAAGCCAAGCTCGATGAGCTCAAAGCTAAGGTGCGAGTTGCCCTGGTACCCAAAGACCCGAATGACGTCAAAAACGCGATTATTGAAATCCGCGCAGGTGCTGGCGGTGATGAATCTAGCTTGTTCGCTGGCGAACTCAGTCGCATGTACGCGCGCTTCTGCGAGCGCCACGGGCTTAAAATGAACATCATGAGCGAGAACCCTGGCACATCTGGTGGCTACAAAGAGTTGATTGCCGAAGTCAGTGGGCCAGAGGCCTACGGCGTGCTCAAGTATGAATCGGGTGTGCACCGCGTGCAGCGCATACCGGCCACCGAATCAGCGGGCCGTATTCACACCTCCACGGTTACCGTGGCTGTTTTACCCGAAGCCGAAGAGCATGACATCGAGATTGATCCAAACGACTTGCGCATTGATGTGTATCGCTCCAGCGGCAATGGCGGCCAGAGTGTCAACACCACTGACAGCGCCGTGCGCATAACACACGTACCAACCAACACCGTGGTAACCTGCCAAGACGAGAAGTCTCAGCTCAAGAACAAGCTCAAGGCCATGAGTATCTTACGCTCGCGCCTACTTGCCGTGCAGCAAGAGCAAGAGCAAAAGGAGCTTGGTGAAGCTCGCCTGTCGCAGATTGGCACGGGCGACCGAAGTGAAAAGATCCGCACCTACAACTTTCCCCAGGACCGCGTAACAGACCACCGCATCGGTTTTACTCGCCACAACCTGCCTGGCTTTATTGATGGCGAAATCGACGACATGCTCGATGCCCTGCGCGAGGCCGACATCACCAAGGCGCTTGACTTACAGGTAGGGGAAATGAGCGAGCCGACGGCTTGAAGATTACCGAAGCCCTAAGGATTGCCCAAGACACGCTCACGGCTGCCAGCGTTAACTCTGTGCGACTCGACAGCGAACTTTTGCTCTGCCATGTACTCGGACACGACCGTAGCTGGCTCCTTGCGCATGACCAGGATGAGCTACTGCCAGAACAACTCGAGGCCTACAACGCTCTAATTCATAAGCGAGCCCAGCATGTGCCCGTCGTGCACCTTACCAACACGCGCGAGTTCTACGGTATCGATCTCTACATAGACGACACGGTGTTGACGCCGCGAGTTGAGACTGAGCAGATGGTAGAGCTAGCAATAAAACACACGCCAAAAGGCGGCAGGCTCATCGACATCGGCACCGGCAGTGGCGCCATTGCCATTGCCATCGCCACCCATCGGCCTGACCTCAAGGTCTGGGCTACCGAATACAGCCCCGAAGCCCTCAAAGTAGCTCGTAAAAACATTACTGCCAATAACTTGAATATCATATTAAAACAGGCGGATTTGTTCGAGGGCATTAGTGAGAAGTTCGACGTTGTGGTATGTAATCTCCCTTATCTGGCCGATGATGCTGACTTAATGCCCGAGGTACAGAAAGAACCTGGCGTCGCCCTGTTTGGCGGTCCAGACGGTCTCGACATCTACCGGCGTTTTTTGGCGCAGCTTCCTAGCCACCTTAAGCCTGGCGGCATGCTATTTACCGAGTGTGACCCGTGGCAGCAAGCAGCCCTCATAGCCGAAGCTAAAACCATTGGCCTAGAATGTATAGAGGAAGATTACTTTATTCTTGGGTTTCGACTGCGATAAAGGAGCGCGAGTGAACTACTGGGCTGGAGCTTCACCAAGCTTCACTTTGACGGTCTTTGTTTTACCGTCACGCAAATAGGTTACAGCCACCGTGTCGCCCACATTATACTGAGCAATGGTCGAGGACAGGGCGTTGGCCTCATCGAGCTTTGTGTTGTTTAGTTTGATGATGATGTCGCCATTGCGTAAACCTGACTTGTCGGCTGGACTGCCGGCCAGGACCCCTTCGCTGTTGCCAGCACCAATATAGGCGCCACCGATGGCCTCACTGACCAAATCATTACTGGCGGCAATGTCTTGTGTCACCGTCGTGTAACGCACGCCCAGGTATGGTCGGACAATTTTGCCACCGTTCGAAACACTCGTAATGTCCTTCTTGGCCTCGTTAATAGGGATAGCAAAGCCAATGTTCTGAGCGCCGTCACCAGCTACAGCGGTATTAAGCCCAATCACCTCCCCTGCGATGTTAACCAACGGACCGCCAGAGTTTCCAGGATTAATAGCAGCATCGGTCTGGAAGAGGTTTTGCAAGCTCTCAGCGCCACCAGCCCCACCGCTGGCGGTAATCGGTCGGCTCTTACCAGATATTACGCCGGTGGTAACGGTATTCTGAAACTGACCCAGAGCATTGCCGATAGCAATAACTCGCTGCCCCACTTGCACTTTTGATGAGTCGCCAAGCTTAGCCGCTGTCAAACCGGTTGCCGAAATTTGTAAAAAGGCGATGTCGTTACTTGGATCTTTGGCTACGACCTTAGCATCCTCATACTTTTTGCCATCACTTGTAATGACAGTAAAGCTCTGCCCACCTTCCACGACGTGTTTGTTAGTCAGGATCAGGCCGTTTGATTTAAGGATCACACCGGTGCCCGACGAAGCTTGGTTCTGACTCTGACCAAAGAAGTCTACGGTATTACTATTAGTCGTAATGCTCACGACGCTGGGCGAAACCTGCTGAGCGACATCAATCACGGCCGAGTCTTCCTTAATGAGTAAGCTTTTGCGTTCTTCAATGGTACGCAAGTTGCCGCCGAGCACATTGGATTGTAGCCATGAGCCAGCGAAGCCCGCCAGCAAGCACAGGCCGACTACGGCAACAATACTAATTCGCTGCCTAAAGCCGCCTTGAGGCTGGTTGCGAGCTTGGGAAGGCGAGCTTGCTAAAGTGGTAGCTGGCTTCGGCGACGCTGGCTTCGGCGACGCTGGCTTCGGCGACGCTGGCTTCGCAGCTGAAGGCTTTGGGCCAGCAGTCTTAGGTGTAGTTGGTTGTTTGTTCTTCTCGTCCATATTTCTCCTTGTTTTAATCTAGTGCCCCAACCTGAATGGTTGCTTAAAGCCCATTAATCCAGCGCGTCGACGCAAACGTCACGATAAAAACTATCACAAATACTATGCCATATTCAGCAATCATTTGTTTGCGCTTAGGGCGTTGCGATCTGTGTATGTACACTCCCCCTAAACTGTAGGCCAGCGCAGTAATGACGAATGCTACTTGAGCCAAAACGACATTGATACGCGGAAGTTGGTATACAAGTACCCAGTGCGAATAAACCCAAAGCAATTCAGTTGCAAGCAGACCAAACACGCTCGCATAGACAGGGGCGGCAGCGTTGGGCTTGTCGACCTCGATCAACCACCAAAGGGCAATGTAGGTACAGACTACAAACACGAATGGTAACACTATGAAGCCTGGTACACGCCAATAAGCCATGCTTAGCGCGGCAAAGTTGATGACCAATCCAACTTGAGCCAGAGCAATAGCACTAATAGTCCAGGCTGGCGTATGACTGCGCAAAACAGCTAGACTGATCAAGCCATATAGCAGGCTCACTACAATCGTTTGAGCTACAAAGAATGGTATACCTACGCCGTAGAGCTGAACTAAGAGCATACTATAGAGCGAGGCGGAGAACAGGAACAAAACAGGCTGCGTCGACTTGGCCAACACCACCGGCCTATTCCCGCCGCTTAACACCCGCCTGATCATGAAGAAGGTTAGTCCAGCCTGCAGAGCCAAGCCGAAGTACCAATAGCGTGTTAAGAAGAAGAATAAAAAGATAACCAGTGCTTGCACGGGCAGAAAGAAGAGGATAGTTCGCTGGGTTTTTGTCATAAGCTATTCTAGTTGGTTGGGGCGTAGTCAGCACCAACAATCACGCTAATATCTGGCTTTTGCGGTGCCACAGTCACCCCCGTAGCTGGGCTAGCAGTCGGCGCAACATTCTGGGCGGCAATGGCCTTCACTCCAAACCGTTTCTCCAGATACTTTATAGTATACGGCTTTTTGCCGGCAGAGTAATCAATAATCTGAGTTGTTGCGTAGGTTGCACGGTCAGCCATAACAGTACTGACCACGTTATAACTGTAACTCTTAAGGATATTGGCAGCGCTTAGCGCCAAGCCCACCTTCATTGTGCCATTCTCTACTTGAATACGCGCAGCTTCTTGCTTAATGTAGCCATCCACAAAGATCGAGCGCACAAAGCGCTGAATGGCTGTGTAGTTACCTATGCCGGCCGTTGGCACAACCACACTGGCGCCGCCGATGTTAGCAGTACGAACCAGGTTTGTACCATTATCTTCGTTATCAAGCACCGCGTTAACCATCTTCGTAGTATCAAGCTTCTTGGTGATTTCGACGAGTCGCTGAATCTCGGTTAGCTGCAAGTCGGTCCGAATATTGTCGCCTACCGTATCGACCAGCCCGCCAAGCCTGGTTGGATCAAGCAGCGTCTTGAGGTTCAAGGCCTTAGTACGCAATGCTGCTAGCACTTGTTGTTGGCGTTTGGCACGACCAAAGTCATCGCCGCAGTTACCCTTGCGACAACGCACATAACGCAGTGCAGTGGCACCGTCTAAGTGTTGCGGGCCGGCCTTCATACTGAAACCACAACTATAATTTGCATTCTTCTCACAGGGGTACTCAGAGTCATACAGGGCCTGCTCTACGGTAACGTCCACGCCACCCACAGTATCAACTGCCTGGCGAAAAGCCGTAAAGTCAGTCCGAATGAAGTAGTGAATTGGCACCCCTAGCGCAGTCGAGACCACCTTCTTCGCCATGTCGGGACCGCCGCCTTCATTAAGCTGCTCGCCGTAGGCATGTGCGGCGTTAATCTTGCTATAACCAAACCGCGGTACATTCACCCACAGATCACGTGGAATCCCTAGCATGGCCACATCGTTTGTTTGGGGGTCAATGCTGAGTACCATCATCGTATCACTCAGCTTAGCCCCAGCATGTCCGCTGTCGCCCACGCCAAGGAGCAGTATGTTTACCCGCCCCTCGCCTTCACCTTTGAGCTGGGACACCTCTAATTTCCCTTTAAGGCCAGCTGCGCTTACCCCCGTGTTACGCTGAATGACCTTGTTGAGTGAAAAGTAGCTCTTGGCTGCAAAGGCGCTACCGCCGGCGAGCACAATAAGGGCCAGGGATATTATCGCCACGCGTAGCTTGTGGGGCTTGCGAATTTTGCGGCTCCTAGGGTCATAAACAAAAGCAGGATCGCCACCCCCCAGGTTGCGACGTGGATCCTTCGTCGTCACGTCGTGCTTTTGTTTGCTTGTCATTGTTAGCATTATAGTGAACCAACCCCTCACTCGTAAAGCGGTTACGGTACAATCATACTTGCCGATAGTACTTATGCCCCGCTATAATGATCTATATGCAACCCAACAACCCTCAATCGGCGGACAATCCAGCCGAAGACATCACTCCTGTGCCTCTTATGCAGCCTGGCGAAACTCAGCCGCCAGCTCCCAGTACCGAGAGCCAGCCTGCCGAGGCTGCCGCTGGTACGCAGCCGGCTGCTACTCCTACGCATACGCCACCCAAGCTTGCTCCGCCCCTACAGCCAGCTACTGCTACAGCCCCTTTACTAGAGGAGGAAGAAATTGAGGACGAAGAGGAGCGCCGCCCCAGTGTGGTCTTGGGTGTCCTTAAGACTATCTTTAGCTGGATTATCTTACCAGGCCTGATCGTACTCTTCCTGCACAGCTTCGTATTCCAGGCCTTCTACGTGTCGGGCAGCAGCATGAACCCGGATTTCCAGGATGGCGACTACTTAATCATCGACAAAGTCGGCTTTACCCTTAGTAACGTTAAAGCCACTTTTGGCCTCGACACAAGCCTCGACTTGAAACGCGGGGACGTGCTGGTGTTTCGTTACCCTAACAATCCAAGTACGTTCTTTATTAAACGCTTAATTGGTCTACCTGGTGACAGGGTTGTGGTGAAAGACGGCAAAGTAGTGATTTACAACAGCGACAATCCCGAGGGCCTAGTATTAAAGGAGCCGTACATCGATCAGTCAGCGGTCACCCAGGGTGACATTGATGAAGTGGTAGAGAAGAATAAGTACTTCGTCATGGGCGACAACCGTGAGCCCAATGGTAGTTTTGATTCCCGCGAATGGGGCCAACTACCCCGTGAGGACATTGTAGGTGTAGCAACTGCCCGCCTGTTGCCAATTAACGAGCTCGGCCCACTCAAGCATCCAACGTACTAAGAGCCAACAGCTAGCAAGCCTACTTGAGCGTGAAACCGCCATCGACCGCCAGTATCTGGCCAGTAATAAATGAGGCATTATTCGAGAGCAAGAAAGTCACCGCTGAAGCAACCTCTTCTGGTTTACCAATACGTTCAATAACAGAAAGATCAGTGGTCCAACTTGGATCCTCGCCTGTACTAGCTGTTAGCGGGGTATCAATTAATCCTGGTGCCACTGCATTAACCCGAATGAGTGGATCCTTAAACTTGCGAGCAAAAGACTTTGTGAGTGACACGATCCCTGCTTTGGTAGCTGAGTATATCACCCCATAGGGCTCTCCAATTAAGCCGTCCACCGAAGACACAGCAACGATTGCACCGCTGTCAGATGTTGTCTGAATCGCTGTGC
>JAYRIB010000051.1:0-2027 GCA_041907025.1 Candidatus Saccharimonadia bacterium | reverse complement strand
AACGCATAATACCATATAGCATTTACAAAAGCAATATATTATGGTAATATGTACGCCTGCTCTCAATCGAAGCAGTTGAACCTCATAGAAAGGGGCTGCAATGCCTGACGTGGAAGTGGATTATCCCGAAGGCATGCTCGACGACACCACCAACCGTCTTCGCTTCAAGCGGGACGTCAAGCTGGTGGTTGCTCGTGGCATGGACTGCATCAAGCCGGCCAAGGGGGATGAGCCGAAGGCCATGACGGAGTACGCCTCTGATCCCGACAGCTACATCGGCCTGCTGCTGCGTCCGTACAAGTTCGAGGACGGCAGCGACATCTGGACGCCCGTTCAGGTCCGAATCAGTACCTACGCCTGGCCCGATCGCATGGCCAACCTCGATGTTCGCATCAATCGCATCACCAAGGACGTTCGGCGCCTCCTCAACGTCGAGGTCGAGGAGTTCCTGGAGCACATGTTCCCCCGCAAGACCACACTGGTGGCCGTCCGCTTCGATCCCAAGCTCGACGACGCCTGGGCTGACGCCTAGGCCCATCAAGACCAGCAAGAGGTGGGGTGTCTCTGGAGCCAGGAGGCTCACACCCCAAACGCGGTTTACACAGAGATGTGCGAGCCGCATTTTCATTTGTGCTCAAAACAGGCAATGGTTCCATAGATCATGTGGTCCTGGCAATAATTCATAAAGCCAACAGGTTAGGAACTGTGGATAAGTGCTGGTACCCTGGGAGGGAATCGAACCCCCGACGCTCTCCTTAGGACGGAGACGCTCTATCCACTGAGCTACCAGGGCTAAGAGCTTATTATAGCACTAATAAGGTGGCCGAAAGCTGCTTGGTACTTGACAAACAAGCATAAGAGTAGTATTTTTAGGGCGTCCGCAGCCTACCCTAAGGAGGAAGCCATGTACTGCACTAACTGCGGTGCTGCTGTTCCTCTCAAGGAACAGGAATCGGCACGTACCTGTTATGCCTGTGGCGAGATCTTGTATCGCGCCCACGAGGAAGCCAGCAATGTCACGCCAATCTTCGCAGGTAGTGAAGCGCCCGAACCAAGTGACATAGATCGCCACCCCGCGGCAAGTGGGAGTAAAAAGAGGCTCGGTCCTCCGGAGTTCTTCTACTTTGGCGTTTACAACATGGGTAAACGTGCTCACTACTGGGTGAGGAGTAGCGCTAAAACCCCTGCACGGAAGTCGCTCAGAAGGTGGCTGAAAGGCCAGGGGGTCGTGATCACGGACAACTTGGGCAATCGCATAGATCTGCTTGAGGACCGTGTAGATCGAGGCAAGGCGTACGATGAAGCCATACCTGTGATGGGTGGCCCGATCACAACGCTACCGGATGGTGTACGGGGTTATCTCGACGCGTATGCTGAGCTACGTGATCATCCAGTCTGGCGACCGTTATAGCGGACATAAGGGCCCTTGGCTCTGCCCGATTTTCTCAGCAAAGAGAAGGTCGGGTTGTCTTTTGCGCAATTATATCTGGCATAGCACAAGCATAAGCTGCTACAATGAAGCCATAATGAGTGAGCACAGTAAGCCAGTTAAGCGTGACTTATCCCACAGTCGCCAGTTCCCGGGTCAGCATGATGACGAGAAGGTGCTGGCAGTGGTGCGGCAGTTTATCGTGGCTCTCAGGCACCAAATTGTCATTGGCGGAATGGTGATTGTGCTCGTCATGTTGCCATGGTCGCTGTCGAACAATTTCGCTACGGGGCTGGTCGGCATTACTACAAACTTTATGCTGCTGGGGTTCTTAGCCTTCTTTGGTTACGCTCTGTGGCAGTGGGCGAGTTGGTACTATAGTGTGTTTATTCTGACCTCAAGTCGGTTGATTGTCATAAAGCAACGAGGATTCTTTAACCGCCAAGTCTCCGAGCTGGCGCTCAATAACGTGCAAAGTGTGAACTACCACATTAATGGGTTCAACGCCTCGGTGTTTGGCTACGGCAATGTGCGCGTACAAACCCTTTCTGGCTCTGGCGATCTCGACTTAAACTTCGTGCATCATCCCGCCGTGTTT
>JAYRIB010000050.1:0-22956 GCA_041907025.1 Candidatus Saccharimonadia bacterium | reverse complement strand
GATCCCCTTCGGCCCCAAAATGACGCTTGGCGTAGTTCGCGCGGATCCATCAACGCCCGCTGTTACCCCAACCGAAAAACATAAACTTGCCCCAATTAGTCGCATACTCGACATACCACCACTCCCTCGGCATATCTTACAACTCGCCGACTGGATGATGGACTACTACGTTACCGGAGCAAGTGCTGTTTGGCGAACAATCCTGCCGCGTGGGCTTGAACAAAAACTCCGCCCTAAACCAGCTCAAGAAGACAACCAAGCACCAGGCAAAGAGGTGGCATTTACAACCTTAAATCAGGCACAGAGCGCCGCAGTTGAAAGCATCACAAACGATAGGTTTCGAGGCTACTTACTCCATGGCATCACAGGCTCTGGTAAAACAGAGGTTTACATTGAGCTTATCCGTCGTGCAATAGAACAAGGCAACTCTGCGCTTATCTTGGTCCCAGAGATTGCTCTAACCCCCCAGATGATTGAACGGCTGAGCGTGCACTTTGGCAACAAGCTGATAGTAAGCCACTCCAAACTAACGCCTGCCAAACGTAAAAAGATCTGGCTTGATGCTCTCGCCAGTACAGAGCCACTCGTCTACCTAGGGCCACGCTCGGTGCTATTCTTGCCCATCAAGCAGCTAGGAATCATTATTGTCGATGAAGAGCATGAAGCGAGTTATAAGCAAGAAAATGCACCCACCTACCATGTCAACACCGTAGTCGCAAAATTAGCCGAATTAACTGGTGCGCGCTACGTCCTCGGTAGCGCCACCCCGCTTATCTATACACGTTATATGACAGAACTCGGCCGCATTGGCTACGCAACACTCCCAGAGCGTGCGGCTGGTGCTCAACTCCCTAGCGTATCAATCGTCAAGCTTGCCCACCAGATGCTCAGTCCTGAGCTTGTAAATAGTCTTAGTAGCACCCTAAAAGCTGGCAAACAAGCCATACTGTTTCTGAACCGCCGTGGCAGCGCCAGTGCCATGCTCTGTGATAATTGTGGTCATATCGAGAAGTGCCCGCGCTGTGATACCAGCCTCACTTTTCATGCCGACACCGCACGACTCACCTGCCATTATTGCAGCTTTAGGCGCCTACCCCCTACCACCTGCCCCGCATGCTCGCAGGCCGAACTGCATTTTATTGGTACGGGGACCAAAACAGTTGAGCAAGAAGTGCAACGACTCTTTGGCAAATACACCATCCGTCGACTCGACAGTGACAATGCAACCCTCGAATATATTGAGACGCTCTACCAAGAACTGCGCGATGGCCACGTCGACATTGTCATTGGAACCCAAATGATAGCTCGAGGTCTTGACCTGCCCAATGTCACTATGGTTGGCGTTGTACTTGCCGAAAGCATGCTGGCCATCCCCGACTTTAGTTCTAACGAACGCACCTTTGAGCTCCTCACTCAGGTGGCTGGGCGCGCTGGACGAGCCCTATCGGCTGGGAATGTCGTTATTCAAACCCACTCCACCACCCACCCAGCGATCGTGGCAGCCTCACATCATGACTACGATTCATTTTATGCTTGGGAATCGGCTAACCGTAAAACTCATGCTTACCCACCCTATAGTTATCTGGTAAAATTGATCTACGGACACAAAGATACAGACAAGGCCAGGCAAACGGCCGCACAGCTGGCCGACCAGCTCCGTGCATCGCACACGGACGTTGTAGTACTTGGGCCGACCGATCGGGCAATCAAGCGTGTAGCTGGCAAGCATCAGCAACAGATTATACTTAAGTCACTTGACCGTAAGCTACTGACTGCGATCGTCCGTAGCCTCAAAGCTGGCTGGAAGCACGACCTAGACCCAATCAACCTCATGTAATACCCCTTTGAAGACTATGAAACGAAAACTCATCAACATCCCCAATAGCGTCCTGCGCATGAAATCAAAGCGAATCGGCTTTGTCGACGACTCTATACGTGAGCTGGCCAAAGAAATGATTGCTACAACGCTCGAATATGACAAAGAGAGCGAAATTGGTGCCGCACTGGCAGCCGTACAGATTGGCGAACCACTGCGCATGACTGTAGTACGCGATGACTATGAGGGACACAAGGATGAGGAGTTTAGTACCTACGTCAATCCAGAAATCGTTAAATCAAGTGGCGAAATGATTGAGGATATTGAAGGCTGCATGAGTGTCGCTGGTATTTACGGCAAAGTAAAGCGCCACCTCAAGATCAAAGTAAAGGCGCAAGACTTAGACGGCAACGAAGTCCGCCTAACCCTAGAGGGCTTCCCTGCCCGCGTATTTCAGCACGAAATTGACCATATGAACGGTATCATCTTCCTTGACCATATCACCGACCCATCCAAACTGCTCGCAGTCGACAAAAATGGCCAACTGAAACCATTAAAGGAGATCCCAGATGACATCCAAGACGAGCTCAGCCACAACCACTAGCATTGTTTTTTTCGGCACGGGAGAGGTTAGCCTTAAAACCCTTCAAGGCATTCACCCTGCCATTAGTGTGGAGGCAGTCATTACCAAGCCAGACTTGATGTCCAGCAATGGTCAAGCAGTCCCACCTGCGGTGAAGGCGTGGGCTACTCAACACGGTATAGTCTGCCATCAGCCTGCCAATAAAGCCGAGCTAGCAGAACTATTCTCACACAATAATTTCTCATCACGGGCAGGGCTGGTGGTTGATTACGGACTCATCATCCCCTTAAGCGTAATTGAGAGCTTTGAGCTTGGTATTCTTAATAGCCACTTTTCGCTCCTGCCCAAGTGGCGCGGTGCTGACCCTATCACCTGGAGCGTGCTGGTAGGAGACACCACGACTGGCGTGACTATTATGCAGCTTGAAGCCGGCATGGACACTGGCGATATTCTCGCCGTAGAGGAGTATGATCTTGCCGCCGATGAGACTACCGACTCACTTACTACTCGTCTTATCACCATCAGCAACAAACTCCTGATCGAGACGCTCCCGAAGTTCTTTGCAGGCGAGCTGAACCCTAAACCGCAAGACCACAAACAGGCTACCTTTAGTAAGAAGATCAGCAAAGCAAACGGTACACTTAAGCCAGATGAGTACACCGCCGCCGAGCTTGAACGCCAGGTACGCGCCTACTCGGGTTGGCCAGGCAGCTATATAACAATCGACGGAGTCTTGCTCACAATCAAGCAAGCTCGAGTAAGCACCTCTACTGCCCCTATTGGCAAACTCACCCTAAAAGAGAACATGCTCTTATTAGGGTGCAAAGAAGGCAGTTTAGAGATTATTCAGATTCAACCAGCCGGCAAAAAGCCAATGGATGCTCGAGGATTCATAAACGGCTACGGAAAAATCCTCGACTAGACCGTACTGTCACTCAAAAAACCTAAAAAGCAGCCCTTCGGGAGCTGCTTTTTTGATACAAGCCTTAAGGTCTAAAGGAATGGCTTAAGCTTATCAATCACCTGGCTAGGTGTTAAGTCGGTCTTAATAATGTAGTCACGAGCGCCAAGATCACGGGCTTCCGTAATGGCCTGCGAGTTCATAATGTTCGTTAGTACGATCACCGGTAGTTCAGGAATCAGCTTGTCTTTGTTGAGTTGCTTAAGTACGTCAATACCACTCATGTTTGGCATCATCATATCAAGCAAAACCAAGTCTGGCTTCTTTGCAGCAATCTTCTCGAGCGCCTGCTTGCCATCAACTGCTTCCTCAACGGTTAAGCCCGCCTTAGAAAGTTTCAGCTGGTACATGTTACGGATAAAGTCGTTATCTTCGACTAAGAGGACTACTTTGCTCATAGTGTTATGATAGTCGCTTACGGTTGCCGCGTCAATCTTATTCTGCACGATCGATCAAGCTACTTATACGGTGTGCGTACGCACTTGAATCGTCAAAAACAATGCGTAGATGTGGAACCGAACGCAAGTCAGTCTTGCGAGCTAAATACTCAGCAATAAGCCCAGGTGCTGCCTTATCTAGCCGTGCCCGCAACCCAGCAGGCTCGTCGCCGACAAGACTAACATACACACGTGCGTTCTTAAGGTCTGGACTAACGTCCACCCGCACAACGCTGAGCGCTACGTTCTTAGTAACAAACTCACGGCTCAGCACCTCTGCAGCATGCTGCTGCAAGAGCGCCGCTACTTTTTCTAAACGCCGCGACATATTACAGCCGACGCGCCTTTTCTTCAGTCTTATAGAAGACCAGTTCGTCGCCTAGCTCTACGGCATCATTGGTTTCAAATGATATGCCACACTCCTCACCTTCGTTCACCTCGCGAGCTGCCTGCTTTTCCTTTTGAACATTCGTCACCTTGCCGTTACCAACCTCTTCACCTTTACGCATAATACGTGCGGTTTGCCCGCTTGCCAACTGACCACTCATAACCCTGCCACCAGTAATAACGAGACCCTTGGTAACCTTGAAGATGCCGAGGATGTCCAGGCGGGCGAGCTCGGTTTCCACAATCTCTGGGGGTAGTAAGCTTGAGAGCCAGTCGCGCACATCATCGAGGAGCTCGTAGATGATCTTATACAAGTGGAAGTCGACTTTGCTACGCTTTGCCAACTGATTAACTGCACCCTTGATGCTGACATTAAAGCCAAGAATGATAGCGTTACCAGCGTCGGCTGAGCTCACGTCAGTTTCGGAGATGTCCCCAACTCCCGAGGAGATGACTTTTACACGCACTTCATCATTGCCGAGCTGGTTTAAACTATCTAAGAGCGATTCGAGCGAACCTTGCACATCTGCCTTGACCAAGACGGCAAGTTCTTTAATCTGACCGTCAACCACCGCGCGTGTCAAATCCTGCGAGGTAACTGTTTTTGTACCAGTCAGGCTTTTAATACTCTGCTTACGGGCCTGTTTAGAAACCCAATCCTTGGCAATCTTCTCTGATGGCACAACTTCGAACCATTCACCAAAGTTTGGCACTTCACGAATACCCGAGACTACGACTGGCATAGCCGGTGTTGCTTCTTTAATCCGTCGGCCACGGTAGTCCTCGAGACTACGCACCTTGCCATAGGTACCACCCACAACCAGACTATCACCGCTGCGGAGTGTGCCCTGCTGAATGAGTAGTGTCATCACCGGACCACGCCCAGTTTCAAGGTGAGATTCAATAACGACTCCGCTAGCCATGCCTGTGTAGACGGCTTTTTGGTCACCAATGTCTGCTACCAATAAGACGACCTCGAGCAGTTTATCAATGCCGACTTTCGTTTTTGCCGATACTTCTACGCAAGGAATGTCACCACCCCAATCATCAGCGATTAAGCCCACCTCGCTCAGCTCTTGTTTGACGCGATTCGCGTCGGCGTCCGGCTTGTCAGTCTTGTTGATTGCCACAACAATCGCCACGCCAGCCTCCTGCGCGTGCTTGATAGCCTCTTTCGTTTGTGGCTTCACGCCGTCGTCGGCAGCGACCACTATCACAGCCACATCGGTCATACGGGCACCATGAGCGCGAATAGCCGAGAAGGCTTCGTGTCCTGGCGTATCAAGAAACGTGATACGGCGATCCCCCTTGGTAACCTGATAAGCACCAATGTGCTGGGTAATCCCACCAGCCTCAGATGAGGCTACATCACTTTCACGTATAGCATCAAGCAGTGAGGTCTTGCCATGGTCTACGTGCCCCATAACGGCCACAATCGGCGGGCGAACCTGCTTTTCTTGATCAACAGTATTCTCGGCACCTCCTGCCTCACCAACGTCTGCAGCGTCGCTCGGACGTGCTTCTGCCAGCTTTGGCTCAGGAACAATATCAAGACCTAGTTCAGCGGCAATAATTGATGCGGTATCATAATCAATATTCTCATTAACCGTTGCCATCACACCATTCTTCATAAGCTCACCCACAACCTGGGCCACACCCAAGCCGAGTCGGCCCGCAAAATCGCTGACCGTAATTACTTCTGGTATCTCTATCTGCTTACTTGTATCTGAGTCCATCTAGTGTTTCTTTCTGCGCTTTAGGGCTACCTTACTGCGAATCTGGGCGCTACAACCATCAGGGCAACTGTAGTAGCCTCGACCTGGCAATACTTGCTTGGTATCAAGCTTGAGCTGATCTGCCTCCAGCACCCAACGTTCTAACTCGTACTTAGGTCGACGCACTCGGCACACTCGGCACATCCGTGTGGGGGTGTGGCGAGTGGTCGGCACCAGACTTAACCCTCCGTTGAGGTACTTGTTTTGCCTGTCTTGGCCTTGAGGCTCAGGGAAAGCTTGTGCTGCGCCTCATCAATGCCGATGATGGTAAACTGCTTCGTTTCACCAAGCTCGACATGACTCGATGGGTCGGCCACGTGTTCGTCGGCCAGCTCAGAGATATGCACGAGGGCCTCAATAGCTGGAGTCACCTGCACGAAAGCACCAAATGGTGTAATACGTGTAATCTTACCGTCTACCTTGTCACCAACCTTGTATTTGGCAATCTCTTTGACCCATGGATCTGGAGTAAGCTGCTTCATCGAGAGTGAGAGCTTTTCTTGGTCGATAGCGATGATGGTGGCCTCTACCTCCTGACCAACCTTGACGTACTTAGATGGGTTGTCCACCCTATCCCAGGCGATCTCAGAGATGTGCACGAGACCCTCAATGCCTTCAACATTTACAAAGATACCGAAGTCTACTACACCGGTAGCAACTCCCTTGACCTTGTCACCCACCTTAAAGTTAGCAATCTTGCTTTCGGTAAATTCACGCTGGGCAGCCTTCTCGGAAACAATCAGCTTATTTTGACGTCGATCAAGATCAAGAATTCGAACCATCAATGTTCGACTAACAATACTGTTGAGGCGATGCAGAATCTCGTCTTTATCAGCGCCAGTTACCCGTGGGTAATTCTCAGCCGAAAGTTGAGAAACTGGTAAGAAGCCGCGAATACCCTCGACTTCGATCAGTAAGCCGCCCTTGTTAGCATCAAATGGAATTATGCCAAAAACTTCGCCATTCTTAAAGCGCTCCTCAAGCAGTTCCCAGCCCTTTTCTTTGGCAACTTTCTTGAGGCTCAAGATAGCGTAACCCTCAGGTGTCTCAGCCTCTAGAACTGACACGCTTAAGCTATCGCCAGGTTTAACCTGCGCAGCCCCCTGCTCTAATTCGCGGCCAATCACGACGCCAGTACCATAGATACCGAGATCCAACCAGACCTCGTGCTTCTCTGCGGTTATTACTGTTCCTTCTACGAGCTCTCCCGTAGTAAGGTTTTTTATTTCTTGGGTGGCTAAAAGATCAGCCATAATTTGGTTGTTGTTCGACATTACCGTGCTCCTTTTGTGCTTAGCCTTGGATTTACGCAGCGCGCAGAACTAAGCATTGGTCACTGCTATCCCTAGCAAATGACCAACTTTCTTGTAGAATTATACCTTGTATAAGCACATCTGTAAAGAGGATGACACCTAGCTGGTGAAGTGTTTGCGCTTACGATCGAGGGCGACTAAAGCTGGCACGGTTACAGCCGCGAGTACTCCGCTCAAGTAGGCTGCAGAACCAGTTGCAGGTATCTGCTCGGTTTCTGGCAAGGCTGACGCGCTGCCTCCATCAGACGATGCACTAGGAGAAGCTGCTGAAGTGTCAGTCGTTTTAGAAGAGTCCTCAGCTTTAGGATTCGCGTCATCTGCCTGTTGCTTCTGAGCGTCCTGCTTTTGCTGCTCACGCTGCGCCTCGCTGTCTTTCTTGGCTTGTTCTTGGGTGGCAGCCTGCTTTGCCTGTTGCTGCTTTGTGCGCTGTGAGTTACCGTAGGCAAACGTCGCTACTACGATCAGTACAATAAGCACGCCAGCTAACAAAAAACGTATGAGTGGTGAACGTGTCATAGTATATAATCTCCCCTTTGCAAGCAAGTGTAGTATCTTCGCCCTCTCTTTGCAAGCATGAGCTAAACTACTGGGCGTTAGTATTGACTTCTGGCTCATTAAAGCGTATAATAGCTCATTAAGCCTGTAGGTTTGCTCGGGATTGCGGTACTTGTACCCTTTCTTGGGCAATCTTGCGGGCTTTTTATGTACTTGCGCGTCCTACCCCTAATAACGCATAATAATCACTATATAGGGGGTGAGTATGGATATCGTCAAGCATTATTCCGAACTGTCATTTGAGCCAACGGACTATTTTGCGTTTAGTGCCAGTGAAGACAAGATATTCTTTGATCATGCCGAATTAAGTAGCGACAGCAATGAAGGCCGGCTCGCCTTACTCCACGAAGTTAGCCATGCGCTGCTCGGCCATTTTACTTACGCGAGCGACTTTGAGCTCTTGATTATGGAGGCCCAGGCCTGGCACAAGACCAAAGAGCTATGCGAACGCTTTGGTGTTTCAATTGATACAGTCTATATCCAAGATTGCATTGATTCCTACGACCATTGGCTGACAGCACGCTCCACCTGCCCTACCTGCCAAAACCTCTGCTTAAGCAACGGGCAGCAAGATAGCTACCGGTGTTTTGCTTGTGGCTGCAAATGGCAGGCGAGCAGCGATCGCTTTAGCCGAGTGTCACTCACTATACAAGGACCTGCTTGAACTAAAAAGGAACAACCCGTTTCGGGTTGTTCCTTTTTAGAATATCCTGCTCTTTATGCAGTCTTTTTCTTTTTTGCTAGTCCGCCTTTGCGACCAGCTTCACGAGCGAGCTCTGGGTTAGCGGCGAAGCCACCATTGCGACTCTTTTTGCCACCTACTTGGCCGATCTTCTTGTAGAAGTCAGTGCCGTAGCGCTCTTTGTTTGTCTTGGCGGCAAGTACGCCACCTTTTGCTGTTCCAGCCATTATTATTCTCCTTCTTGTTACAGTCGGAGTTCAATATCGGATCAACCCTACCAATAAACCTCATTAAACTCTGGTCTTATTATGACTTCGCTATTCTATCAGCTTATGCTTAGCCTGTCAATACCTTTTGTGCTTAAAAGTTTACTAGCCAGCGAAGGGTGCAGTGATAATGTTATAAATCTTCTGCCAGAAATTTAGGTTGTTCTTAATGGTTATTCCGTATGTGTATTCGCCCAGCTTCTCGCCATTCTGATACGGCACAATCGTCAAAGCATAGCGAGCGTTCTTGAGACGTGTGGTATCGAGAGTATAGCTAAAGGGAGACTTCTTAACCTTAGCCTTGAGCTTACCGTTTATGTAGTAGTACATCTGATCGGGTCCATCACTCATGGCCTGGCCAGGCGGCAAGAGCTTGAGCTTGCCAGCGAAGGTACGATTAATCACTTCTGTCTTAGCTGAGGTATTTGATTTCGTAATACTTTCTTCAATAATCTCTTGAATCTTCTCATCGCTAGCACCTTCGAGGTCCTCTAAGCTTACCTCTCCGAGGCTGAGTAATGCTTCGGAGTCGCCATCGTCTTGGGATACGGCGTAACCAACATATGGATCATAGTAATCGTCTTGGCCGCCAGTATAACTATCGTCTTGGCCTGGTGGCGTTACTGGCTCTGGTGACTGGGGCGGATCGCTTGGCTCTGGTGACGGATTGGGGCTTGGTGACTCAGGGGGCAAAGGTGTCTCAGGGGGGTCCACAGGTGGCTGCGTGGGTGGCTGCGCAGGTGGCGGCGTCGGAGGACTTGTCAACGTAGGCGCCGCCTGTACCATTTTATCTTTTAGCCAGTTACTTGAAATAGACTCATTTCGATAGTTTGTCACAAAGTAATACCAAGCCGTACCCACATTTGCATTTTCTTTAAATGAAGCCGACCAATTACCAGGACCATCAGCTGCGACCGGGCCTCGATTTAAAAGGCTTAAGAACATTCTATTAACTCGACTACCTTGAGACAGTGACAAGAAGGTTTTTTGCCCTTCAGCTGTCGACACCATCTGCTGAGCTACTGCTGCCGGGCTCCCTGTCGAAACAATTCTTGCAGCCCAGCCGTCAGTGCTTGCAGCTGTTGGCGTGCGGTTAAGTAACGTGATATACATGCGAGCGGCCAACCCATCTGCGCTGTC
Source organism: Candidatus Saccharimonadia bacterium (assembly GCA_041907025.1). Classification (GTDB taxonomy): domain Bacteria; phylum Patescibacteriota; class Saccharimonadia; order CAILAD01; family JADZBC01; genus CAYPSN01. Next base: position 13,041 of record JAYRIB010000050.1, on the reverse strand, counting down.
AAAGTAGCAAGAGTAACCAGCGAACGTACTTACAGTGCTACAAGTTCCTTTGGCACGATAAAAACCACCGGCAGCGAACGACCGAATGACAAAGTAGCCAACAACAGACAGCGTGACGGCAGCAATAAGAATAGTTGGGACATTAAAGCCAACTTGCTTCGGCAACAACGTCTTACGCTCTAAACCAGCTTTCTTAGCCCGTTTCTTTTGAGTAGTTTTTATGGCCATATTATCCTTATGCTTATACTAGTTAGCAAACACACATATGTCAATGCAGAACACTCACCTCTGCTGCTGGCTTTTAGCTCCAGGTCTTTTATGCATTCTCATTCTGGCAAGCAAACCAACAAGAATAGCTGCCAAAAGTAGCGTCCACTCACCTACTATACTGTAGATCGTCCGACGCGCATTAGAGTTAATAGTCGCCTCTATATACTGGGTAGTATCAGTGTTGGTTTGAGCAATAAATGCTCCGTCTTTATCTAGTATGTACGATTCTCCGCCGCGCGCAGCCTGGGCAAATGGCCGTGCATTTGCCACAGCCTGAAAGCGCGCCATTTGCTGAGCCTGTTGAAAATACAGTTTGTCAATCCCCATACTCGAGAGTGATGCGCTATTGGTAAGTACTTCGGCGCCTGAGTGAGCCAGCAAGCGGTAAAACTCCGGTGCAATCACCCCAGAGCACGCGAGAGCGCCATAACGCACGCCATCGACACTCACATAGTGCTCGCTCTGCTTGCTTGCCTTAATAGTCTTATCTGTCTGGTGTGCGCTGACTACACTCCCGTTACCTGAGAGCTTTAAGATAATTTGGAATGCGTAGGGCACATATTCGCCAGCAGGAATCAAGAACCTCTTGTATTGGGTAGAGAGTACCGTACCATTTTGCCGCATATACACCACGCCGTTACCACCTTCGTAGTCGCCAGTCCCGGCGCGGCTAGTGATAATCACACCTTCTGAGCTGTCACGACCGAGAACCTTTTCCGCAATCTGTCTTTGTTCTCCTAGACCTTGGCTTGCTTCTGGCTCCAGGAAGTGGCTATATTCTGGAAGAATGAAGGTATTTACTCGACCATCTTTATTTTGTGCGACACTTTGAGCTAGGGAAGATTCATAGCCTGTGTCCACTCCTGATTCAATATGGGCCACGGCGACTCGAATGGACTTTGAGTCAATAGATTTCGCATACACGCCATAGCCAACGAGCGATAATACACACACCGCCACCAAACAAATTAGAGAAGTACGCACAAACCTTCGCTTTATAAGCATAAAGAGGCTCAAGTTTATAATTACCATCACCACGCTCAGTCCGAAGAATCCAAGCAAGCGAGACCCGTACACGAGCGGCGTGACGCTTGCAGCAAAGCCAAGATTACCAAAATTCCAATGTGGCCCCACACTACCCCCCGGCCCTAGCCACATAATCGAGAACAGCACACTACGCACATACTCGCCTATCACCCAAGTAGAGGGTAAAAGCACAAACACCTTGGCCGACTTCAGGCTTATTGGTAAACGAAAGTACAGCCAGCCAAAGACAATAAAACCCAAGGCCAAGCTTGAAGCCACGAGTAAGAAGCTTAAAATAACAAATGTCATCCGCAATGCGCTATCGGCTATCAGGTCGGTCGCACGGATATGATACATCCATTGGACTATAATTCCGAAGAACACCAGCCCAACACCGTAGAGAACGGCTACTTTGTGCCAGCGTTTCCATGTAAGCCCTTCAAGCCACTCTAGACCGAATAGAAGCGGCAAAAGAGCCACAATACTCAGCCAACCCGCTCTGTAGTGAATAAACGGCAATGCAAGGGAAATACCGGCTCCGAGTATATATACAACAATCTTTGCGACAATGAAAAACTTATGCTTCATAGAACTAGCCTACCATGAGACAATAACCAGATACAACATGTCCGAAGCTACCGCCCCCATCCTCATTCTTAACAATATTCGATCATGCCATAACGTAGGATCCATTCTACGCACCGCTGACGGCGCAGGAGTTAGTAATCTATACTGCTGCGGTATTACCCCCTACCCGCGTATAAAGGACGACTCACGGCCCGAACATGTGATTGCCAGTAACTCCAAGCAAATCCACAAAACTGCACTAGGAGCCGATGAAACGGTGCTTGTACGCCACGCAGATGACTGCTTAGACGTAATTGCGCAGCTCAAAACCCAAGACTACGCCATCTACGCGCTCGAAAACAACTTCGAGCGTGCGCAAAACATCTTTAACTTTACCCCCGCTGACAAGTTCGCACTCGTTCTCGGCAGCGAAACCGATGGGTTGTCCAGCGAAGTACTGAGCGCCTGCGACGCTGTACTGGAAATACCCATGCGAGGCGACAAGAACTCACTCAATGTCAGTGTGGCGGCAGGGATATCTCTTTACCGACTAGTATAAACTTAGTTGGGCTGCTCAGTTGGTTTACCCAAAGAAAGTCCATAGATTTTCTCTACAGCAACAGATCCATTGCCCTGGAAAGACAACTTTAGCACTCTGTCGGTATTTGATGGCAAATTATTAGGCGAACATACTTCTTGTGTAAATCCTTCTGGGTAAGTGGCGAAGGAGCTAGGGTCGCCATACAGTGGGTTGTCTCCTTGGGAGGCCAAGAGTATAACACCTTGAAATTGTTTAGTGAATTTATAGCTAGCACAAATAGTACCTACACCTTTCAGCTCAGCTGCAGTGACAACAGTTGATAAGTCAAAGTTTTGTCGCGAATCAGGTGCAGGCGGAACTCCCTTCGCCCAACTAGCACTACCTAGCTTATATACGACACCATTACTCTTAGTATTTAACATGCCTCCGTCGATCTTATCGGCTCCATGCGTAAACAACACCGACCCCTTACCTCCATCCAAGACTGCATCGCCGTAAATGACGTCCACACCAACAGATATGGGTATAGTACCTGTATTCTTAACGACCAAACTAACCTGTGGAAATGTATTCGAAGGTATAAGAGTCTCTCCGTTAGAAAGCCTTATAGGGCTGCAAGCGGTCTTGGTTGAGCTTAGCGGGTAACTAGATGCTTGCAAGTTTAGTGATGGTATAGCACCTGAATTAGAACCACCAAATTCATTGGAGATTTTTATCTCCACACTCCCTGGCGCAGTCGTGCCAGAGATAAACTTTAAATGAGCACAAACCTGCTGAGATTTTAATAAGTCAGCCAATGCGGGCTTGCTGACCCTCACAGCAGAGCTACCAGGCTCAATATTCATAAGTGAGTATGTCACACCATCGGCCTTGGACTGGAGTGGTGGAACAGTTATCTTAGTCTCAAAAGAACGGCCGGTGCCCGCCTGGCTAAAGTGCACTACCGCATAGCCCGCAACGGCAACAAACAATACAGCCACCAATGCCTGCCATGGCTTGAAGCTAAAGCCTTTCTTCTTAGACATCCTGACAGAACCTACTCGAGAGACTGGTTTCTTTGTGCTTTTTTTGACTGGGCTTGTGGCCATTAGTGGTGCTCCTAGCTGAAGATAAGCTTAATTGTTATGCTTACCGAAAGTATAGCCAAGTGCCCTAAGTGATGTCAGGGATTCATCGACCATTGCGCGACCAATGCCAAGGCTCACTCGGCAAGTTATAAAAGCCAAAGCGCGAGGCATTAGCCTTGAGCCACTTGTGCACTTGGCTGTTGCGCGTGGAGGAATCAGCAAAGTCGAGCGCCTCACCGGTTTCGTGGTTCGAGGTGCCTGGGACAGCAGTTGCGGGTCGGCATGCCGAAGACGGTAAACTATCTTTTGAACAGCCATTGATACCACGAATCTCACGCTGCATATTATAGCTTCTCCACCCCGAGTACTTACTCACCGGCTTTAGCCCTACCCCTGCTTTGGAGGCTGCCAAGATCATATTGTTAAGGTTAGTTGCAATGCTACGATTCACCCGAAAGCCCCACACCCTACACAGCTTTATGTATCCTTTACGCTTCTTGCCGGGCCCATATACTGGAGCAGTACCAGTTAAAGAGACTTCATTTTGCCAATCCATCCCCACCTTAGAGATACCGAACCCCCTTGGACAGATTGACGCCACAGGGTCTGGCAGGTACTTGCTGCTCGCTGCAAACGTACTGATCACAAAATAGCCAAGGATCGACATGAGAATTATAATCACCATGAGTACTGGGATACTAAAGGCCCTACTTGGCTTAATAACGTCTGCGACCACTCGCCTGACTCTTACAGGCTCCTTCTTGGCTACCGCCTTTCTTGTTGTCATGCTTATATTCCCTGAGCGCTACTTACTATCGACCATTTGTGGAATAGTGCCAGGCTTCACTTGGCAGGTTATAGAAGCCAAACCTACCGGCATTTGCTCGCATCCAGTTCTGGCACTTTGCGCCGGAATTAGAGTAGCTTTTACGATCACAACCAAAGTCGAGTGCCAGGCCCCACTGGTGCATGGACGAGCCAACTGGGGCGGCGCCGATGTTGCGATTTACTAGCAATTGTTGCATTTTGGACGTGCGAAAGCTACCATAACCCCTACCCTCACGGTCGTAAGCAGTGATGTTCACCCCGGCCTCGCGCTTGGCAGCCTGGCGCAGTGCCTTAAACTTCTTGACCACTGCAATATTAAGGGTTACATTTGAGCCATCAATACCGGTTTGGACCAATACATCATCAACGGTGCCTTTTGAGCCAATCTTACACCTAGGGGCAACCGAACCGCCCTTAGTATACTTCTTGCACGCCTCGCCCTGCTCATCTCTGGCAGTCTGCTGAAGTGCCCGAATATATGCCACACACTCCTGTTTGTTTAGACCGTTCTTGCATTCACTAGCCTCTGGGCGGTAAGTTGCCGGCAAGCTCGCCAATGCTGCATTGCTCCACGATTGAGTCTTGCGCAGAGCTTCTGATCCGGCTAAAAATGCAGGGATCGTTTTGGCGGGACCATTGGTCCTAAGATACTGCGACCAATAATTAGCGCCTTGCTTGTCAGGTGCGCGACCAAGTACTACTTGATAAAGTCGGTCGACCTTCTTTTCACTGGATAGAGCCTGGAAGCCACTACCAGACGACCCCTTGGAAAGCAACGTGCTCGCATACTCAGCCGGTGGGTTGCTGCGAAAACCAATGTATTGGTTTGCTTGACTCTGGTAGAGCGTCGGGTTACTCGCGATGTTAGCGTTATTGACCACCCGATAAATCTTCACCACCATTGCCTCGGTGCTCTTGTCTAAACAAGCCTGGCGGCTCGGTACGGTGCTACTTGAGCCAGCGCGCGTAACATAACCCGAGATTGGCGGATTAACTGATGGCCCAGCCACGCCCATATAGCGATTCTTTACCGTACAATCGAGGCGAGAATAGGGTTTTGATCCAGCCTGCGAAAGTAACACGTAGCCAATACCGGCCGTTGCCAAGATGGCTGCCGCCACTAGAACCGAAGCAGTGCTAAACTTTGTTCGCTTGCCAAGCTGCGGGGTGCCACGGCGAACAGCAGTCGCCTTAGACTGCTGCTTGGCTCGTGATTTGGTTTTTGATTTTACTATTGGCATAAAGATCTTTTTAGCTCCTTAACTAGGCCTTCGGCTGCTCCTCGTCTGCTGTCTGGTGGTGCTGTGGATGGAACTGGTCACCTGGCTTATGCAGTACGTTCTGTGGACCAGCCTGCGCCATGTGCTGCTGAGGGCTCGCGGAGCTACTCTTGGTGCGACCCTTGCCGAATACGCCGCTCGTATAGGCCAGCAAGAGTGCTGTAGCAAGTACTAGTGGGATCATGAGCATTCCTAGAGCACCAGTCTGTGGCAAGACATCGATGATAGTCTGAGTGATTGGCTTGTCGACCGGAATTTCGACCGTGTCACCGTAGATGTTCGTCATGCGGTAGTCATACGACCCTGGTGAGCTTGGCTTAGCAGCCAAGTTTGGAATTGGATTCTTAACCTTAACTTTGAACATTCTGGTATCAGTTGTATTGGCCGCAATGGTGACTTTCCAGGTGAGAATACCACTCGTAAGCACACCGCCGCCGTTGTCGGTAACATCAGCATACTCCAGCACATCCTTAAGATCTTCCTCGATCACATAGTCTACCAGCGCCTTACCGCCCTTGTTCTTTGTGGTCAGAGAATATTGGATCTCGTCTCCTGCCTTTGCTACGTTCTTACCATCGGCTGGCAACGGCTTACCGTCAGAGCCAGTACGATTGAGGAATATAGCGGTCTTGTGCTTCTCAATACCTTCGACGTTATGGCAGACCTCGTCATTTGCCCACACATTATTGTCGGTACTGCGACTGTCGGATATGGTAGCGAGGTCACAAACCTTTAGCGCTGGATTCACTGCATCAATAACTTTAAACTTGATAGTAAACTTAACACTCTCGTTTGGCTTTAACGTCTTCTTAACGTAGCCATAGTACTTATAGCCGCCTATTGCTCGCGCTACAACCTTCTCACTAATATCACCGGCAGGCACTGGCTGACCAGCAGCGGTTGTGAGTGCGCCGAGCTCTACAAATTCGAACCAACCATTATCTTGCACCCCATCAAAGAGCTGGACCGCTGTAGCTTCGGCCGTACCAACGTTACTACCAACCACGCTATAAGTAATCACGTCACCTGGCTTGACTGCACTACCGGCTGCAGGGCTGGTGGCAGTCTTCTCGATCCTCAAGGTCGGCGAACCAGTTGTTGGAGGCGGCGGTGTGGTTGGTGGCGGGGTAGTTGGTGGTGGCGTTACTGTCAGCGTTAAGTTGTGACAAATCTTCTCTGAAGCTGCCGGAATGGTCTGCTCCTTAAACCAACTCAGGTAGGCAATGTTACAAAAACCGTTCTTAGTATCAGCATTCACCTTTACGGTTACAAGAATCTTCACAACTGCGTTTGGAGCTAAGCCATAATTAGCCCAGCGGTACAGCTTTTGATTGTTGCGTGTTTCAGTGGCAATTGGTATAGCGTTCTTAGTCTCAACATCGCCACTCACGAAGGTCGTGCCCACTGGGATCAGATCAGCAATGGTTGCATAAGCGTTGGTGTTACCATCACTCCTAACCGTCAAGCGGTATTTAATAATGTCACCTGGCTTAACTTTGCTACCAGCGGCTGGCGACACAGCTTCTTTCTTAATTGTAGCGTGCGGACTACCCTTGTACGGCGTGAGGTTTGGCATAACCAGATTTCCACACTCAGCATGGATTAAGAAATCTCGGCCATCCTTCGTTCTACCCTTGAGCATTGGCTGGGTGATTGTTGTTCCGGTTGACCAAGCATCTTTCATAGGCTTCGACCAAAACGTAACGCCCCCTACACTCAATCCAGTAGATCCGGGTCGTTGGGTACGACCAAATGACAACCAATTGGAATATGACGAAGTTCGAGGGTTAACACCAGATACAAGAGTGGAGGTGTTGATCTCTTGCTCAGTAATGCCGAAATAAGCAAACAATTCCTTTGCTCCCTTGTTCTCGAGTGCGGTGCTGTTCATCTTAGATATGGTTTGAGCACGAGCTGTCGCAGTGCTGGCGGTACTAAAACCTCCCCGCAATACATCGTTCGGATCTGTTGGCGGAGTAGATGCCAAGCTGCGCAAAATAATCACGGTACCTAGAAAAGCGAACAAGGCCAAGAACGGCACCAACAGCCAGCGACTCCGCTTTTTTGGAGTGCTAATTAAACCTTTTTGCTGACTATCTTTTTTGTTTCTCATAATACCCCTTTTAAATAGTTACCCTTACTTTAGTTACAGCATAATCTACCATAAGCATGATGTCAATCAAGTGTGTGCAGGTTGCTCTTTAGTAGCCTGCGAGGATAGGCCTAGGAACTCCTATCCTTTAATGGTCGTCGAACACTGCGTACTAGTTACGGCCCAGCCGTCATAAATCCTGAGGGTATAGGTGTTATTGTATCCAACTCGTGGCGCAAGCGTACGTGAGCTATTAATCCCTACGTTATTTGTAGTATTACCAGTTGCTGAGTTTGTCAAGGTTGCGTCCCATCCGTACTGTGCCGCACCAAGATTATACGTGCTCCAACTCCCGATCCACGTTCCACTACTATTCTTTGCCACGCTAATTTTGCAGTACGCCGCTGCAGGCGGGGGCGGAGGGGCTGGTGGCGGCGGTGTAGTCGCACCTCCAGGACGAACTGTAATAGTACAGCTTACGTTCGAAATAGCCCAACCATCATAGATATTTAGAGTATACGTGTTATAGACTCCAGCGAGTGGCGACACAACACGCGACCCATTAACGGGTAGTCCTGTAGTGGCCGCAGCACCAGTGGCAGAGTTTTTGAGGGTTGCTCCCCAGCCATACTTAGCGGTACCAAGGTTCGAGCTACTCCATGTGGCTGTCCATGTACCTCTGCTATTCCCAGTTACGGCTATACTACATCGCGGGCACGTTCCATCAGACTTGCAATCCTTTACATTCGGTGGGGGTGGAAGAGGCGGGATGCCGACCTCTTGAGTAATGCCGCTTGGTGTAATGGCCACCTTAGCATTTGAGCACTTAAGAGAGCTGCCAGGCTGAGCATTTATCATCCTGCCATCAGCAATAGGATTGCTAAAACGAGCACGGGCATAGGGATAGCCCTTACACTCAGCAGGCTGATTACCAAAGTATTCAGTCCACATTAAAGACACGCCCTTCATCCCACCCCAGCTAGATGCTACCTTTATACTGCCGATCTCTCGCCCATTAACGGTACCAATCCACCAGGTGTTTTGACCCTCTGTCGCGCCTCGTACAATCTTGAAACGATACGAAGTGCCAGCAGACCAATCATAGGGCACCCTGCAGCTAGTTCCTGACAGCCCCTGGTATCCATCGAAGTTAGTTCCTTGTTCTACCGAGCAAGCGCCTGCGGTCGCTTGTATGGCAGCGCCGAATACTGAGAACACAGCCGTTTTGCCATTTGATCCATCAACTCGACTACCCGTTGTTTGGAGCCCCATGTAAGCAACCCCCGACGGCGATTGACCGCTTGGAGTCTGAAAGTAGTACTGACTAGCCCAATACAGCGGTTCGTTTAAGGGCGCACTGTCAATTACAAGGTCATTCTCAATACTCGAGTGCCCTGCTACAGGTGTCCCAGACCAATTAAACTGTGATGTAGTCAAGTGGCCCACTCCTGCTATACTCCGATATATGACATAAGTCCCAACACTCACAAAAAGTAGTATGAATAATGCAGTGAGTTTCTTATCATACCTCGCATAGCTCCAAATTGAGCTAGGAGAAAGCTTAGCTACGTGCTCGCGGAGTTTGCTGGGTTTCTTTGAGCTTCTTTGCTTGGTAGTCCTAGGGGCTGGTCGAGTAGACTTGGTAGTCTTTCTGGTCGCCATGGTATGAATCCTTTTTGCTGCTTTAAGTAGGGTTGTGCCTATCGTAACAATGGCCACCCCTATAGTCAATAGTAGTTATGCTTATGGAGGCTATCGGAGAACATACCCCTCAACTCACCTGCCTAGAGTATCTCAGGCCAACCTGCAATATTGGCCATATGCCTATCTACATTAGCTCTGTACTGGTAACCAGTGGATGATATTAGTACCAACAACTTGCGATGTTATTTTGCCCGTTATGGAATCAATTATATAGCTATCAATGTATATAAACTTGCCATCAGGCGACCAACCCGCCGAGCTGAGACCGCCGTCAGCAAAGATTTTATTCACAACGTCTTGACTCAAACTAAGCTTGATACTTCCATCAAGATTATAGATAGTAATAGTTCTAAATTGTGGATTTTGGGGATTGTTTGCTAATAGTTCTTTACCATCAGGAGACATCGCATAAGCATTGTACATATTACTCCCCAAGAACACCTTATTACTTCCATCTAAGCTAGTGGTGTAATGGCCCATTGTATTGTAGTCAGGGTAGGCTGGATTACTTCGAAAATCAGCGAAGTAGTACAAGAATTTATTGTCTGGCGTAAAGCCTAACATGGTATACCTGACATTACCTTCTGGGATTGAAAGCTCTTTGACCGTTGTGCCATTTGCCTTGGCGTTTGCTCCAGCTATACTGAATGTAAAGAGGCCATGGTGCTGACCACCCGTAGGCAGGTCGTCTACCGTCGTGAAAACTATACTGTTCTCATCCCTCGAGAGCATGATACTTAGATGAAATGCAGTCTTATTAACAGTTAACAAGTCTTTTCTGCCAGACCCATCGAGCAAATTAAAAGAGCTAATGGTATATACGTAGTAACCTTCAGGCGTTTTTGCATTATTTCTAAGAACAACGTAGACCTTCTTACCATCCTTAGACACCGCCACCTGCTCCCTAGGGCCTCCACTAGAAAACATGACGGTAACTGACGACGTGTTTAGGCTTTTTATCCATTTAAGCTGTGTTGGATTCGGCACGAAAGCCGGTTGAGCACGATCGATCGACGGAATAGTTGGGACTTTCTGAGTTGCAGCATCAGTTCCATTTTGTGATATTCCAGTTAGTAGTACTCCATTCTGTGGTGCCGTAGCTGCTTGGCTTAAATACACTACAAATACACCAACACTGGCAAAAAGTAGAGCAAAGACTATTACGAGCTTGGAATTAAACTTAGACTTACGCAGTGTAGATTTTGATGAAGATATCGTACGAGAGCTTGGAGTAGTTTTCTTTTTTGTTACTGATTTTCCGTTGGTTGTTGTCATTATTTATTTGCCTTTACTTATACAGTTGTAGCAATTCTTTCATATAAACACCGGCGCGTCAAACTGGTTATGTCATATTAATGTAATAAACACAAAAAGACCTTCGCTAAAAACGAAGGTCTTAATGATAAATCCGGCACCGTGCTACTTTCCCCCAAAGGAGTATCATCGCCGCTGAGGAGCTTAACTTCTGTGTTCGGGATGGGAACAGGTGTGGCCTCCCCGCTAAAAGCACCGGCCCAGTCGTCCGCCAACTGGCGGACACTAGGGCCGACACTTTAAAAGTATCGGGATTTGTATTTGTTTATATAATCACCTTGAGGTAATACACCAATAACAATAAGTGGTAGTAATACCTACAAATTGTCAGTCAAGAACGTTGCAAACGGTTCTTGCATATCTTTACTGTAAACCCGAAGGTCACAATAGAGAAAAGCAAGATGTTAAAAAGTCTATCGGCTATTAGTACACCTCGGCTAAACACATTACTGTGCGTACACCTAGTGCCTATCAACGTCATCGTCTATAACGAGCCTAATGGGGAAATCTAATCTTGAAGGAGGCTTCGCGCTTATATGCTTTCAGCGCTTATCCCGTCCGAACATAGCTACCCAGCAATGCCGCTGGCGCGACAACTGGTACACCAGAGGTTCGTTCACTCCGGTCCTCTCGTACTAGGAGCAACTCTTCTCAAATTTCCTAACGCCCACACCAGATAGGGACCGAACTGTCTCACGACGTTCTGAACCCAGCTCGCGTACCCCTTTAATTGGCGAACAGCCAAACCCTTGGGAGGTGCTTCCCCCCCAGGATGGGACGAGCCGACATCGAGGTGCCAAACAGCGCCGTCTATGTGAACTATTGGGCGCTATAAGCCTGTTATCCCCGGCGTAGCTTTTATCCGTTGAGCACTGTCAATTCCACATTTAAATACAGTGGGTCACTAGATCCTACTTTCGTACCTGCTTGACTTGTATGTCTCGCAGTCAAGCTAGCTTATGCTCTTACACTATCAGTTTGATTTCCATCCAAACTTAGCTAACCTTTGAACGCCTCCGTTACAATTTAGGAGGCAACCGCCCCAGTTAAACTACCCACCAGACACTGTTCCTGGACCAGAGTCTAATTTCTCTACCTAAAGGCTAAGATATTATTCAACAAAGAAGTTCAAGGCAAAGTTGAGCATCGCAAGCGAATCGTATTTGTTGATACGATGAGCGCGAAGCGCAAACTTTAACAAAGAAATTCGAAGTTGAGGAATATCGAGAAATCAGACTGTGGCCCAGGTTAGAGTCAAGCCTTAATCAGGGTGGTATTTCACTGGCGACTCCACATCGACTAGCGTCAATGCTTCAAAGTCTCCCACCTATGCTACACAAAGTAAGACCGGACACAATGCCAAGCTGTAGTAAAGCTGCACGGGGTCTATCCGTCTTGGTGCGGGTAAACGGCATCTTTACCGCTATTGCAATTTCACCGGGTCCCTCGTTGAGACAGTACCCATATCGTTACGCCATTCGTGCAGGTCGGAACTTACCCGACAAGGAATTTCGCTACCTTAGGACCCTTATAGTTAGGGCCGCCGTTTACTGGGGCTTCATTTTGCTGCTTGCACAACGCCACTTAACCTTCCAGCACTGGGCAGGCGTCAGTTCGTATACATCCACTTTCGTGTTCGCACAAACCTGTGTTTTTGATAAACAGTCGCATGGGTTCTTTCGCTGCGGCCGAGACGCACCACAGTAAGACTCCAATGTCTCTGTCGCTAAGGGAAGATGTACCCTTAGCTGGATTGGTTTTGTACTACTTTGCACAAATGTTCATTTGCGCATTGCAATACCTTTTAAGCACTGTAGTCAAAACCTACATTACCAATCAGCGACATTAAAGTCACTGTGGTACGCCCCGGCAGACCTTATCCCGAAGTTACGGTCGCTATATTGCCGAGTTCCTTAACGAGGGTTCTCCCGAGCACCTTGGTCTACTCGACCCGACCACCTGAGTTGGTTATCGGTACGGGCGACTGTATCTATTAATCAGACAATTTTCTAGTCAGTTTGGCTTGCTAGAATCTCCTATTGCTAGGATTTCATTCGCGTCTCACCCCCAGCACGTTGAACTTGTACATACTCGTTTCTCTTAAAGAGAAAGGAATACTTGGTTTTGGAAATATATCGTGGGACATATTCCAGTACCAGTTCAATGTGCTGGGGACTACCTGCTTAGACGGCTATAGCCAAAAAACCGCTCTAGCTACCATCCTGCGTCTTGTCTGGGAACAATACAGCCGGTACAGGAATATCAACCTGTTGTCCATCGCCTACGCTACTCGCCTCGGCTTAGGCCCGACTAACCCTGGGACGATAAACGTTGCCCAGGAAACCTTGGTCT
>JAYRIB010000049.1:0-4267 GCA_041907025.1 Candidatus Saccharimonadia bacterium | reverse complement strand
TTAAAGCCATCATCAAAGGTGAAGCTGACCTTGGCAACGTTGCCAGCCATCGGGTTAGCGGCTTGTGCTGAAGGACTCAAGGCGATAGAAGTTGCGGCAAGGGTGATGACGCTCAGTAAAATAGAAGCAAACTTTTTCATAGCTCAAGTATCCAATCTCGCAAGTTCGTTTGCAAGCTTGAGCACCATTGTCTTTGAATTGAACTTGACGTCCCTATATACTTGTAAATATGACGGACACAGCCCACACCCGTAGCTCCAAGCAACAAGTCTTCCGTGACATGGTGCTCGGCACGCTGCTGTATGCCGTGGTGCTGGGCTTCTTCAATGACTATACAAATGTTCTTACTACCCGGTCCTACTCCGTCACCTTCGCCTGCGCTTTTGTCCTCCAGGTGCTCACCTACGTAACACTTATGCTCAAAGGCGCGGTCGTGCATCGTCATAATCAAAAAGTAGCCTCAAGTAAGCTCTTACTCGTTTTAAGTGTTTGGCTGATTCTGTTCTTATCTAAGTTTGTATTCTTAGCCGTACTCGATGTCATCTTTGGTCAAGATGTTGAGATTAGTGGCTTTGCCGGGCTGCTCGCCATCATCATCTGTTTAACTGCGGTTCAATACGTAGTTGAAACCGTTTATAAAAAGCTCGGTGACTAGAAGGCTTAGCTGTGCGCGTTAGTACAGCTTGCCACCGAGTGCGACGTCTTTGTTTGGTGAAATCAGGATACAGTTACCAGCGGCGTCGGGCAGCCCAACGGTAAGTACTTCGCTAATCGCAGGACCAATTTGTCGAGGCTCGAAGTTCACGACGCACATCACGAGCTTGCCTTCTAGCTCGTCTTTTGTGTAATTAGCCGGCAACTGAGCGCAGGATTTCTTGATGCCAATATCTTCACCTAAATCAATCAGCAGCTTATAAGACGGTTTGCGGGCTTCCGGGAAGTCTGATACCTGCGTAATTTTACCGACACGGATATCGACAGCATCAAAATCGTCAAAGGAAATCGTCGGCTTAACCACGGATGTCTCGCCTGCGGAAGCCAAGCCACGCAGCTCCTAGCAAAGCGCCTGACAAAATAATAAAGCCAGCCAGCGTGGCGTAATTAGGCCCACTCTCCAGTACATTGGTCTTATTGTAGTAGTAGAAGACCGAGAGCACACGGTATGGTTCAAGCGCTTTTACCCCAGCAGCGAGTGAGTACAGGAAGAAGCTAGCCACCGCGAGCACAGTGGGTACGGAGACAGCTAGCGATCGTCGTCCTGTTAGCGCGCCAATGGCGTAGGCCAAGCTACCAAACACCAATGCCATGGTCGCGGCTTGCAGGGTGGCAGCTAGCGTGCGCACCAAGCTTATGCCGTAGTTAATTGCGGCGATGGCGCCATTGAGCCCCACCCAACTGGCAAGTGCGACAACGCCCAAGATAACGAGCCCAGCTAGGTACTTGTGAACAAGTACTTTGGCTCGACTGACAGGTTGGGAGAGCAAGGTAGCCAGCGTGCCGCGGTCCTCCTCCCCCGCTAGCGTGGCTGAGTAAAACATAATGACGAGTATTATGAACAGCAGTGGTAAGTTCAGCGCAAATACTTGGCTATTGGTGTAGCCTTCAATCTTACCGAAGTTGAGTGACTCCCCAACTAAACTTTTAAGCTCCGGTGGCATTTGGTTGAGTAGCTCTGTGTATTGGCTACTATTTGCAAACGAAGGGTAAAAAATCATATTCACCCCGTTCATGATGGCCAGTCCAATGCTCCAGCCGAATATCATCCAGCGCTTATCATAGATAGTTTTTGTGAGTATTGAGCGAAACATTACTTGCCACCCTTTCCGTATAACTTCATAAAGACTTCCTCGAGATCAAGCTCGCGGCTTTCGATATTTACCACATCATACTTACTCAGAACCCGCACCAGCTCGTTGAGCCGTCCACGGACTGAACAGGTTATGATTTTGCCTTCAACGCGCAAGTCGCGCACGGTACTCATGCCTCTAAAGTGTGCGGGGTTCGGCGTGCTGGCCAGTGTAATGTGGAACTCTTTGGTGGCAGCTTGGCGCAGTTCGCGCACGCTACTGACCTCGGCAAGCTTGCCTTCGCGAATAAAGCCAACCCGGTCACAGACCTTTTCGACTTCCGCCAGGTTGTGTGAGGACATAAAGGTCGTGCCACCGCGCTTTTTATGTTCGGCCAGTAAACTATAAAACACCTCTTGCATGAGTGGGTCGAGGCCGGTAGTTGGTTCGTCGAGAATCAGTAGCTTCGGCTTATGCGCCAGGGCGGCGATGATGCCAATCTTTTGTTTATTACCGCGGGATAAGTTCTTAATCTTAGGCTTTAAGTCAGCTTTCAGGACATCCGCTAGGCGGTTGACCTCTGTCATATCGGTTTGCCCATGCAAGCGCATAATGTACTTTACGTAGTTCCAGCCACTTAGGCCATCATAGAGTGCCATGTCCCCCGCCAGATAGCCGACCTGTGCATGAACTTCCACATAGTGCTGCACGCTGTCTTTATTATAAATATGAATTCTGCCGGCCGTCGGCGAGATGTGGTTAAGCATGAGGCGGATTGTCGTGGTCTTACCCGCACCGTTGGGACCCAGGAAGCCAAAGATCTCGCCCTCCTTCACATCAAAGCTGACGTTGTTGACCGCTGCCTTCTTGCCAAACTGCTTGGTCAGACGAGAGATCTTGATGGCGTTCTTCATAATGTCATTATAGCCTTTTGTTGAGCCAAGTTCCAGCTGTATCAACGCTTGACAAAATAAAGTAGTTATGCTAATATATACGTCTAATTCCTCGTTCAACACTGGACAAGGTGGTTGGCTCCGGCCAGCAGCCCCCATAGCTCGAAGGAGCTTTACATGCCCATCTCACTCTTGGTTGTCGGCAGCGTGACAGCCGAACAGCGGGAACTCGCGATGACGGCGACCATGGCGGGCCTCGGCCTTCCTTCAGTCGACGTGATCGAAGTCAGTGCTCCTGACTTCGACATCCAGCGCTACTACGAGAAGGCCATCCCTGATGGTCAGATCGCCGCGGTTCCACAGTCGCTCAAGGCGTGGATCAACGCGATCCTCGGCGCAGCCGGGAAGACCATCGATCAGGTGCAGGCTGTTCTCTTCAGTTCAGAAGCCTGGGACTTCAGTGGCATCGCTGAAGCGCTGAAGTTCGGCGAGCTCGGCCACATCGACAACAAGCACGCGTACATCGCGGTTGCGCGCGGCATCCAGCCCGCCTTCTAACCGCCTGCACGCTTCCCCACCCACCTCTGAAACATTCACGGAGGTGGGTGTTTCTTTTTAAACGTTAAAAGCCCATAGTTTCCTATGGGCTTATGGCAGCCAATCGTCGATGTTGGTCTGCCTGCGGTGGTGTTCGTCTAGACACTAACGTTCATCCGGTTTCTGATCCTCAGCAGTGCCTTGGTTTCAATCTGCCGAATGCGCTCTCGGGTCAGACTGTACCGACCCCCAATCTCTTCTAGGGTCCAAGGAGTTCCATCAGCCAATCCAAAACGAAGTTCAAGAACCTCTCTTTCCCGTATCGGCAGGATTTCCAGGTACTTTGCTACCAATGCGGCATTTGTGATGCCATCCGCTGCGTTTTCGAGTTCATGATCGATAACGCCTGCAATCATGTCCCCGAGTGTCGTAGCATTTTCATCTGAGCTCGTAACAGGGGCGTCAAGCGAAACTGTCTGCTGAGTGCGACCTAACAGATCTTGCAGATATTCAGGCTTTACACCAACTGCTTTAGCCAGCTCATTGAGCATTGGCTCGCGGCTTAGCTCAGAGGTTAGCTGAGCCCTGACTCTTTCAACAACCATGACTTTCTCGCCCGTGTGAACGGGAAGCCGGATTGTTCGCGCTTTATCGTGAATCGCACGCGTTATTGCTTGTCTGATCCACCATGAGGCATACGTACTGAGCTTAAAGCCCTTACGCCAATCGAACTTTTCAATCGCGGTCATGAGTCCAATATTGCCTTCTTGGATGAGCTCAAGCAATTCGAGGCTACCTGCTCTGCGGTAGCGCCTCGCAATCGAAACGACAAGGCGCAGGTTGGCCGTGATCATCCGATCCACTGCAGCCTCGCCTTCTTGCACAAGCTTGCGAAGTCTGCGAACTTCTTCAGGGCTCAGCTCAAGCCCAGGTGTATCGAGCCTTTGAGTTGCTTCTTTGCCGGCTTCGATAGCCTGCGCGAGCTCAATCTCTTCAGCCCGTTCTAGCAACGGCGTTCTGCCCATTTCGGCGAGATACTGCCGAACTGAG
>JAYRIB010000048.1:0-4797 GCA_041907025.1 Candidatus Saccharimonadia bacterium | reverse complement strand
GCAAAGACTACACTATTTTTGCAACTGCCCCTGGAAACATTGAGTTCACTCAAGTTCGTAAAACTCTCTTTAGTGGCCGCGCGCAGCGCAAGACTCTTGTGCACGTTAAATCGAGCTAAATAGCTCTTAACAAAAAAGCTCCCAACTGGGAGCTTTTTTGTTAGTTAAAACTTGGGTTTAAATACAGATTACGATGGTTGAACGCCAGCTTGTCGAGCGGCCGCCACGGAAACGGTCTTAGATGCCTGCTTCCAGCTAGCACCGATAAAGTCCCTAAACAGCGGGTGCGGCTTGTCGGGTCGAGACTTAAACTCCGGGTGAGCCTGAGAGGCCACAAAAAACGGATGGCCCTTAAGTTCTATAATCTCCACCAACTGACCGTCCGGCGATTGTCCAGCGATCACGAGTCCGGCGGCTTCGAGCTGCTTGCGATAGGCATTATTGAACTCATAACGATGGCGGTGTCGTTCGTCGACTTCCGCAGTCCCATATGCGAGAAAGCTACGAGAGTTCTTATCTATAACGGTTTTATAGTTCCCCAGTCGCATCGTACCACCAAGCTTCACGCCCACCTGATCCTTCATAATATGGATGACGGGGTGCAACGCATCCTCAACCATCTCGGAACTATGTGCCGCGTCACTCCCGAGTACGTGCCGAGCAAACTCAATCACGGCTACTTGCATGCCGAGACACAAGCCAAGGTACGGCACGTTGTTCTCGCGCGCATACTTGGCAGCTGCAATCTTGCCCTCCACACCACGCGTACCAAAGCCGCCGGGCACCAAAATACCGTCAACGGCGCGAAGCGGGGTAGTGTCAGCCTCTAAACCCTCTGCGTTGAGCCATTCAATGACTACCTTTTGGCCATGATGCCAGCCAGCGGCCTTGAGAGCTTCAAACACACTCGCATACGTATCTAAGTTACTCAAGTACTTCGCCACAACACCAATCTTCACTTCGCCTTGCACGTTCTTTATGCGGTTCACCATTGCCCGCCACGATGCCAAATCTGGCTTGCGGGTTGGCAGGCCAAGCTTACGGGTCACGTAGTCGCCAATGCCACTGTCCTCCATGGTAAGCGGGACATCATAGACCGTCTTAGCCGTTGGTAAGGGCACAATCGCTTCAGGGTCCACATCGCAATACAAGCTGAGCTTCTCAATCCCTTCCTGGCTCAGCTCATGATCACTGCGCACACAGAGCACATCGGCCATAATGCCGAGCCCGCGCAGCTCGCGCACACTATTCTGAGCTGGCTTGGTTTTAAGCTCATTTGAGGCCACTAGGTACGGCGCGAACACTACGTGCACATACAGACTGTTCTCAGTCCCCACGCGGCGCCTGAACTGCCGTATAGCCTCGACAAAGGCCATAGCCTCATAGTCGCCAATGCTGCCGCCAATCTCGACAAAGTGAATGTCGCTACCTTCGCCAGCCGCCTCGATTTGCGACTGAATCTCGCTCGTAACATGCGGAATCATTTGGACTGTTTTACCTAAAAACTTGCCGGCTCGCTCGTCAGCAAAGACTTTACTAAAGACTGCGCCACTAATGGTGGAGCTTTTTCGACTCATTTCAATATCAGTAAAGCGCTCATAATGACCAAGATCCAGATCTGTTTCTGCACCATCGGCAGTTACAAACACCTCGCCATGCTCGGCAGGGTTCAGCGTGCCCGCATCAACGTTAAGATACTGGTCGCACTTCTGCATTGAAACTAAAAAGCCTCGCGCCTTTAGAATTTTGGCTAGCGAAGCTGCGGTGATGCCCTTACCGAGGCCTGATACGACCCCTCCGGAAACAAAGATGTACTTTGTTTGTTTTGGTTTTGTCATGTTTCCCCTCCCTCTCACTAATCATCATAGCGCTCGTGCTTTGACGCCGTCAAGAGTTTTATGCCATATATAGTGGTTATGTTCGCTCGCCAGGCACTATAGTCCGATATATGCATCTTTATGTCGCTAACCCCGACCTTGGAGCAACAGGATCAACGAGTCTGAAGTTTCAGCCTTGGCGAGGACTTAGCGTGAGCGATCCCGCAGCCAAATGCTCGTAAACTGAAGCGCGAGGTGAATCCTTGTTTGCGAACCCGTGGTCGGGAATACTTTTGGTAATTCCTTAAAATTACTAACCGCAGGGCCCTACTTTTGGAATCTTCAAAAGTAGTAATAGATAAAAACATATCTTCTTTAAATTAATTCGTTCTTTTGAAAAGACCAAAAGAACCTAAAGTCTTTGCGACATGAGGCTTAGATCTAGGAGCTCCTGATTTGCTCATCATGCAAATATTCGCTCCCACTGCGAGTCCCAATGACTCTCGTGGTTAGCTCATTCTGATACTTCGCAAACAGGCTTCCTGATCTTCGAATGTCGCCTTAGCGGCAGGAAAATTAGAACTTACTTTTTATAATCTCGAGGGCCTTAGTGAGCTGCGGATCGCGGTTTGCATTGTAGTCATCGGTGGTCAGTTTAACTTCGACGTCTGGCTTAATGCCGGCTTTACCGATGTTTACTCCTTTTGGCGTGTACCAGTGCGCTACGGTCACCTTCAGGCTAGCGCCATTCTTTAGATCAATCACCTGCTGAACGCTCCCCTTACCAAAGGTCTTCTCTCCTACCAAAGTGGCTCGGTCGGCATCCTTGAGCGCGCCAGCTGTAATCTCTGAAGCCGAGGCACTACCGTTGTTCGTTATCACAACGACTGGTAGATCAGTAAACTTGCCACCAGGCTGCGCCGATAGCTTACGGTTCTCATTGTGCTTACTACGCTCCTCAACAATCGTTCCTGAGCCAACAAACTGACTACTTACCGCGACCGAAGACTCCAAGAAGCCACCAGGATTATCCCGCACGTCTAAGATGATCCCTTTAACGCCGGCGGCTTTAAACTGAATAGCCGCGCTCTCAATCAAATTATTGGTGTCTTCCGCAAATCGACGAATCTTAATATAGCCAACATTGCTCTCGCGGACTTCGGTCGTCACACTCGCCACTGTAATGTTGTCACGGATAATCTCAACCTCCTTAGGCTGCTCACCACTACGTACAATCGTTAATGTCACCTTGGAGTCTTTTTTACCCCGAATCTTACTGACCGCTTCGTCAAGCGTATAGCCAGAACTATCAACGCCATCGATCGCAGCAATCACGTCACCGCTACGCAAGCCTGCCTTCGCTGCCGGCGTAGAATCGATTGGCGCAATGATAGTTAGCTTGTTATTCTTAAGGCCGACTTCGACACCAATACCACTCAACTCACCATTCAGGTCATCACTGAGTGCTTTGTTCTGCTCGGATGTAAGGTAGGTGGTGTACGGATCGCCCAAAGCTGAGACCATACCTATCGTAGCCCCCTCACTCTGTTTGGCTGGGTCAATCTCACCATCAAACTTTGACCTAAGTAGCTTATCGACTTGGTTGAAGGTACCGAGGTCAATTCTTGAAGTGATAGACTGGCGCGGCGTACCAACATAAAACTGAGCACCGAGGGCGTTGAGCCCAAAACCAAGCACAAAACACGCCACACCAATCAGGATGTACTTCTTAATCGGATTGTGCGATTGAACAAGATTCTGCTGAGTTGGCTGTTGTGGATTCATTTAATAGTCCTAAAAGTGGATAAACCACAAGCCAGCTTGAGAAGGGTATGTTGCTGTAGAATAAGTACCTGTCCATTCCGCGTTATATTGACTCACCCGGATTGATCCGTTCGGGTAGACCTCCTCAACATACATCACGTGACCCGTGGAACCTGCTGTGTTAACAGCAGCGTCACCCGCCTTAGCCCCAACGCCATATGACGTAGGAATACCTCTAGAAGTCGCCGAGTTGGGCCAAGAATAGGCGTTACCATAGTTGCTAGGTAAGTAACCGTGAACCTGCTTGACCTTCCACGCAACATAGGATGTGCATTGCCGGGTGAAGTAACTCTGGCCATCAAGCTCTTCAGGCCCACAAGCTTGCCAGTTACCCGTGCGAGACACACAGCTCCACCACGCCTGATCCGATCCAGCCCAAGGATACCCGCCGGAGCCTCCGCGGTTGATGTTTAACTGGTTTGCAAGGTTTATTGCTTTCTGACGTTGCAACGCGGCAATAGAAGCAGAACCATCTTTGACCTGTTGCTGATATTTAGCTTCATCGCCTTCTGTCTGAGACAGAAGTCTTTGCTGCTCTGCGCGCTGGTTAGCAACTATCTGTAGTTGTCCCTGTTGCTGGCCTGCTAATGTATTAAGTTGTGCTTGTTTCTGGTTCAACTCATCCTTAAGCTGATCAATCTTTTTTAAATTTTGACCAATCTTGTTCTTAATTGCCCTTAGGTATTGCGTCTGAGCTACAAAATCACTCAAGTTCTTACTAGATGCAACTAGTTCGAGTGGGCTGACTTCGCCCTGTTTGTACACCAGACGTAAGTTATCTTTTAAGATAGCCTTTTGTCTATCGAGGTCACGATTCGCTTCATCTATCTGCCCTTGCGTTTGCTGAATTTGTGCATTTGTAAGATTTATGGCCGCTTGCGCCGCATATATTTGAGAATTTATTTCTGCAACCTTATTCCGCAGAGTCTTAGCTTCAGTAGCTTTTTCATTCGCAGCCTTTTGATTTTGTGCGACCTGTTGCTGTAATGACTTAATCTGATCATCTAATTGATCGGCTTTTGCTGGCTGAGAAATGGTTACAAACCCCAGTGACACCAAGGTAAGCACAAGTACCCCTGCAATGACTTTTATTTTGAGTTTCTTCAAGCTTAGCACCCTCCTAAGTATTGCCTAGATTATAGCATAATAGCTGTCT
>JAYRIB010000047.1:0-2595 GCA_041907025.1 Candidatus Saccharimonadia bacterium | reverse complement strand
GGGCCGGGCGCACCATGATCTGAATACCAGCGCCTTCACCTGGCTGCAAGCGTGACAAACTACTTAGTATTCCTGCTAACGGATCGGCGTCACGGTTCTTGTATGTAGCAATAGGGAAGTATGAATCCTGGGCAAGCACTAGCTCACCGCCAGCCACCCCTGACAGTTTTGATGTTTGGGAGAAAATGTTCGGATCATCTACTTGCTCGATCTGAATAGTCGGATAACCCGACACCAAAGCTTTTTGGACGGTTGAAAGTAACGTAACTGGTACGGCTGTATAGAAGTAAATCATCGCGCCATCAGCAATGATCTCAAAGCTAACATAGCGGTTCCCATAGAGCTTGGACTTTTCGGCTGTAATCCCTGAGAGTAAATTAAAGATACCTTCAGCCTTCGATATATTCTCTTTAAACAACTCGCGTGTGTCGCGATTTGCAGAATCACTAGCCTCCGCCGGTGGCAACTTAATCTGCATTGGCACCATCTTAAGGCTGCGTTCAATGTCTTTGTTACGACGAACGAGATTCCGGTATATAAGAAAAGCCACCATCCCCAATACAGCTAAGAACGCTAGCGTCAAGACCGTAGCAAATAAGATGAAAAGTTGGTTTGATGATTCCAATAAAGTATCCGCCCGAGTAATGTCCCGCTAACCTTGCGGGCCGCTCCGTTTAATGACAATGTTAAACCGTTGCTTGAGATACTGTGCACTCAGCTCTTCGTGTGCTTCCTCCTCGGCGTAGGGGTCTTGTGCCTTGGTTTGCATGATCTCATCAGCACGATCAACCCACTGTTTCTCAATTTTGTCAGAGCTAGCGGCTACAGGGACGGGAGTAGACACTGCCGCGACAGGGGTTGATTGCGCCACTGGCACCGAGCTTAATGGGCTCGTGATTGATTGTGGTGGCGGTGTTGGATTCGATTGAGCTTGACCTGTCGGCTGAGGTACGCCACGCTCAACAGCGGAAGTTGTCTGTCGTTCTGGTGGCTGTGGCTTACGTTGATCAGCCTGTTGGCTAGAACCACGCTCTTGAGAGACTGGCCTGAGTGGAGCTTCGGGGGCAATGTTTTGACTACTGGCTTGTGGATGCATAGATTCACCTTTTGGCATAATTATACCAAGAAAGCAGGCAACCGCCTAGAAGCATAAGCAACTTACCTAGATATGCACCCATACTGGAGTGCCAATCTCCGCCCAGCTGTATATAAATGCAGCGGTTGCCAATGGCAAGTTCACACAACCATGGCTGCCGTTGTAGTAATAATCAGGACCCCCAAACGTAGATCGCCAACGCCAAGCATCATGCATGCCAAAGCCGCCGTAGAATGGCATCCAATAATCCACTAACACGCGATAGTTATACTGTTCGCCATAGGCTCTACCATCAAGCCACGTATTGGTCGCTTTGGCGTAGATGCTAAATAAACCTGTCACAGTCGGGAAGCCCATACCAGTTGCACCACTTGTAACTGGGGAAGTGTAAATAACTTGGCCATCCTGATAAACCCATAGCTGCTGGGAGCTCAGATTAATCTCAATATAGCGCCCCACATCCAATGTGGTAACGCGGTTATACTCAGTCTTAAATGCGACTGGCGACGTGCTTAATTCCACACGTGTTGGCTGCTGACTTCGTAAAGCTTTCAGGCTGCGACTCACTGCTTCCTCTTGGTTAAGCGCGAGCCCATCTATACCCTCGCGGTCGACGGTAGTTACTCCATTCTTTATAGTTACCTTCTTATTAGTGGGCGCCACATTAACATCATTGGCAATGGACTGAACGTAGCCACGTAGTTTAGCCTCATCGATGTCCACCTCTACCATATTCACGCCCTTATCGTTAGGCCTAACAGGAAAAACAAGCCACTGAGCAATCTCTGACCCAGTAGGTTTAAACGTCCTGTCGTTATACGTCATGGACAAGTCCAGTGCGATAATCTTCTTGGCTTGCGTGATTGCGCCCTCAGTGTCGACCAGCCGCACCTCTGCCTTCATCGCCGTTGGCGTCAGTGCTACAGATTTGTCTTGACCCTCAGCTAAAGCCAGCTGAAGTGTGCGACCGAGTTGCGCCTGATCTATAGAAACACCATCTTTGTCCGCTATCGCAACTGGCTGTCCTTCGACTACTTCAACCTTAGCATTCACTGGTGGTCGACCGACATCAGCAAGTACTTTACGCACAAACTTGTTGAGCTGAGCCGAATCAAGTTGGTAAGCATACCCGGAATCTCCGTCAAGCAAAGAGGAGACAATCCCCAATACTGGCAGGGCCGAACGACGACCAATGCTATAAGCTGCCTCAACACTCGCTGCTGTATCCCGAGAGGCGCCAAGCTCACTACTCTTCATTGTATAACGCTTATCTGCCAGTTGAATCATCAGAGTATGCTGATCGTCATACGTCCGAAGTTGCTCAGTGGCCTGTAGTCGAGACTTATACGCCACGCTATGGCCGGCTACGCGAACCCCCGGGAACATAACCCCTGTCAGCATCGCAGATAGCGCTAAATTCAGTATGGTAAAACCAAGGATAACCCCAAAAACAGCGAGTCCAATCTTCCGCATAGTACCTCCCGCTGATGGTCGTATAG
>JAYRIB010000046.1:0-3031 GCA_041907025.1 Candidatus Saccharimonadia bacterium | reverse complement strand
CGAGCCTTCGACTATGAACGGCCCGCGAATGAACCAGTTAGTAGCCCCCACCAAGCGCATAATCTCAATCTCTTCCCGACGCGTAAAAATGGCCATACGTATGGTATTAAAGATTACAAGCAGTGCAATTACCAAGAATAACGCACTTACAACCGCGCCCACCTTGGCCACACCGTTACTGATGTTAATAATGTTCTCTACTATACCCTGTCGGTTAGCATCGTTTTTATCTAGACTCGATTCACTTATAATCTTATCGCTATCGAGCTTTTTGAGTTCAACATTAATAGTCTTAATGTTATCTAGACTCTTTACCTTCACTTCGAATGAAGCTGGTAAAGGATTGCCAATTTCCTTAGCTGATTCTGCCAGCTTCTTGCCATCCGCACTACTGGCGGCGAGGCGCAAGAGCGCATCATCCTTGCTAACATATTCCACCGATTTAACCTCTGGATAGGCAATCAATCTGGCCTGCAAAGCTTTGGTTTGGTCCTGAGTGGCCTCATCGGCGATGAATAAGCTTAAATCGATCTTGCTCTTCACTTCGGCCAACTGATTGTTTACGAATATCGCCGAGAACCCAAAGAATGTAACAACAAGTAGGGTAACCACCATAATAGCCGTAGCGGCAGTGGAGAGCCAGGCATTACGGAAGATGTTCCGAAAGCCAGTTTTGAAGATGCGCCACAGCGTAATCATACGACGTACCGCCCAACCTTCTCGTCCTTAACTACCCTACCACGGTTAATGGTAATAACGCGCTTCTTAAGAGCGTTCACAATCTCTTTGTTATGCGTGGTGAGCAGTACTGTCGTGCCAAACTTATTAATCTTGAGCAGTAACTCAATGATGTCCCAGGAGTTCTTGGGGTCAAGGTTACCAGTTGGCTCGTCGGCAATCAAAATCTTCGGGTTGCGTACCAAAGCGCGGGCAATCGCCGTGCGCTGTTTTTCACCACCCGATATTTCACCCGGGTAGTCACCGGCTTTTTCACTCAGCCCAACGAGCTGCAGGATCTTGGGCACAGCGCGTTTAATCTCGCGCGTCTTTACGCCAGAGACCTCGAGTGCAAAGGCGACGTTTTCGTAGACAGTAAGGTTTGGCAGAAGCTTAAAGTCCTGGAACACCACCCCAATACGGCGACGCAAGTGCGGAATGTTCGACTTATCAATTGTGTCATAGTCGACACTACCAACTACAATCTTGCCAGAGGTCGGTACCTCCTCTTTAATAAGTAATCGAATGAGGGTGGACTTACCCGCCCCGCTTGAACCCACAATAGTTACAAACTCTTTCGGGGCAATATGAAGCGAAATGCCCGAAAGGGCAACCGTTTTATTTGGGTACATTACTGAGACGCGATCGAGCAAAATCATATGCTCTCATTGTAGCTTAAAAAGGCTTATGAATAAAGGTTACTTCTGCTCGATTGAGTGTGTCAGGTAAGCCTCAATAAAAGGCTCGATCTCGCCAGACAACACGCCGTTGACGTCGCTCGTTTCAAAATCAGTGCGATGGTCCTTTACCTTCGTGTACGGCTGCAGCACATAGGAACGGATCTGCGCGCCCCAGTCGGCACTCTTTACCTTGCCCCTAATCTGGGCTATGTCATCAAGCTGCTGCTCACGAGCAACCTCGCTCAGGCGAGACGCCAATATACTCATCGCCTTTTCTTTATTCTTCAGCTGGGAGCGTTCGTTCTGGATGCTCACAACAATGCCTGTTGGTAAATGAGTAATCCGTACAGCGCTATCAGTCGTATTCACGCTCTGCCCGCCGTGACCGCCGGACCGATAGACATCAATACGCAAGTCATCGGGGCTAATACTCGCCTTCTCAGCGGCAATTTCCGGAATCACATCGACGAGCGCAAAGGACGTTTGGCGTAGATTTTGTGAGTTAAAGGGGCTCAGTCGGACCAATCGATGCACGCCCTTTTCACATTTAAGCTTGCCGTAGGCATAGCGCCCAGTTACTTCCAAGGTAGCACTCTTGATGCCAGCTTCTTCACCCGGTGAGATGTCAACCAGCTCAGCCTTAAAACCAGCCTTTTCGCAGTAGCGCACGTACATACGCATGAGCATCTCCGCCCAGTCCTGCGCGTCGGTGCCACCCACCCCAGCCGAAATCTGCACCACGGCTGGCCCAGTGTCGAACTCGCCACTTAGCTTGAGCTCGATCATAAGCGCGTCATAGCGGCTAGCCAAACCAGCCAGCTGGGCACTAAACTCATCGGCCTGCGCCTCGTCACTCAGCTCTGCCAGCTCTAGTGTAGTGGCCAGATCAGACTCAAGCTCGCGCCAGGCAGTAATGTACTTACGCAAGGCCGAAGCGTCGCTGCTGACGCGCTCAGCTGTCTGCGCGTCATCCCAAAAGCCCGGGGCAGCTATGCGTTCCTCGAGCTCAGCAAGCTGCTGCTCGCTAGCCGCTATGCCGACTTGGGACAAGGCTGCGCGCACGGCCTCGAGCATAGTGGACAATGTTTCAATCAGTTGCTTCATGCTTCTATCTTACCCTGAATTGCATTACTTTTACACAGGCGACCATTATTAACTCAAACTAAAAAGACCCTTAGCCACGGTTTCCCGTGCGGGTCTTTTTAGTGTAGAAGCTGACCTCCTAAGAGGTTAACTTACTTTCGAACGTTGCGCAGGGCCTCTTGGAGACCTTTCTTACTCTTGAGGTAAGCGTGTGCTGCGTAACCCATACCACTCATGCCGGCAATGCCTGCAATCGGAGTTGCTACACCAGTCTCTGGCAACGTAGTTACCGGAGGTGTTACTGGTGGAGTAACAGGGGGCGTGACGGTACCAACAACTTTGAAAGTAGCTGTGTCACAAACGTCCGTACGAGTTTCATCCGACCCAACACATGCTGTGTTGATGCCAGTGTAGCTCGTTTTAGGGTCGCCTTTTACTTTTACCTTAAACTGGACGTTACCACCAGAGTTTGGAGCGTGATCTGATACATTTATACCTTCATTGAAGAAAGCTGTATCATTCAGCTGTAGACCTGCTGGATGCAGAGGGTT
>JAYRIB010000045.1:0-2002 GCA_041907025.1 Candidatus Saccharimonadia bacterium | reverse complement strand
CTTCACGTAGTTGATATACAACTTGCACGGTGGCACTTGCGTCGCGTAAGTCCAGAAACAAGAGCTTGCCATGGTCTCGTCGCACACTCACCCAGCCCATTATGGTAACGTTCTGGTCGACATGGGCGGTTAGATTTGCGATCATTGTTCGTTGTTTTTTCATAGCACTAGTATACCAAGCTTAAGGCGTTGTGCCCAGGCAGGATAGAGCGTAAGGGCTCGTGCTATGCAGTGGGAGCCGCTGGGGGCGGTACTTGGTCTGGCTGTTGTGTCGGCGGCGCTGGGCTGGGCGTGGGGCCACCTACAATTGGCTCACCTACACTCGCCTGGTCTTTGGCCTGGGTGAGTACCTCAGCAACCGTTGTCACCACTTCTTCTAGAGTAACTTGTGATTTTACGAGGTAACGGTCTACGCCAAGTTTTTGACCCCTGTCTTGGTCTTCGGGTGAGCTGAGTGCTGTCATCATAATGACCTTAACACGTGCCGTTTCTGGGGTGGAGCGCAGAATATCAAGTACATCAAATCCAGATATGCGCGGCATCATGACATCAAGCAATACAAGATCTGGCCTTTCCTTCACAGCCATAGCCAAGGCTTCTTCGCCATTGGCCGCCACGACAATTGCGTATCCTTCGGCCTGTAATCGAGCCGAATATACGTCCCTTAAACTAACATCGTCTTCAACTAACAGGATCTTTGCCATCACCAGTCCCCTTATCTATGGCTTCATTGTAGCTCGCATGAGGGCTTTGGGCAAGCTTCTTATCCTTAGCTAATGGGAGTGTAAATGAGAAGGTGCTTCCTTTGCTTGGCGTACTCTCCACATAGAGCTTACCACCATAGTGTTCAATCAGGTTTCGGCTAATGTAGAGGCCTAGCCCAGTGCCACCAATCTCGCGTGTCATAGAGCTATTTACTCGGTAGAACTTCTCAAATAAGTGCTTCTGATCTTCGGGACTAATGCCGATACCAGTGTCGGTCACGCTGACGATGGCATTATTTTCATCTGTTGTTAACTTAGCGGTAATCGAGCCCTGTGGCGTATATTTGATTGCATTATCAATTAGGTTGCTTATGACTTCTTGGATTCGGTCCTTGTCTGCCTCTACCTCGGCTAATGGCGTCAGTACAGCTCGCTCATGCGATGCTTGTTCTGTAGCGATGGTAAGCACCAGGCCCTTTGCTTGAGCCAGCAACGCCATGTTGTCCACCGTGGTACGCAATAAGTCAGTGAGGCTGAAGACAGTTATATTGTCTTGCAGACGTCGATCTTCTAGTTTGGTAACGCTAAGCAGGTCTTGGAACAGCTTCCCGAGGTGCAAAGAAGCCTGATGGGCTTTTTCTATATAGTCTTTTGCCCGAGCATCAATTTGCGCCAACTTCGGATTAGTCGCCATTGATAAGTAGCCTTCTACGGCAGCTACGGGTGTGCGCATCTCGTGAGAGGCAGTTGACACAAACTCATTGCGCTCACGCTGCAAGGCCTTTTGTTCGCTGATGTCGTGCATGATGCCAATGGCGCCATTCACGTTGCCAGCACCGTCGTGGGTAGGCGCAATGGCGATCGAAAAAACAATCTTCTCGTCGTTACGACCAATCAAGTAATAGTCATCGACTGTTACTTGGGCGTTCGTTTCCACGGCCTTCATGAATGGATCGTTGTCGTGACCTATTTCGCGATCCTTTGCGTCCTTGAGCGCAAAAACGTTATTGTAGTAAATTCCCAGCGCGCTGTTCTTGTCCCACCCAGTTAGCTCCTCGGCAGCTTTGTTGAACACTACAATCTGTCGACTTTGATTTACGCCGACTACGGCATCAGCAATTGCTTCCATCATCAGCTGGGTCTTGCTTTGTTCGCCTTCGAGCTGCCCACTGAGATTCTCGGCCTTTTGGCGGTTACGAGTCACCTGTTCGGCCTGCTGGGCAATGACATAGCTTACTGCTAGGGCTAGGACGGTGGCCGCTAACTCTGGCCAGTCGCCGAGATAACTTGTGCCACTG
>JAYRIB010000044.1:0-6675 GCA_041907025.1 Candidatus Saccharimonadia bacterium | reverse complement strand
TTCGCCCGAACATCGGCCATGGCTTCTTCTTCGCTGTCCGTAACCAGCACACCTTTGCCGGCTGCCAGGCCATCGGTCTTGACGGCATATCCCGTGTAGCCGCGTCGCCGCAACTCTCGGAGCGCTGCTTCGGCTTGCGCCAGCGTCCTGACCACGACGAAGTCCGCCGTAAGCACGCCAGCAGCTTCTGCAACTTCCTTCATCCAGGCTTTGGATCCTTCGAGGCGTGCACCGTCGGCGCCCGGTCCAAGAACCAGCTTGCCACGCCGCCGTAGGCGATCAGCCAGACCGTCAACCAGCGGTTGTTCCGGTCCGACCACGTACAGGTCAGCATCAACGTCTTCGGCCATCGCCACCCGCGGAAATCGCATCCCTGCGTTGCCGCCAACCACCGTCACTTCGGCTTCCCGGCCCAATGTGTATGCCAAGGCGTGCTCGCGCGAGCCTGACCCAACCACTGCGACTCGAAATTCGCTCATCTGCTAAGGTCCCTTCTGTTAGGAGTACTTCTCCATCAGAACGTGGCTAGTATAGATGAGGTTTAGCGTCTGAGCAAGCTTAGCTTGGGCAATAATCGCTGGTTTTGCCGTTTGCTTGGTCGCCGGCAGACAGAGCTTGTAAGCGTGCGTTGTCGGCAGGCGAAAACATAGTGAGCCAACACTGTGCATATGCGGCTTGGCCTAGAAAACCACGGTGTTTCTCCAGATACGCTGGGCTGGCAGCCGCTGCATTACGCTTGCGGTAGTCGTACACGCCCAGATCATAACCGTAATTCTTAATCTTAGGGAACCCTACGGCAGTCGCTACCACTTCGCCTACCTTTACACTGATTGGGCTCTTGAAGCTTGTAGTTTGTGAATTATTCGGCTGGGGTGCAGGCAGCGTATCCATAACTGCTTGAATGCGGGGTGAAAGCGTGAGTAAGTGGTCGAACCGATAGGCGATCCCGCAATCGTTTACAACTGTGAACATGTACTGTACCTCGCCCATTTCGATGTAGCGACTTCCGCTCACTAACTTACCATCGTAAATTGCCCGTACCGTCACGTTGCCACCAGAATTATCATAGCGCAGGCCCCCGTGCGGCTTGTAATTACCTCCCCGCGTTTGGCCAGGATACAATACGGCCGATGCAGTGCTTAAATCCGACGGTGGCGTGCTAAACGTAACCGGCTCTTTGCACGTTGGCGGTGTGCCAGACGCCTGCCAGCCATCACCGGTGGTCATCCAAGTAATGTTCTTTGTTGTGGATTGTTTGTTGCCGCTCGTAGGTTGGCTGACTGTAGTTTTGGAGCCAGGTGCGTCGGCCTTGTTCTTCTTAAGTCCAAACCACGCTAGCATTGCGATTAACCCAACTACAACCAGAACAATAATCACTTCTATTGCACTAAATCCATTCCGCTTATGGTCGTTCATAGGCTTAGTATAGGTAAATGGCTAATGTGTGTAAATGGTTTTAGTCTGGGGTCTTACGACCTTCGGAACAGACCCAGGATTGCGCATATCATCCACCCAGCAGCTACATAAAGTACGATCGCAAACAGTGCTTGCAGGTTTAAGCCCCAGGCGCTGGTTGATAAACCGACGGCTTGGCGTAACTGGTCTGCTGGCGCAAGCAAGGCACTACTCCAGTCGTATGTTTGAATGATAAGTTGTCCACTTGGGGCGGCATTCGTAACGTCGAACCAAAGCCTCACAAACAGTATTACAATGGCGATTGCAAAGATCAGCCAAACGATCCTTTGCAGTAGAGTTGTGCCAGTTGAAGATTTCATAGTCTAAGTATAACAGTAATCAAAAACCCGCGACCAAATTGGGGCGGGTTTTTGATTAGATAATTACTGTGGGTTGTGGGGAGGGTGGATCTTGGCAGATCCACCCTCCCCCGCACTTCAGGAGATTCTCGAGGTCGCTGATCCTAGGGGCAGGATCGACGCGTGTGGTTCCCATGGGTTTTGACATCCATGAGCTCCGCGTACCGGGCGTAGTTCACCTTGGCGATTGCGCCGAGGATAGCGCCAAGAATCAGGAGCACAGCTACTGCGGAGTAGCTCTCGCCCAGAATGCCGCCCACCACGCCCGTTAAGAAGACAGTCAAGCTGATAGGAGCCAGGTACACGAGGCGACTCTTGTACGCCCCCTCGTAACTGTCCTTGATGGGCTGACGAGGGTGTGCCTCGCGGTAGGACTGGTACCCGGCAAGGATGCCGAACAGCGGCGGACCGATGAATATCACGGCCAGCAGTACCATCAGGTAGAGGGCAACCATGTCGTCCGCGTGCCGGTAGGCATCCATGGACTGCGCATCCAGCCGCGTGGTGTACTGACTCCTGATGACGGCGTAGTACAAGGTGCCGCCCAGGAGCGCCGCAACGGTGCTGACCCAGAGAACGAGAAGCTTCTTCATGGTTTCTCCTAAATGTGAAGTGCGGGTCGGGCCCGCGGATGGTTAGATCCGGCGAACACCGAACGAAGCCATTCTAGCATAAGCGCTCCGATTTGTCAATAGGTGCCCGGAGCATTGACGAGAACGTGCGCAAGCGGTATTATAGCAGTCCTGTTCGCATATCCCTTCTATCGAAAGAGACGTACCTTGGAAGACGTACATAGAGTTGCACGCCGACGGCGCAAGCGGCTGGTAAGGCGGGCCGCCACCGTGGCAGCAGTTGTGATCTTCATGATCGCAGTTGTCCTCATCAATGGATACGCTGGCTGGACCAGCGACTTCTAGGAGGCACTAGTGACAGTTCAGAACGACCCTTCCGATCATCCCCGTGATGATCCTGAGCCCAGCGAAGCCGACTACTGGAATGGGGTTGCGGCGATTGGGGGTCTCATCTCCGCTGTACTGCTGTTCGTTGCCAAGCTTCGACTGGAGGAGGCACAACACCCCTGGCAAGTAGCCCTGCTCTCTCTGGCGATCCTGCTCCTGAGCTTGGCCGTGTTGGGCTGTTTCGTCTTCATCGTGTACCGGAGTGACTGGTACTCCATGCCGCTGCCTCGTACGGACCCAGACGAACCGCCGGACAGCCTCCGGCCGACCTCGCCCGAGCAAGACCACCGCACCTACTGACACAGGTGCTTCACCTAAGCCCTCGCGGGCGCCCTTTAGCTAAGGGGCTTCTGCGGGGGCTCCTTACTTTTATGTAGAATAATTACGCAAAAAACAAACGCACCTCCTAGAAGGTGCGTTTGCACTTCCTAGAAGGTGTTGATGGGGCCGCTAGGCCGTAGCCGGTTCCTTGAGCTTGGCCCGCTCTGCATCAGCCTTCTGGTCGAAGTCCTCGTACTCGGGCTGGGCTGCTTCGGTCACGATGAACGTCGCGAAGTAGTCAGCGAGGTACTCGACCAACTGCGGCTGCGTCAGCGGCTTGTTCAGCGCCTTGCGATGGATGGCTACCTGAACTTCATCCCTCGTGGCCAGCAACCCCTCACGAAGCATCCTGCGTCGGACTGGCTGCTGCTCCCTGGTCTCAAGGGTCTGTTGTGCCGCACGGCGTACGGTTTCGATCTCATCGACCGACCCCTCGAGCCCCTCAACCACTTCGATCACCTCGATGATCATGCGAAGCATGGCACTGGTGCGACTGCCCCACGTGCTCTCGCCAAAGTGCTTGGCTATGAAGCACAAGGCCAAGGTCTTGGCTTTAGGGCTGAGCTCTGTGTTCTTCTGCACCTGCTCCACCAGGCTTGCTTGCGACAGGGTTTCAAAAGGCGCCGTCTGTGGCGCCGTAGCGGTAGTCATTGTATGTGATCCTTTCGGGGATCGTATGGTGTAGAACGTAAATACTATACCTTAAAGCTAACAATTTGTAAAGCATAAGGTGTGTAATAAAATTGCGTGAAGTTTTGATAAAAACTATTGCGCCTCCCAAAGGAGGTGCAATAGCACTCCTTTGGGAGGCGTATATCTCAGCTGCTCAAAAGTCCTGCTGCAGATGTTTTGGAAACCCCGAACACGTGATCTTCGATGTCTCGCATGAGCAAGTCGAGCGCCTCGCCAATGTCGCAGAGCAAGGGGGCCTGTCCCTCGTCATGCAAACGCAATCGTCCCAGCAAACTCTTGCTAAGCTGACC
The DNA here is from genome assembly GCA_041907025.1 of Candidatus Saccharimonadia bacterium. Lineage (GTDB taxonomy): Bacteria > Patescibacteriota > Saccharimonadia > CAILAD01 > JADZBC01 > CAYPSN01. The sequence continues at coordinate 2,598 of JAYRIB010000044.1, read as the reverse complement.
TTGTGGCAGCTTTCTCAGGGCCGCGCGCAAAGCCTCAAGCTCATCTGGATCGAAATTCCGTACCACCTGCATGGCGGCCTGTTTGGGTCGCTGCTTGGTGTGTCGAGAGACAATAAATGCCTCGACCAACGGCACCATGATGGTCATCGGGTACTTGGCGCCAGGAATGCCGCGCTTGGCAAATGGCGCCCCACCCCAATCGATCACCAGCAACTGAAGCTTCTTGCTCTCTCCTGGCTTACCCGTAAAGGCCCCAGCCCGGTGCCACAGCAGCAGCAGTTGGTGGTTCAGGTCTGTCGCCCGATTGGCTCCAGGAAGGCGACTCTGCTCGAGCCCCCATCCCAGCGCAGCCCAATCAACCGAGCCGATCAGTGGGTTAAGTGACCGCTGCAGGTCATCCCAGTCGATCAAATCGATCATTGGATGCAAGGTGCTCATGTCCGTACCCCTTTTTGATAGACGTTGTAGGGTGGTAAAGAACCGCATTACTATACCTTAGCTATCAAGATATATCAAGTCTGCAGTTATGAATTATGCTCGATTAATCAAACCATAAGCACTATACTAATGTCATGAAGCGTCGTACTAAGGCCTCTAAGGCGATACAGCCAAACACGCTAAGCTATGCACTGCTAGCCACTCAGGCTGTTTTGTTGGTAGCCATACTGTATTACCCCGGTATTCGTGAAGGTGGCGTACACATCCTCCTGGCAAACACCTTACGCATCATCGGCCTTAGTATGGTGTTCGTGGCGCTCTGGCAGCTGCGAAAATACTCTCTTACTGTCCTGCCGGAACCCGTAAAGGGAGCACAACTCCTCACCAAAGGGCTCTACGGCCGTATGCGCCACCCAGTCTACAGCGGGCTCATACTCTGGGGTATTGGCACCGTTATGATTCGCCCTGGCTTAGTCCGACTATTGCTCCTCGCGGCGCTCATGGTGCTGTTTTGGTTCAAAAGCCAGCGCGAAGAGCGATTACTCATACAGACTTTCGGCCCCCGCTACGAACGCTACCGTCTCAATACCCCTCGTTTTATCCCCCGTCGTCGCGTGCGCTAAGGCCTAGCCTTGCTAGAGTGTTAATACTGTTGTATAATATGCGCTAGTCGTACAAACCACCACCAAACTGGCTGCTCCGCAGCTTGAAAGGACTGTTCTTGTTCGCAGCAGTGTCAAACAAGGTTCTGCTCGGCATTGTGGTCATTACCCCACTGACTCTGGCACGGGTTGTTGGAGGCAGACAGCAGGCAAAGGCCAATGCCATGTACTGGCACGTGCTCTGCTATCTGCAGCGTCATCCAGAAGGAGCAATGGGCGCACAGATCTGCCGTGATCTGCAGATTGCAAGCTATACCTGCCATTTGGTCTGCCGTGACCAACGCAAGGGCGGCTTCATCGACTCAGCCGAGCTTCACGGTTATCGGTCCAACGAATTCAAGTTCTACATCACTGCACGTGGACACAAGTTGCTCCAGGTGTACGAGGGCCACCTTAAGGCCTGCGGCCTTGTCCCGACCTAGAGCAGCCGCATACCCCACCCATCCCCGTAGGGGCTCTTTTAACCGAGAGCCCTTGCGGGGGCTTTTCGTTTTAACCTAATACAAAAGGCCTCCGGGATAATCCCAAAGGCCCGTGGGCCGGTAGGTCCTTTGCCTACCGCGCCCCCTCTTCAACTCTACTCCTCAGCTTGGCTCAGCAGGAACTGGTGCACAAGGCGCAGGAGCGGCTCACACCGCAGCCGGACTTGGATCGCCGGCCGATGGACAGGGACTCGAGCTTCTCGCGGTACTCACGGCGAGCAGCCTCGGCCTCATCGACCGTTGCCTGGTCCAGGACCTGATCGATCTCATCCAGGAGAGCGTCGGTCGCGGCGTGGTTCGCCTTCGTCGTGCTCGCCTGGGTGCGGGCCTGGTCCGTCTGCTGCCCCTCCTGCGGGCGGTCGGTTTGCTTCAGTTGCATCTGCATGGTGCTACTACTCCTGTAGTGGGTCTCGTTTGAGAATGAAGTAGAAGTACTATAGCAATCATAACTACTTTTGTCAATACCATTATAGAGCCAGGATATATGACAATAGCCCTGTGTAAATCAAAGCAACCTTGGTTTATGAATCTTCGAAATGGCGAATGCCAATATAGCAATAGTCCTTTTCAAGCTTCCGGTAGAACTTAGCGGCCACCCCGTGGATTTTGCTACTGTAGGCGTCTATCACCTCTCGCTTGGCATCGGTCATCACGATCCGTTTGGTCATGTTCGTGCGCATCAGCTTCATCATAGCCGGGTAGAGGCTGCCGGCGCGCACAGCTTGCTCCCACGTTCCTTTGCGGCGGTATCGCTCGCTCTCAATCACGAACCTCCATTGGGCATCGTACGTATATTCTTCTTCCACCCCAAGTGCCTGCAAGCACTTCTCTATCCTGCCAGTGTAAAACGCAAATATATCCGTATTGGGTATGAGGCGCGGATCGTCTGGCTCCACGTTTGTTTGCCAGCTAGTTTTGTTGAGCATCTGTGCTACATAATAATACTGCAGCACAAGTAAGTAATAGGTGCCTTCTTCGGTCAGAATGGTGCGCTCGTTAGGGCTCAGTACGTGTTT
>JAYRIB010000043.1:0-21719 GCA_041907025.1 Candidatus Saccharimonadia bacterium | reverse complement strand
TCCTCTATGGCGACCGTCGCATCCTTGATGCTTTTGGGCATTTCGTTAAACTCAATTAAACTACGGTTCTTGTCGCCATAGACTTCGAGCAGCAGGGTCTTTTCGTCACTGGCATAAATCTTGGTGGTCTGAGCATTGAGGCGTGCGTTGATCTTATTCGGGCTTGGTAGGTCCTTGGAAAACCACAAAAAGAGGAGTAGCAAAATGCCAAGGAAAATTGCAACGCTACCTAGGATGGTGCGCTTGCCTTTCTTGGTTTTTGCCCAAGCAAGAATGTTCTTTGGTGCCAGCTTAGCAAGCCCTTTGGGCTTAACAGTACGTGGCTTGCTTACTCCAGAAACACTAGAAGCCGCAGCTTTGCTGCGGTGTTTGACTTTACGCTGTCGACTGAGCTTAGGGACTAATTTAGGCATGATTTTCCTACTTATAAACTAGCAATATTATACCACGATACAGCTAAAACAAGCGCTTTGTTTGCGTTGCTCGATCGGCGTGTTCGAAGGTGATATAATGGGTCTCATGAACAGACAAGAACAAATAGAAGAATTATTAACGCGCGGGGTCGAGGGCGTTGTAGTTAGAGAAGAGCTTGAGACTCGGCTACATAAGGGTGATAAGCTACGTGTAAAATTTGGTATCGACCCTACTGGAGACAAGATCCACATTGGTCACGCTGTAGTCTACTGGAAGCTTAAGGCGTTTCAAGATTTAGGACACAAGGTCATTATTCTGATAGGCGATTATACAGCTATGATCGGCGATGCATCGGACAAAGAGGCTGAGCGGCAAATATTATCAGTCGATGAGGTGAAGTCAAATATGAAGCAATACCTTCATCAGATTGGGAAGATTGTCGATCTAGATAAAGCGGAGGTGCATTATAACTCCGAATGGCTTAAGAAGCTTAGCTTTTTGGATATCCTTGAACTAGCGAGTGAGTTTAAGGTTGCGCAGATGTTGGAGCGGGACAACTTCCGAAAGCGCTTCGAGAGTAGTCAGCCAATAGGTTTACAGGAGTTTCTCTATCCTATGATGCAGGGCTACGACTCCGTCGCGCTTAGGGCTGATGTGGAGTTGGGTGGAAGCGAGCAGCTGTTTAATATGATGGCTGGAAGGGTTCTGCAAAAGCGCGCCAGCCAAGAACCTCAGGCAGTTATGACGTTCGAGCTCCTAACTGGCACTAATGGCCGCAAGATGAGTAAGACACAACCAAACTGCGTGTTTGTTGAAGATGAGCCAGCGGATATGTACGGCAAGATTATGAGCTTGTCTGACGAGTTGATCGTCCATTATCTTCGTTTGGCTACGGATGTTGAGGAAGCTGTTATTAAGCAGATTGAGTTTGATATGTCTGAAGGTGCGAATCCGCGTGATAGTAAAGCTTTCTTGGCCCGCAGTATTGTGGCCCGATATCATGGTATAAAGGATGCTGAGTTGGCAGAACAGCGCTGGAATGAACAATTCCGGGAGGGTAACTTACCTGACGACATAGACGTGGTACACCTAGCTAAGGGCAACAATAGCCTTGTCGAGGTCGTGAGTGAGCACTTCGAGCTGAGCAAGTCTGAGGTACGGCGTTTGCTCGAACAGCGCGGTGTGAAGATTAATGGCGAAGTAGTCGAGGGCGAGGACTACGAGCCTAAGGATGACGACATTATCCAGGTCGGTAAACGGCGCTTTAAGCAAGTTAAGCTCAAGAGATGACAATGGTCGGGGTGAAACTTTCAACCCCGCTCAGCGACCTAAAAGGGGTGGGGGATGTGGTTAGTCGTGGTCTCGGCCGACTCGGCTTACAGACCGTGCAAGACTTGCTTGAGTTCTTTCCTAGGCGCTGGGATGACTATAGCGAGGTAAGTACAATTAGTCAGATCCGGCCGGGGCTTGTGACGGTGCGGGGTCGGGTGGAGCACGTGGCACACCGGCGCTCGTTTAGGAATCGTAAGCTGAGCGTTACCGAGGCCATCATAGCGGACAGTACCGGCACAATTCGCGCCGTATGGTTTAATCAGCCGTTTATAAAGGCGCAACTCAAAGAAGGCGAGACATACGCGTTACGGGGTAAGTTTGAGTTCAAAAGCAATTTTCTGAGCTTGCAGAACCCAATCATAGAGCCGATCAAGGCAGACCAACCGCCTGGCACGCATGGCCACATTATTCCGACATACAAGGAAAACAATGCGATTACCTCCAAGCTTCTTGCAAAGCTTGTTGTCCAGGTGCTTGTGTGCGCTGACGAGCTTGAGGACGGTATGCCTCCCGAGGTGCTTAGGCAAGAAGGTCTGATGTCTTATGGCCAGTCCATTCGTGAGCTGCACCAGCCAACTTCGGCCACTATGCTGCAAGCTGCACGTGACCGCTTGGCGTTTGAGGAATTGTTTATGCTTATGGTTACCTCATTGGCCATCAAACAGGACATTCAAACGGAGCCTGCTCGAGCGATTGAATTCGACGTGACCAAGCTACGTCCCGCGCTGGACAGCCTGAAGTTTTCGTTAACCGGGGCGCAAAAGAAGGCAGCCTGGGCGATCTTGCAAGACATGGAGCGCACTAAGCCGATGAATCGCTTATTAGAAGGTGATGTGGGTAGCGGCAAGACAATCGTGGCGCTGCTGGCTGCCTACATGGCAAACACTCAGGGTTATCAGGTTGCTCTTATGGTGCCGACTGAGATTCTCGCGCGTCAGCATGTAGTCTCGGCCAGTAAGCTGCTCGAACCGCTTGGCGTGAGCGTAGGACTGTTAGTAGGGAGTCTCAAAGCGAGTGAAAAACAGACGGTGAAGGCCTCAATTGCCTCTCACGCCACACAGCTAGTAATTGGCACTCATGCCCTACTGGAAGAGAGTGTGGTATTCGCGAACTTAGGGCTCGTTATTATTGACGAACAGCATCGCTTTGGAGTGAGTCAGCGGCGGTTGCTCAAAGCTCAGTCAGAGGTAATGCCTCACGTTCTAACTATGACGGCCACGCCGATACCGCGTAGCTTGGCTTTGGTGGTTTATGGCGAACTGGATGTAAGTATTATCGATGAACTACCCCCTGGCCGGCAGGCAATTGAAACAAAGCTGGTGGCGGCCGATGGCCGGCAGGCAATGGAGCTACACATCGATGAGCTGATCGATCAAGAACAGCAGGTATTTGTGGTCTGTCCGCTGATTGACCAGTCTGACAGCCTTGGTCTTAAAAGCGTGCAGGCAGAGTTTGCGCGTCTCAGCAGCGGTGTATTTGCACATCGTCGCCTGGAGGTTCTGCACGGCAAACTTAAGCCAGTCGAAAAAGAACATATTATGGCCGAGTTTGTGGCCGGCAGAATTGATATCCTCATTGCCACGACGGTGATTGAGGTTGGTGTCGACATACCAAATGCTAGCATCATGGTGATTGAGAGCGCTGAGCGCTTTGGTTTGGCGGCACTCCACCAGTTGCGCGGTCGGGTTGGGCGCGGTGCTAACAAGTCGTATTGCTACCTAATGAGCGAGAGTGATAGCCCTACCACCCTCAAACGATTGCGGGCTATGGAACGAACACAGGATGGATTTCGACTGAGTCAGATTGATCTCGAGATGCGTGGCCCAGGTGAGATTTATGGAGCTCGTCAGCATGGAGTGCTGGATTTGCGCATGGCGAATGTGATGGATACCAAGCTCGTTGCACGGGTTCGCGTAGCCGCCGAGGCTTTTTTGTCTTCTGGTAACATGCTAAAATATCCACATATACTTAAGCGCCTTAATAAGCTCAAGGCTATCACTACGCTTGATTAGGTTATACTAGATTAAACGGGCCAGCTGGACCCCTATAGCACAAAGATTATGAACTCAGGCTTTCTTACATTCGCAACCAAAGGACGTGCTTTTCGCTCAGTCGGTACCCACCAGCGCTTTGATCGCGAGGGTTACCGGTTAATTTCGCCATTTGTAAATCACCGTCATTTCCCACGTCGTAAGGATATATTGCTATTTGAAGGTATGGGCGGCCCCGACGGCTTAAAGTTTAAGGGGAATTACAATACGAGCCATATGTACGATCCGGTAAATGAGATCGGTCATTTACCCATCTGGATCGAGAGTCACTTGGGAAGCATGACTCAGGCATTGCGTGAGGGCGATATGGTCGAAGCTAGTTTTCACGCTGGCTGGATGGCGCATTATTTGACTGACAGCCTTACTCCCGCACATCATCTCAGCCACGACCTCATTGCTGCCGAGTACGACGAAAAAAGCAAGGCCCGCCAGAACTGGCTGTACTGGGGACGTAAAGGACTTATGAGCTCGCACGTGGCATTTGAGGCAGGGATTGCTACGACTATGTTTATGTCACCCATACGCGCGAACTTTGATGAAGCACTGTATGAGCGAATCAAGAAGCAGGGCTTGGCCGACTGCGTAAAAGAAGAATCATACAAGATTGCCAAGTTAGGCATTTACGATCGCTACCTCAAGAAGGGCTGGAGCAACAAACTGGCCCGCGAGATTAAACTCTCGGTTGTGCCTCGCATCCCGCAGCTCATAGCTGCCGCATGGCTCTTGGCCTACGAACAGGCTGGCTACGAAGTAGTAGCGCCTTTGACCTCGGCTGTTCGTTCGCCCAAGTCAATTGGGTAAACGCCATTAAAGCAGGCCGTGCAGAGCTGCTGCTCTGGTACGCCAATGGCCGTTATCATCCGCTCATATGATAGAAAGGCGAGGCTGTCTGCACCAATCAGTGTGCAAATTTGCTCAGGTGTTTTCTTTGATGCGATTAGGGCTGTTTGGTCTGGGGTGTCGATGCCGTAAAAGTCGGGAAAACGCACGGGTGGCGAGCTAATCCGGACGTGGACTTTACCAACCTTACAGCGCCTCAACATCTTAATGATCTCCTTCATGGTAGTGCCACGGACAATTGAGTCGTCGATAAGGATAATGTCTTTGCCTGCTAGGGTGCCAGCAAGTGGGTTGAGCTTCATCTGGACTGCTTTTTCGCGCAAGGCTTGGCTGGGCTGAATAAAGGTGCGATGGATGTAGCGGTTTTTAATCAGGCCATGATCAAACTCAGTCTTGCTCGCCGCGCTGTAGCCGAGGGCAGCAGGGATGGACGAGTCGGGAATAGGTACTACCAAGTCTGCCTTGATGGGCTGCTCTTTGGCCAGCTCTTTGCCGAGGCGACGACGCACTTCATTGACACTTTGGCCAAGTAACAAGCTGTCCGGCCGAGCAAAGTAGATATATTCAAACACCTCAAACTTTAGGTCGGCTTGCTGCAGTTGCGTGCTATGAAGACCCTGGGTATCGACGTGCAGCAGCTCGCCTGGCTTGACGTCACGCATAAATTTAGCCCCAACCATGTCTAGGGCGCAGGTTTCCGAGGCAATAACATAGCCATTTTTTAGTTTGCCAATGCAGAGTGGGCGAATACCGCAGTGGTCGCGGAAAGCATAGAGGCCGTCTTGAGCTAAGAGTACGATCGAGAAGGCGCCAGTAAAGAGCGGCCAAGCCAGCTTAATCGCCTCACTTACATGGTGGCCTTGATACAAATAGAAACGGATAGCGTCGGCCATCATCTCGGAGTCATTACTGTTGCGCTTGAGTGTGCCCTTCGCTTTAAGGAAGGTACGCAGTGCTAGGGTGGAGGGCAGATTGCCGTTGTGAGCTAGGGCAATCAAGTCGTCGCTGCGCAACACAGGCTGGGCGTGACTGTCGTGTTTGCCGCCAGAGGTAGCATAGCGGTTGTGCCCAATTGCCATTTCCCCTGGCAGTCTAGCGAGGCTTGCTTCGCTAAACACTTGAGCAACGAGTCCAACGCCGAGGTGCTTATGGAATTCCTCCCCGTCATGGCTGACAATCCCCGAGCTTTCTTGACCACGGTGCTGCAGGGCGGAGAGCGCAAAGTACGCTAGTCGGGCGGCCTCATCACCCGGGCTGTATACGCCAACCACCCCACATTTTTCGTGTAGCTGATCTGACTTTTGCGACCCCCTTTGTTTGTTTCGCTTCACCCTCATTACTAGCTATTATAGCTCGCTGCACCTTATAATGTGAACCATGTTACGAATAATTGCTGGCACCTACGCCCAAAAACGACTTGAATTACCGCCTGCGAGTATGACCCGACCAGTCAGCGAAAAGGCACGTGGCGCGATTTTTAATATGCTGGGCGATGTTATCGTCGGCGCCAAGGTGCTCGACATCTATGCTGGCAGTGGTGCGCTGGGGCTGGAGGCGCTCAGTCGAGGGGCAGAGTCGGTCGACTTTGTGGAGAAGCACAGTCGGGTGGCTGGGGTGCTGCAAAACAACGTGGCCGAGTTGGGGGTGGGGGGGCAGGTGCAGGTGTTTGTGCGGACCGTTGATCAGTTTCTGCGCCACATTAAGGCTGAGTACGACGTGATCCTGATGGACCCGCCCTACGCGGATTTTGACCTAGCTATAGTCGAACAGGTGGGGAATTTGCTACAATACGGCGGTACCATGGTGGTAAGTACCTCGAGCAAAGCAGCGTTCGTAGCGCCCAAAGGCCTAGAGATCGTCCGCCAGAAGGTGTACGGCGACAGTATGATCACTGTTTTGAAAAAGCTTGCAACTGAATAAACACGCGCGGATGTGGTGGAATTGGTAGACACGCTAGCCTTAGGAGCTAGTGAGGTAACACTCGTGAAGGTTCAAGTCCTTTCATCCGCACCATCAAAAAGCGCCCAATGTCACGTGGGCGCTTTTTGATTTTGGCCTAAGCGGAAGCGCAACCAAAGCTGTTGGGTATTGACGTACTCTGTTAACTATGCTATTATATCGTAGTTCCCAAGGCGGGAATGGCGGATGATCGCCCCATGAGAGGAGGGCACTTATGCCCGAACCTACCGAAGAGCTGGAAGACACGGTCCCGATGACCGTTCGCATCCAGCCCAACACCCCTGTGGGTGATGCTGCCAGCGCCATGAAGTCGGCTGGCCTCCAGCCAGCCGACTTGATCCAGGCTGTCGTGGACGGGTTCAACCCGACAGCGTACAGCAGGGCACGATTGCTGGGTCACACCGATGGAGAGGTTCGCCTCATCCCGGAACTCACCGATCAGGCGGTCTACCTGAAGTGGAGGGAGAACTACGAGCTCACCCATGAGGAGACGCTCGCGACCCTTTCCGGGTTTCGGACATCTTCTTCCCCAGAACTGTGGAAGAAGATCTTCCGTGTGGTTCGCGGGCATGGCCGGCCGGCCGTCGAGGCCCAGGCGCTCGCAGGCGTCGCGGGGGAGAAGGTCTTCCGAGACCTCGAACGCGCACGGAGTGCCTGGGGGCAAGAAGCTGCCGTTGCTCGTCGCGATGGGGCGGAGCTACCGAAGCTCTGGAAGGCTCGGCTGATGTTCCCTGCCTTCGTTGACAAGGCGCTCGGGCTGGAGCCCGAGGTCGACCTCAACGAGGTCTGGCGGGCCTGGCTCGCCCACCTCAACCTGGAGCCGTACGACGTCTCCGCCCTCGTTGGCGAAGGCGTTCGCGCAGACTCCTGAGCAACTTCGCTCAACGCTCCAAGGCCAGGGTCCCCTTCGCGGGGACCCTGGTACAGGGCAAAACAAGGACCATCTTTGAAAGAGGATGGTCCTCTTTCATTACTAGCAGATACATCTACCAAAATCAGGGCTTTTCTGCTAACATAGGTACCTATGATTACACATAAAATTACCTCCACCAAAGATTCTCAGGTTGAGCTGCACGTCACGCTCGACGCTGAATACATTAATGACGTCAAAAAGACCGTTGTGGCTCGCATGGGCAAAAGCGTAAAGGTTGCTGGCTTCCGACCTGGCAAAGCTCCTGCCAATGTAATTGAGCGCAACCTAGATCAGAATGCGTTGCAGTCCGAAGTGCTCGAGGCTGCTGTGGCTAAGTCGTACGCCGATGCTGTGGTCGAAGAAAAGATTGAAACTATCGCGGCGCCCAAGGTAGAGCTCAAAAAGTTCGTGCCATTCACCGAGCTAGAATACACCGCCGTGGCTGCTGTGATGCCAAAGATCGAGTTTGACCCGAGTAAGCTCAAGGTAAAACTGTCTGAGGTAAAGGTAGAAGCTAAAGAGATTGATGAGACCATTGAGGGCTTGCGCAAACAAGCCAGTACGCAGAAGCCAAGTGAGGAGGCTGCTAAGTTGGGCGATAAAGCCATAATCGACTTTGAGGGCACTAGGGAAGGCAAGCCGGTAGAGGGTGCCACGGGGCAAAATAGCGAAATTACCCTTGGTGAAGGCCGCTTTATCCCAGGATTTGAGGACAACATTGTTGGTCTTAAGGTTGGTGACGAAAAGGAGTTTGAGGTAATATTTCCGAAGGATTACCACGCTAAGGATCTAGCGGGTGCCAAAGTAACCTTCAAGATCAAGTTGAACGAACTTACTGCGGTAGAGCTACCAAAGCTTGACGACGTATTTGCTCAGGCATTGGGTGATTTTAAAACACTTACCGACTTGCGCGCCGACATCGAATCAAAGATTAAGGTGCAAAAGTCTGACCAGGCAGTGCAGGAATATGAGCAGCAAGTTATGAATGAGGCACTCAAGCAGGCGAAGTTCGATATTGCACCATTGCTGATCGATGAACAAAAGCACCGCTTGCAGCACGAGGTAGAAGAAAACCTCAGGCAAAGCGGTTTGGACGTCGATAAGTACTTGGCCGTCAGCGGCAAAGCCAAAGACGAATTTGAAAAAGAGCTCAGCGAAGAGGCTGATAAGCGAGTCCGCACAGGCTTACTGATCCGTCATGTTGTCGACTCAAACAAGCTTGATGTGAGTAATGACGAAGTCGAGGCTGAATTGCAGAAGCTGCGCACGCAGTATACCGATAAGCATATGCAAGAAGAGATGACACATGGTCACTTCCGTGACGACGTTGCCCAGCACTTGCTTGCTACCAAAGCTCGCCAGCTCTTGGTACAATATGCAACGGACAATAAGTAGCTCAGTAAAACTCTCAAGGAGGTAGTAGTATGATGAAAAATCAAATCCTCATTCCAACCGTCATCGAAAAAACAGCCATGGGCGAACGAGCCTATGATATTTATTCGCGCTTACTCAAGGATCGCATCATCTTTTTAGGCACCGAGATTGATGAGACGGTGGCTAATCTGGTGATTGCTCAGCTGTTGTTCTTACAGAGCGAGGATCCCAAGGAAGACATTAAGCTCTACATTAACTCGCCGGGCGGTAGCGTGTCGGCTGGGCTGGCAATCTATGATACGATGCAGCACATTAAGCCTGACGTATCGACCATCGTTGTTGGTATGGCTGCGAGTATGGGGGCGTTCTTGGCTGCCTGTGGAGCGAGTGGCAAGCGTTTTGCACTGCCAAACTCGCGCGTTATGATTCATCAGCCGTCAGGTGGCTTCTCGGGCACAGCTTCGGACATCGAGATCACCGCCAATGAGATTATTAAAATGCGCCACAAGCTTAATGAGATCATTGCTGACAAAACTGGCCAAAAGGTCGAGAAGATTGCTGACGACAGCGATCGTGACTACTGGATGAGTGCCGACGAGGCTAAGGCGTACGGCGTAATCGACTCTGTACTAACTAACTCTGACAAGTAGTCGAGGGCAGCGAGAGGGTATGGGGTATCGAAGTTTACTAAAGAACTGGAACTTCGATAAGTTGTGGGGTGCGCAGCTGTTCTCGCAGCTGGCGGCCAACATTCTAAACTTTGCGCTAGTCATCCGAGTATATGATTTAGCGGCTGGTACGCGCTATGCCAACGTGGCAGTTAGCTTGCTGATACTGTCGTTTGGTATTCCGTCGATCTTCTTCGCCGTATTTGCTGGTGCACTGACCGATCATCTGGATCGCAAAAAGGTGCTCGTGTTGACTAACATATTGCGGGCTGGCTTGGTACTGCTGTTCTTCTTTGTCGAAAAGAACCTAATTATGGTGTACGGACTGATCTTTGTAATCTCTACGATTACGCAGTTCTTTGTGCCCGCCGAAGGTTCAGCCCTCCCAAATGTGGTCGAGAAACGTGGTTTGGTTTCGGCTAATTCACTGTTCTTATTTACAATTTACGGTTCATTTATTGTCGGTTACTCGCTAGCGGGTCCGATTATTGGCAAGTGGGGGATCGAGACGGTGTACTGGGTGACGTCGGTGTGTTTTGGTATTGCAGCGGTGTTAAGTGCGCTCTTGCCGCCGCTCAGGGTGGTCGATAAGCGTGATGTCTCACTATTCGTAATAGCTGCCCAAGTCAACAAGAGCCTCAAGCAGAATCTGGTCAGCATTTATCGGGATAAAAAGCTGTTATTTCCGATCTTGCAGCTGACCATTGCCCAGGGACTTACTAACGTTATTATCGTACTGGCGCCGTCGTTGTCACTTCTGGTGTTGGGTAAAAGCTTGAGTGGGGCCAGCGAAGTATTGATTGTGCCAGCAGGGATCGGTATGGTGGGCGGTGCGATAGCCATTGGGCAGTTTCTCAAGGATAAGAACAAGGCCCGCATGATCGAGATCGGCTTGTTGTTGGCCGCGACCTGTTTATTCACTCTGGGTATGATCAAGAAGTTGCCACAGAATAACATTTCGCTTTTAGTTGCTAGCTTGGTGCTAACGCTCGGTTTTGCCAATGCCCTCGTGAGCGTCTCTGCTCAAACCTTACTCCAGCTTAACAGTACCGAGGAGACACGAGGCAAGATATTCGGGGCGCTTAACATGATGGTGAATATAGCCGCAACCATACCAGTTATGCTCGCTGGGGTGACGGCCGATTTAGTTTCTCCGCTTAGCGTACTCATTGGCGTGGCGGTGCTGATTCTGGTCTATCTTGTTTTTCAACGTCGAGCTTTTGCGCGCTTAGCCATAAAAAACTCTTGACAAAGCGCTCGCTACTCCTATACGATACTAACCAAGAGGATGCTTAAACGAGAATACCGGAATAGCCATATTGGGCCTGCCGGTTTTTTGTCGGTTTAGAAAAACCTTCTTTATCACGTTTTTATTTACGTAACAAAACTCATAATTTCGTCCAGTGTTAATACCTGCGATGACTACCGTGAGCGCCATAACCTAGGAGATGTGTTTCTATGCCCCAAAAAGCTGCAGCTAGCCGTATCTATTTAAACGAAAATAAAGAAGTACTACCGCTTCCAAATTTAATTGACATCCAGACTGAATCATACAACTGGTTCGTACGTGAGGGGCTCACCGAACTTTTTACTGAAGTTTCTCCCGTTCAGGACTTTACCGGCAAAAAGTTTGATCTATATTTCAAGGATCACTTCTTTGAAGATCCTAAGCTCAGCGAAGCACAAGCTAAAGAAAAGAATCAATCATACGAAGCTTCATTGCGCGCTAACATCGAGCTCGTCATTAAGGAAACTGGCGAAGTTCGCACCCAAGAAATTTTCCTAGGCGACTTCCCAATCATGACTGAACGCGGTACGTTCATTATTAACGGCGTGGAACGCGTGGTGGTGTCTCAGCTGGTGCGTAGTCCTGGCGTGTTCTTTACCCGCAGCGACTCTGGCCTGAACGAGTACTTTGGCGCCAAGATCATCCCAAGCCGTGGTGCGTGGCTAGAAATTGAAACTGCTATTAATGGCGTTATGACGGTCAAGATTGATCGTAAGCGTAAACTTCCCGTAACAACATTGTTGCGTGCTTTTGGGTTTGGCACCGATGAAGAACTTAAGCAGCTGTTTGCCCATGTCGATACTGGTGATGTTAAGTTTATTGACGAGACAATTACTAAAGACTCGTCGAGCACAACGGCCGAAGCCCTCATGGAGGTTTACCGACGTATCCGTCCAGGTGATCTTGCTACGGTCGAGAACTCTAAGAGTTTAATTGATTCTATGTTCTTCGACTTCAAGCGTTATGACTTTTCAAAAGTCGGTCGTTATAAGCTCAACAAGCGTCTTAGCTTGGACGTTGTTAACACTCCAGAAAACCGCGTTTTGCGACGTGAGGACTTGATCGCCATTATCGCGGAGACCATTCGCATGTCGAATGCCGGTGAAGTGAGTGAGGATATCGACCACTTGGCTAACCGCCGCCTTAAGATGGTGGGCGAGCAGATTCAGCAGCGCTTCCGACTCGGCGTATTGCGCATGGAGCGCATCATTAAGGACCGTATGGGTGTTGCCGACATCGAGACGGTTGCTCCTGGCCAGCTCATTAACGTTCGTCCGATTGTAGCCAGCGTCAAGGAGTTCTTTGCTTCTCATCAGCTCTCGCAGTTCATGGAGCAAGTGAACCCACTGGCGGAACTCGTGCACAAGCGTCGCTTGAACGCTATGGGGCCAGGTGGGCTCTCGCGCGAGCGAGCTGGGTTTGAAGTTCGTGATGTACACCGTACGCACTATGGCCGTATCTGTCCGATTGAAACACCGGAAGGACCAAACATTGGTTTGGTCTCTACCCTCGCGTCTTACGCCAAGGTTAACGAATACGGCTTTATTGAGACGCCGTACATTAAGGTTATCAACCAGGTCGAGGCTGCTAAGGCCGCTGGCGAAATTGCCAGTGCTAACGTTAAGGACGATAAAGGCACAGTGCTAGTCAAGAAGGGCGATAAGCTCACCGATGCTACTGCCAAGAAGTTGGTAAAAGCAGGTATTGAGTCCGTGCCTGTGAAGGCTCGTCTGACAGATCAGATTGTCTACCTCGACGCAGCTGACGAAGAGAAGTGTGTTATTGCTCAAGCCAAAACACCAACCGACGAGAACGGCTACTTTACCGATGCTCGCCTGTCAGTTCGCGGGCTTTACGGTGAGGCTGACGAAGAGGATGCCAACAAAGTTCAGTATATGGACGTATCATCCAAGCAAACAGTAAGTGTCTCGACGGCATTGATTCCATTCCTGGAGCATGACGACCCGAAGCGTGCTTTGATGGGTGCAAACATGCAACGTCAGGCTGTTCCAGTGGTTCGTCCGCAGGCACCAGTTGTTGGTACTGGTATCGAAGCTAAAGCAGCAATTGACTCAGGGCAAGTTATTCTGGCCGAGCAGGACGGCGAAGTAATTAGCTCGACTGCTCAGGAAGTTACTGTGGAATACAAGAAGGGTGACAAAAAGACTTACACCCTAACAAACTTTGTGCGTAGTAACGCTGGCGAAGCTATGCATCAGCGCTCAGCAGTTCTGGCTGGCCAAAAGATTAAGAAGGGCGACGTGATTGCTGACGGTATGAGTACAGTGAATGGCGAACTCGCACTCGGTCAGAATGTTCTCGTAGCCTTTATGCCGTTTGATGGCTATAACTACGAAGACGCCATCATTATCTCGCAGCGCTTGGTTCAGGACGATCGTTATACGTCGATCCACATCGAGGACCATCAGATTGACGTGCGTGATACGAAGCTTGGCCCAGAGGTAGTCACTGCCGATATCGCTAACGTGAGTGAAGAGTCACTCAAGGATCTTGATGAATTCGGTATTGTGCGAATTGGCGCCGAAGTATCAGCCGGTGACATATTAGTCGGTAAAATTACGCCTAAGGGTGAGACCGATCTCTCCAGCGAAGAACGTTTATTGCGCGCAATCTTTGGTGAAAAGGCGCGCGATGTAAAAGATACCAGCTTGACTATGCCAAACGGCTCGTCAGGTAAGGTTGTGGGCGTCAAGATCCTCTCGAAGGAAAACGGCGACGATCTGCCAAGTGGCGTATTGCAACAGATTTACGTATCAATCGCTGAGCTTCGCAAGATCTCAGTGGGTGATAAAATGGCTGGCCGACATGGCGATAAGGGTGTAATCTCGCGCATCCTGCCCGTTGAGGACATGCCCTACACAGAGGATGGCACCCCAGTTGACATCATCTTAAATACGCTCGGCGTTGGTACCCGCATGAACTTAGGTCAGATTCTCGAAACACACCTTGGCTGGGCTGCGAATGCACTTGGCTACAACGTAGCAACACCAGTATTCGACGGCGTCAGTGTCGAGCAGATTAAGGCAGAACTCAAGAAGGCAGGTTTGCCAGAGGATGGTAAGGCTCAGCTCTACCACGGTTTCAGCGGTGAGCCATTTGCCCAGAAGACGACCATAGGCTATAAGTACATGCTTAAACTGCATCACATGGTTGATGACAAGATCCACGCTCGATCAACTGGTCCATACGCGATGGTTACTCAGCAGCCACTTGGTGGTAAAGCCCAAATGGGTGGTCAGCGGTTTGGTGAAATGGAAGTATGGGCGCTTGAAGCATACGGCGCTGCCAATACCCTGCAAGAAATGCTCACCATCAAGTCCGATGACGTGATCGGCCGCTCGAAGGCTTATGAATCAATCATCAAGGATGAGGCAATTAAGGGTTCACGTATACCAGAGTCATTCAATGTCTTGGTCAAGGAACTGCAGAGCTTAACTCTCTCAGTGGAGCTCGAAAAAGGGCCTGGTGTCGAGATTGATGCTGAAGATATGCTTGCCGTTGCGACCGACGATGAGGCAATAGAGCTCGGCGAATCGGAGCTCATCATTGGTCGAGAGACTGGCGCGGGTAGTGACGCAATCGTAGACCTCGCGAGCCTTGATGAAGAGGACAGCTTTGAGGCATTAGCCCAGGCAGCCGAAGAAATTGGTCCCGATGAAGAAGATTTAAAACTAGTAGAAGGAGAGGAGGTCTAATATGGAAACCAATCACGAACAGCAGGTGATCGATTTTGAAGCAATTAAGCTTTCATTAGCCTCTCCAGAGCAGATTCTGCAATGGTCGCATGGTGAGATCACTAAGCCTGAGACCATTAACTACCGTACCCAAAAACCAGAAAAAGACGGCCTCTTTTGCGAGAAGATCTTTGGGCCAACCAAAGACTGGCAGTGTTACTGTGGTAAGTACAAGGGTATTCGCTACAAAGGCATAACCTGTGATAAGTGTGGGGTACTTGTTACTCGTAGTATCGTGCGCCGTGAGCGCCTGGGCCATATTAGCTTGGCTGTACCAGTAGCACACATCTGGTTCCTACGTGGCACGCCGTCAACGATCAGCCTTGTGCTCAACATGGGCGTGCGTGACCTCGAGCGTGTCGTCTACTTCGCTAACTTTATTGTAAAGAGCGTAGACGAAGATGCGCGTAAGCAGGCTTTGGTTGATCTAGAAGCTGACTTTAAGTCACGTCGAGCGGATATCATCAAGAAGCACCAGTCCGAAGAAGGTAAAGAAATGTCTCCTGAAGCTCTGCGTGAGCTCGAAGACCTCGACATTAACTACTCAAATGCCAAGGCAGAGCTGACCGCCTTTGCTAAGTACCAGCTTTTGCCCGAGAGTCGCTACCGTGACCTCAATCTCAAGTACGGTAACGTCTTTAGCGCTGGCATTGGTGCTGAAGCCATCCGTGATCTACTCGTCGAGATTGACTTAGACGAACTTGCCGCGCGCCTGCGTGAAGAATCAGAGAGCGCAGTTGGGCAGAAGAAAAAGAAAGCCCTTAAGCGTCTGAAGTCGATTGAGGGCATGATTCAGGCAGAAATCCGCCCAGAATGGATGATTACGACCGAGCTGCCGGTGATTCCACCCGACTTGCGCCCAATGGTGCAGCTTGATGGTGGCCGATTCGCCGCCTCCGAGCTAAACGACTTGTCTCGTCGCGTGAATAACCGTAACAACCGCCTCAAGAAGCTCTTTGCACTCGAAGCACCAGAGGTTATTTGCCGTAACGAAAAGCGCATGCTACAAGAGGCAGTAGACGCGCTGATTGATAACAATGCGCGCCGTGAACGCGCAGTAAGTGCAACAGGGAACCGCAAAAAGCTCAAGAGTCTAACCGACCTTCTTAAAGGTAAGCAGGGTCGATTCCGTCAAAACCTTCTAGGCAAGCGTGTTGACTACTCAGGTCGATCGGTTATCGTCATTGGTCCACACCTCAAGATCGATCAGTGTGGTTTGCCAAAGAAGATGGCGCTCGAGCTCTTCAAGCCCTTCGTAATTGGTAAGCTGATCTCGCAAGGCTATGCTCACAACGTGAAGTCAGCTGCCCGTATGGTAGAACGTGCTCGCGATGAAGTTTGGAACACCCTTGATGAAGTAATTGCTGACAAGTATGTACTCTTAAACCGTGCGCCAACGCTGCACCGTCTTGGTATCCAGGCGTTCCGACCAGTACTGATCGAAGGTAAGGCTATTCAGCTCCACCCTATGGTTTGTCCGGCATTCAACGCCGACTTTGATGGTGACCAGATGGCTGTGCACGTCCCATTAGGCGAAGCTGCTCAGCGTGAGGCTCGGGACATTATGCTCTCGCGCCACAACTTGCTCAGGCCCTCGAGTGGTGAGCCAATTGTGAACGCTCAGCAGGATCTTGTGCTCGGTTGCTACTTCCTAACCATGGCTCAGCCAGGTGCTCGGGGTGAAGGTAAAGTCTTTAGTGACTTTAAAGAAGCGATTTATGCCTACCAGGATCGTCACATTGACTTGCAGGCGATCATTAAGGTGCGTATTGATGGTGAGATCATCGAGACCACTACTGGCCGATTGTTCTTTAACGAAACTTTGCCAGAAGGTATTAGCTTTAAAAACGAGACTCAGGACAAGTCATCACTCAAGCAGGTTATGGCTGAAGTATTTGCTAAGTACGGCAATGAAGAGACCGCTAACCTTGCTGACGCCATGAAGGAACTTGGTTTCCGATATGCGACACTATCTGGCTTCTCAATCGGTATGGATGACTTGATTACGCCAAAGAACAAAGCCCAGCTGATCGCTGAAGGTGACAGTCGAACTGCTGATTTGCTGAGTCAATATGGCCAAGGTTTGATCACCGATCAAGAACGTCGCGAGAAGGTGGTGGAGAACTGGAAGTCAATTGCCACCCGTGTAGAAGCCGAGATTGAAGCAGAACTATCGCCAGAAACTTCAACATTTGCAATGGATATTGCGTCTGGCGCCAAGTCGGGCCTTAAGCAGTTGAATCAAATGGCTGGTATGCGTGGCTTGATGCTTTCACCTGCAGGACGAATCATTGAATTGCCTGTAAAATCGAACTACAAAGAAGGTCTCTCAGTTCTCGAGTACTTCATCTCGACTCACGGTGCTCGTAAAGGACTTACCGACACCGCCTTACGTACTGCAGAATCAGGATACCTAACACGTCGCTTGGTAGATGTGTCGCAAGACATCCTTATTACCGAGAATGATTGTGGCGACAAAGAAGGATACTTGGTATCTCAGCGTGAAGCAATTGCTGTCGGCGAAACCTCCCTAGCATCATGGATTGTTGGACGTACAGCCCTTGATAGAATTGTTGATCCGAAGACCAACGAAGTGATCTGTAAAAAGAACACGCTTATCACTGACAAGGCCGCCATCCGAGCAGTCGAGTCCGGCGTCGAAGAGGTTAAGATCCGATCTATCTTGAAGTGTAAGGCACTCTGGGGTATCTGCCAGCATTGTTATGGTGTCGACCTTGCTAAGGGCTCACCAGTAGAGCTCGGAGAAGCTGTTGGTATTATGGCCGCCCAGAGTATTGGTGAGCCAGGTACGCAGCTAACTATGAATACCAAGCACCTCGCTGGTGTCGGCACCGACATCACCCAAGGTCTCCCGCGCGTCGAAGAAATCTTCGAAGCCCGCAACCCGAAGGGTCAGGCAATTCTTGCTGACGTTGCCGGTATGGTAAAGATTAAGAGTGATGACAACAAGCACACCATTAGCATCTCGCAGCCAGACTCTAAGGTGACCGAGTACGAGCTAGGCGACATGAAACCGCTTATAAAGGCAGGTCAGGTTGTTAATCACGGTGATGTTATGGCACAAAGTAAAGATGGCAAGCGAACCATTAAGTCGAAAGCGGCTGGTACGGTACGCTTAAACAAGACGCACATCGAGCTCACGCACGATGGCGGCAATGCACGCGAGTACGTTATTCCAGTGAGTACTGGTCTTAACGTCAAGCATGGGCAGCTGGTTTCAGTTGGTGATCGCTTAAGCGAGGGTTCAGTCAACCTGCAAGATATGCTCAAGCTCCTGGGAGAGGAGGCCGTACAACGCTACGTCGTAGACGAGGTTCAGGCTATTTATTCCTCGCAGGGTCAAACCATTGCTTCTAAGCATATCGAGGTGATCATTCGCCAGATGTTCTCACGGGTTCGTATTGAGGATCCGATGGGTACTGAGTTTATCTCAGGAGATACCGTTTCGAAGGCTGTTCTGGACGAAGAGAATCGCAATGCGGTGGCAGCTGGTAAGAAGCCAGCCACATACGAGCAGCTACTGATGCCAATGACTAAGGTTTCGACCTCTTCTGATAGCTGGCTGTCTGCAGCAAGCTTCCAAGAGACCACTAAGGTCTTGATTGGGGCTGCGACACGAGGCAAGACCGATAAGCTTCGTGGTCTAAAAGAGAACGTGATCATTGGTCGGTTAATACCGGTTGGAACAGGTTTTCGTGATGAGGAGGACGTCTAAGCTGCTTGACCAGATTGTTCCAATCTGATAAAGTAACAAAGTTGTAACACTATGCCGACAATAAACCAACTCATCCGAAACCCACGTTCGAAGGCTCATAAGAAGAGCAAGTCGCCTGCAATGGCGCGAAGTCTCAACACGCTTAAGAACAAGACTACTCAGAACCAGTCGCCGTTCAAACGTGGCGTGTGTGTGAAAGTTTTTACTGCCACTCCTCGTAAGCCAAACTCCGCCTTGCGTAAGGTCGCTCGTGTGCGCCTTACCAATGGCATGGAGGTCACGGCTTACATCGGTGGCGTTGGTCATAACCTGCAGGAGCACTCGGTTGTGCTTGTGCGCGGTGGTCGGGTAAAAGACCTTGGTGGTGTACGCTACCATATTGTTCGTGGCGCCCTGGACACCGCTGGGGTGGCAGGTCGCAAACAAGGTCGCAGTAAGTACGGTGCTAAACTAGAGAAAGCAAAGGCCTAAGACTATGCCAAGGAAAAAGACTAAATCGTTAAAGCGCGAACTTCCAGCCGACATTGTATATAACAATGTGATGGTAACACGCATGATTAACAAGGTAATGCGCAGCGGCAAGAAGCGTCTTGCTGAAGCCCTTGTGTATGACGCTCTCACCCAGGCCAGCGAGAAAGCCCAAAAAGATGCCTTAGAGGTTTTCGAGGGTGCGCTTAAGAATGTCTCGCCGCAAGTACAGGTAAAGAGTAAGCGGATTGGTGGTACGAACTATCAAGTGCCAATGGAGGTTAAGGGTGATCGTAAAGTTCACTTGGCAATGACCTGGATCCTAACGGCCGCTCGTGGTCGCAGTGGTAAGTCGTTCGACAAGCTGCTCGCTAATGAACTGGTAGATGCTTTTAATAACACTGGCGAAGCCGTGAAGAAGAAGCAAGACACGCACCAGATGGCCGAAGCCAACAAGGCATTTGCTCACTTCGCCCGCTACTAAAGCCTTTCATGACTGTAACAAAAAGACCCCGCCTTGTGCGGGGTCTTTTTGTTACTTGATAATACCTCGAGAATTCTCTATAATTACCTAGGAATAAAGCGCGGACTATTACACCGGCTTTTTTGTTTACTAAGCTACTAAAAAGGAACTCATTATACTATGGCCCGCGAATACTCAATCGAAAACACCCGTAACATTGGTACTATTGCTCACATTGATGCCGGCAAGACTACTGTAACTGAGGCCATTCTGTATCGCACTGGACGCGTACACAAAATTGGTGAAGTCCACGAAGGGGCCGCCACCATGGACTGGATGGAGCAGGAGCAAGAACGTGGTATTACCATTACCTCGGCTGCCACTACCTGCTTTTGGAAGGGTAAGCGCATTAATATTATCGACACACCTGGTCACATTGACTTTACCGTCGAGGTAGAACGCTCACTCCGTGTGCTTGATGGCGCGGTGGTATTGTTTGACGGCAAAATGGGCGTTGAGCCACAGAGTGAAACCGTATGGCGTCAGGCTGATAAGTACGGTGTGCCACGCATTTGCTTTATCAACAAAATCAACCAAACGGGCGGCGATTTCTACAAATCACTTGAATCTATTCATGAACGCCTTACTACTCGGGCTTATGCTATTCACTTACCAATCGGCTTTGAGCAAAGCATTAACGGCATCATTGACCTCGTGGAGATGAAGGCGTATGAGTATAAGGATTATGCCGACAAAGAACTCAAAGAAATCGAGATCCCCGAAGACATGAAAGAGAAGGTGGCTCACTACCGCCAACACCTCATCGAAGCTGCTGTAGAGGCTGATGACGACATTATGGAGAAGTATCTAGAAGGTACGGAGCTCACACTTCAGGAGGTTAAGACTGTAGTACGTAAGTCGGTTCTAACTGGTAAGTTTGTGGTTGTGTCTGGCGGCGATGGTCGTGGCGTAATCGTCGAGAAGCTCTTGGATGCCATGATCGACTATCTGCCAAACCCGCTCGACATTACTCCGCCCCTTGGTAAGGACGTAAAAACCGGCGAAGACAAGGTGATCGAGGTATCAGACGAAGCGCCGTTTGCAGGGTTGGCTTTCAAGATCGCAACTGATCCATTCGTTGGTAAGCTCGCATTCTTCCGTGTCTACTCCGGCACCGTCAAAAGTGGTAGCTATATTCTCAACGCCTCGACGGGTGAAAAAGAACGCATTGGCCGTATCGTCCGTATGCACGCCAATAACCGCGAAGAAGTGGATCAGGTGTATGCCGGCGAGATTGCTGCGGCAGTGGGGCTGAAGAATACTATTACCGGACACACTATTTGCGATCCAGCGCACCCCGTTATGCTCGAATCAATTACCTTTGCAGAACCAGTTATCTCCATTGCCATCGAGCCAAAGACTAAGGCCGATCAAGAGAAGATGGGTATTGCCCTTAGTCGACTTGCTGAGGAGGATCCGACTTTCCGTGTGCATTCAGACGAAGATAGCGGCCAGACCATCATAGATGGTATGGGTGAGCTTCACCTCGACGTGATTGTGGACCGTATGAAGCGTGAATTCAAGGTAGAGGCTAATGTTGGCCGTCCACAGGTTGCCTACCGCGAGACGATCCGTAAATCCACTCAGGTGGAAGGTAAGTTTGTTCGCCAGTCTGGTGGACGTGGGCAATATGGTCATGTTTGGATTGAACTCAGTCCACTTGTGCACAATGAGGAGGCTGAAGAACGCCAGACATTCGAGTTCGAAAACGCCATTGTGGGTGGCTCTGTGCCGCGTGAGTACATTAAGCCAGTCGAGCAAGGTATTCGCGAAGCACTTGGGAACGGCGTACTCGCTGGCTACCCGGTAGTAGATGTACATGCCAAGCTCTACGATGGTAGTTATCATGATGTTGACTCCTCGGAAATGGCCTTTAAGATCGCTGGTTCGATGGCCTTGCAGGCTGGGGTTCGCCAGGCTGACCCTGTGATTCTTGAGCCTGTTATGCGTGTCGAAATCACAACTCCAGAAGACTTCATGGGTGACGTGATTGGTGACATTAACGCTAAGCGTGGCCGTGTCGACAAGATGGAGGATCGTATGGGGGCCAAGGTGATTGACGCCTTTGTGCCGCTCTCGGGTATGTTTGGCTACGCTACCAGTCTGCGCTCTATGACGCAAGGCCGTGCGAGTTATGCCATGGAGTTTGACCATTATGCCGAAGTACCGCGTAATGTGGCTGATGAACTCATCGGTAAGCGTCAGGCCGCGGTTGAAGAGGGGCGTTAAAGGCTAGTGAAGGACTTAGCGCCTGGCAACGCCGTTTTTGGTTTGACAATGTGGTGTCGTTAGTTTATGATGTGTTTGATCATATGATCTTGCAACATTGACAGGGTAAAATTTGACAAGGCCGAGTGGGTTGAAACACTGGGTCTGTCAAAGGGTTGGATGGACGCGT
>JAYRIB010000042.1:0-25449 GCA_041907025.1 Candidatus Saccharimonadia bacterium | reverse complement strand
GAGTATCAGGAGGTAGGTATAGTTCCACGTAAGTATGGCTGTCATCCTTACTATTATACTCCCTCATGCTACTCGTTTGGCTACTTAATATGCTATTATATGACCTAATGAAACAGCAAAAGACAGCAATTGTGATCGGTGCAGGTATTGGTGGACTAACGGCCGCCGCCCGTTTGTCCAAAGACGGCTACGCGGTAACGGTAGTAGAAAAAGAAGCGATTGTTGGTGGCCGCGCGCACCTGATTAAACAAGATGGCTACACCTTCGATACTGGCCCAACAATACTCATGATGACCGACGTTCTCTACGACGTGTTTCGCTACTGCGGCAAGAACTTCGATGACTACGTATCATTGTCACAGCTTGAACCCAACTATCAGGTTCGTTGGGCGGACGGTACTGGCGTTGAAGTATCGAGTAATTTGCCGCGGTTTGCGGACTCACTAGCGAAGATAGACCCTAAGGCGCCCGAGCAGTTTTACGCTTTCTTTAGCGAGATGGCCAAGATGTATCGGATAGGTCGCAGTAAGTTTATCGACAAAAACTTTGATAAGCTCTCCGACTTTATTGACGTCGCAGCTGGCTTTGAGCTAGCAAAAAGTGGTGGGCTCAAAAAGCTCTACAGCTATGTTTCTAAGTACTTCGATGACCCCCGTTTGAGGATGCTCTTTAGCTTCCAGGCTATGTATTTAGGGGTTTCGCCTTACGAGGCGCCAGCAGTCTACGGCATGGTAAGTTATATGGAAACTGGCCTTGGCATTTGGTATCCACAGGGCGGGATGCATAAACTACCTGAAGCCATAGCGCAGCTTGTTCGTGACATGGGCGGCACTATCCGTGTTAACACTGCCGTCAAGCAAATCACTATTGAAGGCAAGACGGCCACGGGCGTTGTACTTGCAAACGGCGAGGAGCTTAGCGCCGACGTAGTCATCTGTAATGCCGACCTGCCCTATGCATATACGAAGCTAGTTGGTGAACAGTATCGACCAAAGCTTACAAATGAGAAGCTCGGTAGTCTTAAGCAGGCGAGCTCAGCACTCCTTTTTTACTGGGGCGTAGATGATGACATGGCTGACATGCTACATCACAATGTATACTTTTCGAAAGACTTCAAGGGTAACTTAGATCAGATCTTCCATGAGAACAAGCTTCCGACCGACCCCGCTTTTTACATTTACATTCCAACCAAGACCGACCCGGGCCTGGCGCCAAAGGGCAAGCACGTTGTCTATATTCTTGTTCCCGTACCGAATCTAGCTGCCAATATCGATTGGGACAAGGCAACGGCCAAGATTAAGGCACGTGTGTTGGAGCGGATGAAGAAGATTTATAAGCTCGATATAGAGGATAAGATTGAGTCAGAGGCCATTTTTACTCCTGATGACTTTAAGTCTAAGTTTAATCTGACCGATGGTACAGCATTTGGCTTGAGCCATCACTTTCTCCAGTCGGGTTACTTCCGACCATCAAACAAGGCTAAGGGCGTGGAGCGACTCTACTTTGTGGGCGCGAGTACTTATCCGGGCAGCGGCGTTCCCATGGTAACACTGAGCGGCAAGCTCGTGGCTGAGCGAATCGCGCAGGAGCTAGGTTGAACCGTGGCACAGGACGACTTTTTTGCGCTTAATAAGCATGTGGCGACTGAGATAAACACTCGTATCGCGCAGTTCTTGCAGCAAAAGATTATCCATGCCGGTAAAATTGATCCCCGCTTCAAACGCTTACTCGAGGAGACTGAACGAGTAACTCATTTGGGAGGTAAGCGTCTGCGGCCTACACTGGCAGTGGTAGGCTACCGCGCCGCTGGTGGTCAAGACGACGAGCTTGCGTTGGATGCTGCGGTTGCACTAGAACTTCTGCACATATTTATGTGTGTGCATGATGATATTATGGACCGCGACAATGAGCGGCACGGTGGCCTTAACATTAATGGTCGATACAATGAGATCCTTAGCCAAGTTGTGGACGAATCTGAGCGTAATCATTTAGCGCAGTCGATGTCTCTGTTGGCGGGGGACTTGCTCCTCACCTTTGTCTACGAGGTGATCGGTGAGCTAGGTGTATCCGCAGAAACGCGCTTGCAACTTATGGGCCGTGTAAACGCTACGAACTTTGATACCGTTGGTGGTCAGCAGCTGGACGTGCTCTATCCGCTTGAAGGTGAACTTAGCGTCGAGAGACTACTGAAGATACCCCACTATAAAACTGGTATTTACTCATTTGTAAACCCATTATTGTTTGGCGTAGCTCTAGCTGGCGGTAGCGATGAGCATTTGAAATCTTGCCTGCGTGAGTATGGCGAGAACCTTGGCATAACTTTCCAAGTGGTTGATGATATCCTGGGTGTTTTTGGGTCAACTGAGGTAACAGGAAAATCAATTCTGTCTGATATGCAGGAGAACAAACCGACCATCTTGCGCCATTTCGGCTTTGAGCTTTCAGATGCCACTCAGCGGGAGGTTTTGCAGTCGAGCTTTGGCAAGCCGTCGGCGGGTAATAACGACTTAGCAGCTGTTAAAAAAGTAATGACGGACAATGGCGCTAAAGAGCGCACAGCAGCGTTGGCTGGGGAGTATGCGAAGCAAGCAAAAGAAGCAATCATCTCGCTTAAAGAACAGACCCCCTTGCAGTACGCCCAGTTGGTCGCCCTAGCCGACTTCTGTCTAAATAGGGATCATTAATGAACCCTCGCGAGGCAACGCTTGATGATAGCTTTCGCTACTGTCGGCGTGTTACGCGCCAGGCTTCCTCTACCTTCTACTTGGCATCGCGTATGTTTGCGCGAGACGTTAGGCGCGATTTGTACGCAGTGTACGCTTTTTGTCGCATAGCCGACGACATTGCCGATGCGCCTGGCTTGAGCACGCTTGAGCGTCAGCAGGAGCTTGACCTACTTTTGCACACGCTTAAGACAGAGCGGTATAGCGAGGGCGACCTCCTCTGGCCAGCGTTCTTTGACGTTATAGGGCGTCATGCTATTCCTATAACCTACTTTAATGAGCTACTCGAAGGGGTTCGCGCAGACATTAGCCCCTTTGAGGTAAAGACCTTAGCCGATCTTGATCGTTATAGCTACCTCGTAGCTGGCACTGTAGGCTTGATGTGTACGCATATTCTTGGTCAGCCAGATAAACAAACCTTGCAGGGTGCTAAGCAGCTAGGTATTGCCATGCAGTATACCAACATCATGCGTGACGTCAGCGCTGACGCAGCCATAGAGCGCGTTTACTTGCCGTCAGTGGTTATGAAACGGCATGGCTTGAGCAGAAAGGATGTATTAGCTGGGCAAAATGAAGAGGCGCTCCGCAGCGTTCTGGCAGAACTGGCCCAGCGTGCCCAGCTTTGCTACGATCAGGCTGAGCGAGCGATTCACGACTTGGCACCAGGCAATCAGCGCCCAGTACGAATCGCCCTTAATCTTTATCGCGGAATCCTTAACCGCATAGAACAAAACCACTTTAGTGTTTATAATAAGAGAATACGCTTGAGCTTGCCGCTCAAGTTGATGGTAGCAATAAAAACACGGTAGATAACTAATATGGAACACATACCAAAGAGGCGGCACGGTATCGACGGCTTAAGTCATGGGCCAGCTTCTGTGCGACCACAAAGCTCGCATCAGGCGGCGACCGGGCAGCCAGCACTCTTGCGCACTGCGCCCATGCATCCCGCTCAGACCGTACGCGCAACGGAGGGCTTTGCGCTGGCTAGCAACGTCTCTCATCCTAGCTTGCCACAGCAACATTCGCGCATTCAGGATAAACCGGCTTCGAGTGTGCGCAAGCTAGTGGGTTATCCATTCGCCCCGGGGCTCGATAAGCGGATACTGCGTCTCGGCCTCATTTCTACGGTGCTCGATATTCGGTTCTGGGCTATAATGCTGGTGCCTATCGTGGTTGCGCGCTTGGCTCAACTTACCAGCCTTGCTCCTGCACAGCTGGTCGAGTTTACAAATACCTTTTTGGTGGCAAGGAACTATGTCTGGGCGATTATAATTGTGGGTGGTTTTTATTTAGGTGCGATTGTCTCGGTGCTTATAGTTGCTCTTTCTCGACAGGTTATGACAGCCATCAAGATTCGTCGAATTGACCACAGAGTGAGCCGTGGCTACATCCTGATCCGACACGCGGTTTCCAATATTCTCGTCACATCACTGAGTTGGCTACTCGATCTGTTACTGGCCAGTACAATCATTGTTTCTATGATCGGAGCGGTATACTGGCTGACGGTCGCGAGTGCCACCTGGCTTGCGCCATTCCGTTCGTACGCGGTTGGCCTCGTGGTTTTGGTTGCACTGCTGCTATTAGGCATACTGTTCGTTCGGCGTAAGCTACAACGCTCAATGCTCGCCACCACGCAGTTACCTCTTGGTGCTATTCAGGCTCGATCGTTTAAACTCGTTTGGCATAACCCCTCACTAAGCGCTGTAGCCTTTGGCTTCGCTGTGGTCGAGCTTGTTGTCGCGACTAGTTTAATTGTCTTAATCGGTGCAAGCTTCTATACTTATTTGCCAGCTCTCACCACTATACCGGCTCGACTTAGCGTTTGGCTACTTGCATTAGCCGCGATTATGGCTATTTGGCTTGGTTCCGTTTTGTGGCAAAGTGCTCATTGGGCTGGGTTTTACCATATTGTCGTGTTGCGCTGCAAGAAGGACCAGGTGTCTGATTACCTAGTGCCCTCAGGCCCGCTCAAGCTACGAGTTTGGCCGGCAATTGCGGCAGCCTGCGTGGTTCTGACTGTGCTCGTTGCGTACGTGGCAGCTGCATTTGTGTTCCAGGGGCAGGTGAAGCGTGTTAGCCAGCAAATCAAGGCGACTATACCATCGGACGTTGGTCGACTGGTTCCAGGCATTGACTAGGCTTGACGACAACACCTAAAGAGCGTATAGTTTGACTTAAGAAAGCCCAGGAGGCTTTTTTAGATTGAAGAGAATTGGTCAAACTTCTCTATGCTAGGGTATAATGGAAAGACATGAACAAGCTGATTACCTACATCCAGCTCTCATATGCAGAGCTACAAAAGGTCACATGGCCGACTCGCAAGCAAGCTTTGCGGCTGACGCTAATCGTAATTGCTTTTTCGGTCATACTCGCCCTGGTTGTCGGCGGTTTTGACAGTATTATTCGTTCATTCTTGCAGCAAGTAATTTTAAAGGTGAAATAATGAACAAAGAAAACACACCCCAGGCTTGGTACGTCATTCATACCTACTCGGGCTATGAAGACCAGGTAGCCGATAACTTGCGCCAGCGCATCGATTCGATGGGTATTAGCGATAAAGTATTTAGTGTTATTGTGCCAAAGGAAAACCAGATCGAGATTAAGAACGGTAAACGCCGTGTGGTAGAACGCAAGATCTTCCCTGGCTACATCTTGGTTGAGATGATCGTGACCGAAGATTCCTGGTACGTGGTTCGTAATACGCCAAATGTAACCGGCTTTGTAGGTACTGGCACCACGCCGTCACCAATCAGTGACGAAGAGGTCAAAGCCATCCAGAAGCGCATGGGCGTAGAAGAGCCTAAGTATAAGATGGACTTCACGATCGGTCAGTTGGTCAACATTACGGATGGGCCGTTCAAGGGCTTTGATGGCTCAGTGGGCGAGATTGACGAGAGCAAAGGTAAACTCAAGGTTCTAGTAAACATGTTTGGTCGCGAGACTCCAGTGGAGCTCGATAGCCTGCAGGTAAAGAAAGTATAGGAAGGCAAGCGTTATGGCAGAAGTTAAAAAAGTAAAAGCACGACTTAAGATGGTTATTCCTGGCGGCGGTGCAACTCCAGCTCCACCAGTTGGTTCGGCATTGGGTCAGCACGGCGTAAACATGATGGACTTTATTAATGCCTTTAATGAGCAGACGAAAGACGTTAAAGGCCAGCCAGTGCCAACTAAGATTACCGTCTTCGAAGACAAGAGCTTTACGTTCACCACCAAGTCCACACCAGCTGCAACGCTGATTAAGCAAGCCGCTGGACTTCAAAAGGGTTCTGGAGTGCCGCACAAGGACAAGGTAGGCAAGCTAACTCAAGCACAGCTAACTCAGATTGCTGAGACGAAGCTGCCTGACCTGAGTGCGAACGACATTGAAGCTGCTAAAAAGGTAATTGCCGGCACGGCGCGGTCAATGGGAATCGAAGTCGAAAAATAATTCAAGTATTTAATTAACCAAGTGGGAGGTTCGCTAAGCCTGGAGATGCGAATTGACTGACCACCAAGGAGACAACACATGGTAGCAAAGAAAGACAAGCAAGAAGAAGTAGTAGAGCAGGACGAAGTAGCCAAAGATGCAGCGGTGCCAGAAACTACTGATGTAGTAGAAGAGACTGCGGAAGCAAAGAAAGCTGCGACAACCAAAGCTGGTAGGCACTCCGCTAAGGCGCTACGCGAGGCCGAAGAGCTGGCCGAGAAGGAAGCGCGCAAGGAAGCAGCCGCTGAGACTGATGACGCTCCTAAGCCGAAGCAAAAACCGCGGGTAAAGACCTATACCAAGAAGCAAAAATCCGCCCGCGAGCTCGTCAACAAAGACAAGCTCTACACCCTCGAAGAGGCAGTTGAGCTTATGCCGAAGCTGTCACAAACTAAGTTTGATGCCAGCGTAGAGTTGCACATTGCACTCGGCATTGATCCGCGCCAAGCTGATCAGCAGTTCCGCATGGGCGTGGTACTGCCTTCGGGTACTGGTAAAGCGGTGCGGGTCGCCGTTCTGGCTGAGCCAAAGCTAGCCGAGGCTGCTAAGGCCGCTGGCGCCAACGTGGTTGATAGTGAGCAAATCATGGCTGACATCGAAAAGGGCAAGTTCGCCTTTGACGTCTTGGTAGCAACTCCAGCACAGATGGCAACTCTTGGTCGACACGCTAAGGCACTCGGACCAAAAGGCCTTATGCCATCACCCAAGAGCGGTACGGTAACGGCTGATCCAGCCAAGGCCGTAAGTGAGATCAAGAAGGGTCGTTTGGATCTTAAGAATGATGCCAACGGGATTATCCACGTAGCCTGTGGTAAGGTCAGCTTTAAGCCAGCCGATCTGCTTGCAAATGCCAAGGAGGTTGCAAGCAGTGTTGTG
Source organism: Candidatus Saccharimonadia bacterium (assembly GCA_041907025.1). Lineage (GTDB taxonomy): Bacteria > Patescibacteriota > Saccharimonadia > CAILAD01 > JADZBC01 > CAYPSN01. Next base: position 18,381 of record JAYRIB010000042.1, on the reverse strand, counting down.
CATAACCGACCCAGCGGTGTTAAGGGCGTGTATGTTAAGTCAATCTACATGACAGCTACCATGAGTCCGTCGGTCAAGATCGACCCAAGTTCAGTATCTGGCGACAAGAAGACAGCGTAAGCTGAAAGTTTAAGAAGCAAAAAAGCACCCAATATCTGGGTGCTTTTTTCGTAACACTACATATAGTGCCTTGCTAATAGGCGTTGACACCGCATATAATGGGTGAGAACAAGGGGGTGGATAATGGCGCAGGCCAACAATACTGAGGCGGGGCAGTGGTTCAAGCGCCAAGTAGAGGGCGCGGAGCTCGACTTAAGCGCTGTGGAAATGTATCAGCGCAAGGTTGGTCGGCCGTTCTCTGGCGTGATGGGAGATGGTGAAGTTCATGCTGCGCTTAAAAGCGGACAGCTGGTTATTGACCCATTTGACCCTGACTTACTGCAGTCTTCCAGTTACGATGTCCGCTTAGGTGGCTGGTTTTATACGGCTGAGCGGCTTGGGCACAGAGTGGACTTTTCGCCCTACGCCGAGAGCGAGGTGCAGGAATACTACTCTGGCCCCTACAAGGCAATTACACACAAACAGTGGTGCGATGACCATCAGCGCCAACCGTTTAAGGGCATTGCTGAGAACGAGCTCATCATTGTACTTGCACCAGGAGAGTGCATACTCGGCCACACCGTGGAGTATATTGGCGCGGCTTACGGGGCCACCACGATGATGAAGGCGCGTTCCAGTCTAGGCAGGATAAACATTTCTACTTGTGACGATGCTGGCTGGGGCGATGTGGGCTATATTAACCGCTGGACGATGGAAATTCGCAATAAGAACCAAGACGTGTGGGTACCGCTCGTGGTGGGTATGCCGATCGGCCAGTTAATATTCTTATGGGTGGCGGGCTCGACCAAGGACTACAGCACGGGAGGGCACTACCAGGCGGGCGGAAGTGTGAAGGCACTTAAGCGAGCATGGAAGCCGGAGACTATGCTGCCACGCATTTGGTCGCCCAAGAACACTGAGATTCGCTCACGGTTACTCAAGAACTCAAAGCAAGTATTTTGAGTTTCTGAGTAAGCCTCTCTCAATAAAACGAGTGGGGCTTTGAAGCGGAAGATATCCGCACCTTGAAAAGGGAGGTGGCGTTATGTCACTCATTTGGTTTGAAGGTGGTGACGGTACTGGAAAAGGCACACAGCTGGAGTTAGTCAAAGGACGGCTCGAACAAGCAGGAGCACGAGTGCGCATCTATCGTGAACCTGGTGGCGACGCCGTCGGTGAAAGGATCAGGGGTCTATTGAAGGACCCACAGTACCAGATCGAACCTCGGACTGAGATCATGCTCTTTTGTGCCGTAAGAACGCAGAATGTCCCTATGATTCAAGCATGGCTCGATGAAGGGGATGTGGTGTTGGCGGATCGAAGCTGGGTCTCCACGATGGCTTACCAGGTTCATGGCCGCGGCTTGACCGACGAGGCTGATGAGATCCGACAGATTTGCCGGTATGCCATTCGGCCACTTGAGCCAGACTTGGTGATGGTCTTTGACGTGCCTGATGACGTCGCTAGAGAACGTCGAACTGGGCGAGGTACCATTGATCGCATTGAGCTTGAAGGCGACGCCTTTATGTCTCGCGTGATGGAAGGGTATCGTAAGGAGGCGCGTATCTGCGGGTATACTCTCGTAGACGCGCGTCCAAGTAAGTATGAAGTCTTTGGTCAGTCCGTATGGCCACTCATCCAACAACTTCTGTAGAGGAGAAGCAATGCTAATCACACCAGAGCAGTATACGGTGGAGGAATTTACTGATGATGAGGCGCGCGTGTTGCTTCGATACTTCAGCAACATCCACCTACCTGTATTCGCCATCAGCGGCCTCCCCGAGGTCGTCACGGCGGCATTGTTTGCTCGCTACTCACGCACTCCGTTGAGCCTGCGTCGGCTGTTCCTCGATGAGTTCCTCGAAGACCTCGTGGTCGATCAAGACTCGCCACCGGTTTCCGCTGGACTTGGCCGAGCAGAGAAGCTGTTCGAAAAAGTGTTCTCCGAGTACGGCGATGATTCTGTCGCTCAGCTCGGTGGAGCGCATTTGGCATGCGAACAGGCGAGCAATTTGCTCACCAAGGTGCTTGAGTGGGGTCGGCTCATGGCCTACTTGGAGCAATCCACGCGCTATATCTCGTATGCGGATCGGGTGGCGGGACATTACCGCTACTACCGAGACCCAGCCGTGATGGCGCATCCGATTCTTGGTCCGGCCTATCGCAGGGTCATGGACTCCACCTTCGAGCAATACGGTGTGGTCATGGATGCACTTACGCCCGTCTGTATGGAGCTCTACCCGCGGGCATTCGGCGCCAGCGATGCTGCTCACCAAAGAGCAGTCGGCTCCAAAGTACTGGATAATGCGCGTGGTTTGTTGCCCGCCGCCACTATCTCGAATATGGGGATCTACGGTACTGGCCAAGCTTTCGAGAACATGTTGGTGCGTATGCGTTCCCTTGGGCTCCCCGAGGCGCGCACGTATGCCGACATGATGCTACACGAACTACGGAAGGTAATTCCGTCGTTCATGCAGCGAGTCGATCTTCCAGATCGCGGCATGATGGCAAGCCGCTACTTGGCCGAAACGCGTAATAGCGTTGCGGAACTGGTTGCGGAGCTACTCGAGGAAGTACCAGTAGAGCCTGCTCCAGAGGTAACACTCTTGAATTGGGACCCGGACGCCGAAGAAAAGTTGGTCGTAGCGATCATAGCTGAGTCGAGCCATCATGGCGAAGCCCAGCTTCAGAAGATCGTCAGGCGGATGTCGCAAGGTGATCGCTTGGCAGTACTTCAGAGGTACTTTGGGGATCGGTCGCACAATCGGCGCCATAAGCCAGGTCGTCAACTTGAGCTCCCTGGCTACAGGTTTGAGGTGCTCAGCAATTACGGAGCATTTCGCGACCTGCAGCGACACCGCATGCTGACCATCACCTGGCAACTTCTTACGCCCTTGCACGGCTATGAGGTCCCGGCTTTGGTAAAACTTGCTGGTGTCCAGGGTGTCTACGAAGCGGTGCTCGAGCAGCAAGCAGCCCTCTACCATCAACTGGCCGAGGAGTTCCCCGCAGATGCACAGCCTCAGTACGCTCTGGGGTTTGCTTGGAACATGCGTTATGCGTTCGAGATCAACGCTCGGGCGCTGACGCACATGTTGGAGCTGCGGACGCAGCCGGCTGGTCACGACGACTATCGGCGGGTGTGTCAGCAGATGCACCGGCTGATTGCTGAGCAGGCTGGCCACACGGCAATTGCCGAAATGATGAAGTACGTTGACCATGGTCAGCACGACCTTGGTCGATTGGCTGCAGAGGAACGGCTTGAAGCCAAGCGGCTGGCCGCACAAACGGATTGATGACCCGTAAATCATCGCGACCCCGGGGTTCATTTCCCGGGGTCGTATTGCGTTATCATGTATTGACCCAACAGATCGAATCTGGTAGTATGGAGGGTATCGATTACCAAAGACCGTAGCTGGCAAATCTTCTTACAAGAGACGCCTTAATCCGCTACGAGAGGTGAGAAGCTAACACATTCGTGGACATGCATTTCAACTCTTTGGTTTTCGCCAAAGTTTTTTGTTTTAGCCCCAGGTCGAAGGCTATTACAGCAATCGAATCAGATTAACGAAAGGGTGACCAATATGGCAAAAACTCGTGAGAGAAAAGAAGCCGACGTAGCCAAAATGTCCGAGCTGTTTGCAAGCACCAAGCTGGCTGTGCTGACCGATTACCGTGGACTCGACGTTCCGGCAATCAACGAGCTCCGCAGCAAGTTGCGTGACGCTGGCATTACCTACACGGTAGCCAAGAACACCTTGGTGAAGTTGGCACTCGCAGATTCGCCGCAAAAGGACGTGGATACCTCCATATTAACCGGCCCAATGGCAATTGCCTTTGGCGCTGACGAGGTAGAAGCCGCTAAGATTGTGGCTGAGTTTGCAAAGCAGTACCAAGCGCTCGACATCCTCGGCGCCATCGCCGAAGACGGCAGTGTGCTCACAAAGGCCGAAGTAAAGGCCCTAGCAGCCTTGCCAAGCCGCGAACAGCTTACTGCTCAGTTGGTCGGCACCATTGCCGCGCCATTGTCTGGCTTTGTACGGGTACTCAACAGCAACGTGGCAAGTGTGGTTTACGCACTCAGCGCGATTAAAGATAAAAAGGCAGCTCAAGTTTAGAGCTAACCTGTAATTTAAAGGAGAATAATTATGGCAGACGAAGCCACAACAGAAGTAGTAGAAGAAAAAACTAAGGTAGAAGTACCAGCTAAGTTCAAGAGCTTGGTTGGCGAGATCGAAAAGTTGAGCGTGCTCGACCTATCTGAGCTCGTAAAGGTACTCGAAGATCACTTTGGCGTAAGCGCTGCTGCCCCTATGGCAATGGCTGCTGCTCCAGCTGCAGGTGGCGGTGACGCTGCTGAGGCTGCCGAAGAGAAGGCTAATTACGACATCGTTCTTACCTCTGCTGGGGAAAAGAAGATCGAAGTAATTAAGGCTGTTCGCGAGATCTCAGGTCTTGGCTTGGCTGAGAGCAAGGGTCTAGTAGACGCTGCTCCTAAGACGGTCAAGGAAGCTGCTCCAAAGGCAGAGGCCGAAGAAGCTAAGGCTAAGCTAGAAGCTGCCGGCGCTACTGTAGAGCTTCAGTAAGCCGTACTAGGTTCAATCAAAAAGAAGCCCTGGAGAAATCCGGGCCTCTTTTTGTATAAGTAGTTATAGGCATATGTAATATACCCCTGGTTATGCTTGCTGTCTACTGTAGGTTCTGGCATACTTATCACGTCCCACGCACATCTACAAGAGAGGGCAGTCAAGATGCCAGAAGATACTGATAGTGTGTACTACGACAATACGGGTGGCCCTAGTCCGTCAGAGCGAGTCCGTACCAACGCTGCCATTACCGAATGCTTCCTGCCCTGGCCAGCGGGCGGGCTTAGCCCAATGCATTTCGGCGAAGGTGATCCTCGTCAAGTATTACTAGATCACCTGCCTGCCGCTAATCGTGATGGTTGGATCATGGTTCAGCGTAGGGAGGTCGAGGCTGTTTGCACCATGCGAGTGTGTAGAAGTACGGCAGTGTTCGACTCTGACGAGGACGGTTCAAGGCCCGCACGCATGTTCTATTGCATGCTTGAGGCTGGGCATACGCGTGGGCACACCAACGGCTACCACACATGGCCGGCAAAGCCCATCCCGGCCGAGGGCTTCGAAGTTGGACTTCTCGAGTGGGTAAATAAGCAGATTGCTGGGATCCAGCAGTCTAGCACCTCCTCAACGAGTGTTGGTGCTCTAAGTGCCTTCGAGGCTATGAGGCGAAAGCTCGTCGGTTAGACAGAGCACGGCAACAAGCGCTCCTATATGGGTTCACCCACCCGGCGAGATCTCGATTTCGTCGGGTTCTTGCTACCCGAGCAGTATTCGTCCGATCAGGTTGGCTTTTTAAAACAAAAGTGCTACACTTAAGCCAAACCAAGAAAACACCTAAATTATGACAGAAAAAGACAAACGACAACTCAACCTTCAAGCTCTTGCCAATCAGTTAGAATCAGCCGAGACTAGCCTACGCGAGGTGCATCGGCTTATCCAAGAGCTTGGAGTAAAGCCAGAGGACCTACCAGAGCCGAGTAAGGCTAAGCCTGCTCGTGCGTCGATGGGCACTACTGCTGTGGCTGGTAAGGTAATTGAGGGTAGATTTGACGGCCAGCATATGATAGGGGATGGCGGTAAGTCCTACCCAGTGCCGGCTAACTACGCGTCTAAGTCTAAGCTGGTGGAAGGTGACACCCTCAAGCTCACCATTGCCGAAGACGGCTCATTTATTTACAAACAGATCGGCCCAGTGGAGCGCAAGAAGCTGATTGGTAAGCTCATCTTAGAAGATGGTCAGTATAAGGTAGAAGCTGGCGGTCAACACTACAACGTCCTCTTTGCGAGCGTAACGTACTTTAAGGGTAACCCGGGTGACGAGGTTACCATCGTAACTCCAGCTGGTGGTGACGCCTCATGGGCGGCCATCGAAGCAATTATCGGCGCCTAAAACGCGCTTACGAGCATCCTCGCTACTTGTAGGGCAACAGTCCCAAGAGCTATAATAGTGAGTAAGTATTAGTGGATTAGTGAGAACTGGAGGGGTTTTGTCTCGTATTGCGTTATATCGCAAATATCGTTCGGCTGACTTTGGCGACGTGGTCGGCCAGCAGCATGTTACGCGTACGCTCGAAGCAGCAGTGCAGCGTGGACTAATGAGCCACGCCTATTTACTGACCGGGCCCAGGGGAACTGGTAAGACCAGCATTGCGCGCATATTGGCACGGCGAATTAATGAGCTGCCCGTGGAGACTGATTTGGGACGTGAGCTGGACATTATCGAGATAGACGCTGCCTCTAACCGTGGCATTGACGAGATGCGCTCTCTACGCGAGAAGATTATGGGTGCGCCAACACACCTTAAGTACAAAGTCTACATCATCGACGAGGTACACATGCTCACCAAGGAGGCCTTTAACGCACTGCTTAAAACGCTCGAGGAGCCACCGGCACATGCTATCTTCGTGTTGGCTACTACCGAAGCCCATAAGCTACCAGAAACGATTATTTCGCGCACCCAGCGCTTTGACTTACGGCCGATTGGCGAAGCTGACCTGGTAACCCGCTTGGGTGAGATTGCTAAGCTTGAGGGCATCGACATTGACCCGTCCGCCCTGAGTATGATTGCCCACGCCAGTCGGGGCGGATTTAGAGATGCCATTAGCTTGCTTGACCAGCTCTCGACGCTGGATGAGAAGCTCGGTGTGGCGCACGTGGCTGCGACGCTCGGTATGGCTTCTGGGCAGGATGTTGACGCTTTACTGAGTGCAGCTGCCCAGCGTGATACGGCAAAGGCATTTGAGGTTGTGGAAGGTATGATTGCGCTTGGCAATGATCCACAGAGCCTTACTCGTCAGTTGCTGGATGCTTTGCGGGTAGACTTGCTCGCACAGGTGGGCGCTCAGCCAGCCAAAAGCCGTTACGGTATGGAGCTTGGCCAGCTGGCGCTGGCAGTGCAGTGCCTAACCAGGGCGCTCGCTAACTTCAAGATCACTGGGCATTACAGTCTGCCGCTTGAACTGGCGCTCTACGAGCTCTGTCGACCCCCTGGCGCTGTCGCGCCTGTTGCTCAACCAGAACCAGCCACTCAGCTTGCTCAAACGGTTCCAAAGGCCGCTCCGAGTGCTACGGCCGTTAAGAAGCCGACTGCTAATGAGGCTAAACGCCCCGTTGCCCAGGTGGTGAACGTGGATAGTCAGAGTCTGTGCATGAAGGGTTTGAGCTTGATTAAGGACCGTAACAACTCACTCTACGCAGTTATTCGCTCTGCCAACCCACGGATCGAGGATGATCGTTTAGTAATGGAGTGTCCGTTTAGCTTTCACAAAGAGCGGATCGAGGAGCAAAAGAACCGTCAGTTGATTGAGCAGATTATGAGCAAAACATTTGGTCACGAGATCCAATTAGACTGCCGTTTGACGCAGCCGAAGTCGAAGGCTGAGCCGATTGATAGCCAAAAGGAATTAGTGGCTTCAGCCCTAGAGATATTGGGCGGGGAGGTCGTCAGTGGCTAAGAACCAATCGAATACCAGTGCCGGGGACAAGCTGCCGCCACAGAACTTGCAGGCCGAATCAAGCTTGCTGGGTTCACTTATGCTCGACAAAGACGCCATTATTAAGGTTGCCGACGCTGTGCACGGCGATGACTTCTACGCCACCAAGAACCGCTTGATCTACGAAGCCATCGTAAGCTTGTACGAAAAGCGTGAACCGCTCGACGTCGTGACGCTATCAAACAAGCTTGATGCCATGGGTGAGCTCGAGAACATTGGCGGCGCGACCTACTTGACCAGCTTAGTCAACGGCGTGCCATCGGCAGCTCACGTGGCAAACTATGCCAAGATCGTATCCCAGAAGGCAACCTTACGTCGTCTCATTACGGCTGCTAACCAAATTGGCAATATGGCCTACGACGAGGAGCAGCCGCTCGATGGCTTGCTTGATAACGCTGAACAAACGTTGTTTGATGTCTCGCAAAAGCACCTGAAGCAAAACTTTACTTCTATGAAGGATGTTCTGGCAGACAGCTTTGATCGACTTGATTCGCTCCACAAGGACAAGGGCAAGCTGCGCGGTTTACCAACCGGCTTTAAGGGGCTAGATAACTTGCTGGCCGGCCTGCAGAAGTCCGACCTGCTGATCCTGGCCGCACGGCCCGCGATGGGTAAGTCCACCTTGGCGCTGAACATCGCCCAGAACATTGCCATTAAGCAGGGTGTCCCAGTCGGTGTGTTTAGTTTGGAAATGAGTAAGGAGCAGCTGGTGGATCGCTTGCTGGCCGCTGAAGCGGGGATTGATTCCTGGCGACTGCGTACCGGGAATCTAGAAGACAAGGACTTTGAAAAGCTCAACAAGGCGATGGGTGTGTTGGCGGAAGCGCCAATCTACTTTGATGATTCGGCGATGGCTAATGTGATGGAGATGCGCACCAAGGCCCGGCGCTTGCAGAGCGAGCATGACCTTGGTTTGGTTGTGATTGACTACCTGCAGCTCATGAGCGGTCGCAATAACGGCGGTGAGAACCGAGTGCAAGAAATATCAGAAATCTCTCGTGGCCTCAAGGGCCTCGCCAGAGAGCTTGATGTGCCAGTTATCGCCCTGTCTCAGCTGTCGCGTGAAGTAGAGAAGCGGAGTCCGCAGATTCCGCAGCTCTCGGACTTACGTGAGTCAGGATCGATCGAGCAAGACGCCGATGTGGTGATGTTTATTTACCGCGACGACTACTATCATCCGCAAGATACCGAGAAGCCGAATGTAGCCGACATTATTATCGCTAAGCACCGTAACGGGCCAACGGGGCAAGTGGAACTCTTCTTTAAAGGCGATGAAATGCGCTTTAAGAATCTTGATAAATCCCACACTAGCTAATGCGTTTACTTAGCCAGACGATCTCAGGTATAATGTTAGGTACGTAAGCATAAGGAGTAAGGCTAAAGGTGGAGCGAATCAAAAGGAAAATTTCTGGTCAAGTTGGTCGCTTTGGTCTGGTTGGCATCCTCAATACTCTCGTTGATGTTGTGTTAGTTAATATCCTGACGCAGCTCATTGGTTTAGATCTTGTCCTCTCGGGTATCATATCTGGCACCGTCGCCATGATCAACAGCTTTGTTTTTAACCAGCGTTTTACCTTTAAGGTTCATAAAACTACGCCTACCAAGGTATTCTACTTTTTTGCAATTACCATGTTTGGCCTTTACGTCATACGGCCACTTATCCTGCAACTCTTTACCAAACAGTGGCTCACTCCAGGGGAGTTCGTCTACAGCGTTACCAGCTCGCTCAGCCTACCATTCAGCCGTAGTTTTGACATTAATAACTTTGCGTTAGGTATGGCTATTCTGGTGGTCCTTGTCTATAACTTCCTGATGTACCGTAGGTTTGTTTTTACCGAAGATAAAGGCTCTAGAGCATGAAGAAGAAGTCTGCATACTCAGCCCTCAACCGACGACTCGGTACGATCCTGTTTGTGGCAATTCTCGTGCTAGCCGCTTTTTTGCGCGTACACAAGCTTTCTAGTCTGCCACCAGGTATAAGCGTTGACGAGGCTCAATGGGTGCTCAATGCGCTTAACGCAAGCCGGGGCTCACTTGGCCTGCTGTTTGAGGGCAGTTCAAACATTGGGTTTGCAGCCTACATTGGTCTGGGCGCCGTCTTGCTATGGTTATGGGAGTCAGTGCTTGCGCTGCGTTATCTCAATGCTGCATTGGGCGTGGTGATGGTGGCCGGGTTGTATTTTTGGGCAAAGGATTCATTCGGGCGCCGGGCCGCTTTGCTTGCGGCCTTTTTGGCAGCGGTGAGCCCTTGGGCGCTTACGCTGTCACGCAATGTGTTGCCGATCAACTTAGCTCTTGCGGCCCTCGTCTGGCTGTGTTTCTTAGCCCAACGTGCCTACAAGACGGGTAAGTGGGGTTATTCGGTTGCGGCAGCCCTGACTATGGTTGCCGGTTGTTTTAGTGCTCGTCTTTTCTGGCTGGTACCAGTTGTGTTCGCAGTTGCCGCTGTAGTGCTATTGTTGCAAAGGAAGTTTGTGTCATCCAGGAAGCGTTTGCTCGTGAGTACTGCAGTGGTTGGCTTGCTTGTGCTCGTGCCAATGGCTGTCCTGTTACTCATCGGTAAGGCTAACCCAGCGGCTGGTATCGTTCGATCAAATGTCGGTGATAACACGGGATTTACCGTTGTAGCTAAGGCTAGCCTCGAGAATGCCGGCAAGACCGTTCTCATGTTCTTTACGTCAGGGGACGAGAATTATACGCACAATCTCGGCGGTGTGCCATTGCTCAATGCCTTTACCGCACTAATGTTTTTACTTGGTGTCCTGCTGGCCCTCGCGCGGCGCAGCCGTATGGCCTATGGCTTTGTGGGGATTGGTCTGACGGTCTTAGTCTTGCCAAGTATTGTCGGCCTAGGCGTAGATGCACCAGATGCGTACCGCGCCGCTCTGGCGATGCCATTTATCTTTATGCTTGCCGGCATAGGTACGAACCATCTTTTGACCCGCTGGTACGCCATGTTTCCAATTAACACGACGGCTCGTTCATTGGGCCTGAGCTTCGTGGTCTTGCTACTCGTTCTCACGGCCTACCAGGGCTATCGACAGTACTTTGTAGCTTGGGCCCAGGATCCACAGACATTTGTGGCATATCGAGAGGACCTTGTTGAAGCTGCTCGCTACGGAAAAGCCAACCAAGCTGAACCATATATAGTTGCTCGACCCGAAGAGTTAGCAGTTGTGGCTGCCAGTCGTATGGCGCGAAACGCCACGGGATTTGGTGGTAACATTGAGCAATTAGAGAGCCTGCCGTTGGCCAACAAGCCACAGGTCATCATCTTGTTGGGTGCCGATAGTAGTGAGTTAAGGGCGTTGAAGCGGCGTGTCGAAGCAAAGTTTCCTAAGGGAAGCTTTGGTGTGAATACCTCGCCATTTAATGAAAGTCAGCTTTTTGTCTGGTACAGAACTCCATGACCCAGCCGGATCTTTCGATTATTATTCCGGCCTATAATGAGGCGGACCGTATTGGGGATACGATTGCGAGCTTGGCTACATTTCTGAGTAAGCATGATTACGGCGATGTTGAGGTCTTGATTATTTCTCAGGATTCTCACACCCATCGTTTAGCCGCGCTGGAGTGCAAGGGTCATAAAGGTTTCCGTAGTATCGAGCTAACAGAGCGGGCTGGCAAAGGTGGGGCGGTTCGGATTGGTATGTTTGAGGCACGCGGTCGCTATCGGCTCTTTATGGATGCTGACTTGGCCACCCCGCTACACCACCTAGATGCGGTTTTTGAGGTAATGGAACGTAAGGCTGACGTCGCGATCGCGGTGCGGCATATCGACGTCACGCACACTGGAGTGCGAAAGTTTATTTCCGAGTTTGGCAACCTGCTTACTCGAGTCCTGCTGACGCCGGGGATTGCCGACACACAGTGTGGCTTTAAGGTATTTGAAGCCGACGTGGCCAAACAGTTATTCGGCCGCCAGCGCATAACGGGCTGGGCGTTTGATATGGAGCTCCTCGCCATAGCGCGCAAGTTGCAATACAAGATTGACATTATTGAAGCAGACGACTGGCACGATCCTAAGACTGAAGGCTTGGTGGGGGATAGCAACGCTAAAGCGGCTTTGGAGTCAGGTATTGACATGCTTAAAATCAAATGGCGCCTCATGACAGGCCAATACAAGCGCATCACCTATCATCACAGGCCACTTCCTCAGCTCGCATAATACAAACCTTGCACAAGTGCGATGACGTACCAGGTGCTACCGAACCTCGTAAATGTAGATTGAGTCACCAATCCGTTTGATTGGTTCTTTGTCACGCAACCATTGGTAATTATACGGCCGGGGTTTATTTATCTGATAGAAGAGATCACTTACTAAATAGGTTTCCGAAATGGCGATGTACTTTGTCGACGGCTTACCATAGTCGACGTGCCACTCAATATACTTGGAGTCCGCACAGTCATAGCCGGTGGCGTTTTTAACCAGCTGGCCTTGGTCGTCGTAGCGGCGTTTGCAGAAGTAGTAGCGCGGGTCAGTTCCGCCGAAATAGTCGACCGCGATCTTGTCGATGGCGGGATTGTTATTGACGTATTCGACCAAACGTTTGGCGTCTTGACCCCAGTCGACGTTAGAGTCGGAGAGGTATTGAGCGGCTTTTGATGAGCCACCAAAAGGTTCGCTCATGTAGGGGATGTATGATGGGAACTGAGCGAACGCCACGACCACATACCAGGCCGTCAGAAAGGCGATAGCCGCTCCGGCTGCACGCTTATAGCTTTTGCGTTTGGGCTTATGGTAGAGGTCCAGGGCCTTTTTGGCGACCAAAATGAACACGAATGGCATCATTGGGAACAGGTGCCGGATACCAAGGTTGAGGTTGCCCGTGATCGATATATACGAGTAATAGATGACAAACAAGATGCTGGTTAATTCGCTAAAGTGATCTCGCGCGTAGCCTTTGAAGTTACTCCAGACTTTTAATGGGCTTTTGCGGAGGTAGGATACAACGCCAGCCACGATGGCCCCGAACAGCAGGATAAGCATCGGCAAGGGAGTTTTTAGCACAAAACTAATCGGGAAGTACCAGGCAAAACTTTGATTTGTTACCTCGCCCATGAGGTAGGTTATGTTGCCGCTCTGCACACGGTTGATGACCATAAGAACACCGAGGACATATTGGACGAGTGGTTTAAATACCGGGTTATCGTTAATTTGCGCTAGGTAGGTACCATAGAGGTTATTGTAGCCAGACGGCAGTGACTCGACGATCAGCTTGTCTTGCAGGCTAGCGGGCATATTGATGGTGTGGGGGATATAGAACAGCCAGACAAGCAGGAGACCTGCTCCAAAGATCACGGTGAGCCCGACTACGTGCGAGATGATAAGCTTACGAGTGATAGCTGACTTGCTTGTGATTATCAGCTTAATGAAGATCAGGAGTACGAAGAATGGCACTAGCATAATAGCGGAGAACTTGGCTACTTGAGCAAGTGCAAAGAATACCGTTGCGATTGCCAAGTACTTTTTGCTAGCAGGTCGCTTGAGCCATTCTAAAAAGCTCCAAACAGCAAAGAACACAAAGGCGGCGATGCCGAGGTCGGTCGTTACGAAGTGGTTATGAGCTAGAATATTCGGCGAGAAGGCATAAAACGTTAGTGCCAGCAGGGCGGTTGGCGGCCCATAACGCCGTAAACAAAAGCGGTAAATGCAGTAGCCGAGCACAATGCCGAGTAAGAGCAGCGGCAGGCGTGAGTAGAGTAATATCTCGTCGGCGTCGTTCCCATAGTGATAGATAAAATTCCAGCCAGCCTCCCATTGACCATTGGCGTCGCGCGTCCATGCGGGGATGTTGTCGGGGAACTCAAGATCTAGGAGTAAAAGCGGGGCGGCGGAAATATCTTTGAGCAGGGGTGGATGCTCGGGGTTGAGGCGGTAATCGCCGTACTTGAGGTAGCTGTAGCCGGCCGGAATATGGGCGACCTCGTCAACAATCGCGCTGTCACCGCGCATGGTCAGGAAGCTGAGCGCGAACATTAAAACAAGAATAGCGGCCGCAAGAAAAGGGTGGAATGAGTACGTAAACGATCGAAGCTTTGCCAACATAAGTGTAATTATAGCGTATTGCGCCAACTGACTACAATCAGGCTGGGGCTGACCCTGTCGGGTAGGGCTGGGATCTGCTAAAATAGAGGTATTAAATAGAGGTATTAGCATGCTCGAGAAAGCAAAGATGGCCGCACAGGCTCTGAAGATTCAAAAGGAGCTCAAACGACTTACCGCTGAGGCCGAGGCCGGCGATGGGGCTGTTCGGGTGGTGGCTGGAGTCAAGATTGACCAAGCATCATTTAGTATGGAACTGCGCGAAGTACACATTGATCCCTCACAAATGGAAGATGCCGATAGGGTGGCCAAGTGGGTGCAGTCAGCTGTCAACCAAGTTAGTAAGAAGATTATGCAGGATGTGACCGAGAAAATGCAGGCGCTAGCCGGAGGAATGAACTTGCCGGGTATGTAGGCCGTGGTGGGTGTAACTGTATGGACATCTTGCCACCAAGTGTGGAGCGGCTCATTAGTGAGTTCGCAAAACTGCCAAGCATAGGGCCAAAGACGGCTGAGCGGCTAACCTTTCATTTGCTCCGCAGTGGGGGCGAGAAACAGCTCGGCGAGGCTGCCCAGGCCCTCAAAGAGGGCTTACGGTACTGCTCGCGCTGCCAGAACTTTAGCGCCAGCGATCTGTGCGCCTTGTGCACTAACACGCAACGCGACGATAGCCTGTGGGCGATTGTGAGCCAACCCCTCGACGTCGTAGCAATCGAGAAGACCAATCTCTTTAAGGGCCGTTACCACGTGCTCCATGGTGTTATTTCGCCGGTGGACGGCATTGGCCCAGATCAACTCAAGATACGAGAGCTGATGCAACGACTTGAGGACGAGAGACCGACTGAGATAATACTTGCCATGAATCCGAACATTGAAGGTGAAACTACTTCGCTGTATCTAGCCAAGAAGCTCGAACCACTCGGTATTAAGGTGACGCGACTAGCGCACGGTCTGCCAATCGGTGGTGACCTAGAGTATGCTGACCAAATGACCCTCGGTCAGGCGATTGATCACCGACGGGAGTTCTAGACTCTCGCTGTGCTAAAATTAAGACAATGATTACCCTATACAACTCACTCACCAAGCAGAAAGAAGTATTTACGCCGCTCAAGGCTGGGCAGGCCAGCATCTACAGCTGTGGTCCCACTGTGTATGATCACGCTCACATTGGTAATTTGCGGGCCTATTTGTTTGCCGACCTGCTGCAGCGCACGCTGCGTCACATTGAGGATCTTAAGGTGGCGTGGGTGATGAATATAACCGATATTGATGACAAGATGATCGTTCGCGCTGCCCATGACTATCCTGATGACGAGCCGATGGTGGCATTGGGGAAGTTAGCCGATAAGTTTACCGATTTATTCCTCGATGATCTGGAGGCGATTGGTGTTCAGCGCGCCGACATTCATAAGCTGCCGCGGGCTACCGATCATATCGAGAGCATGCAAAAACTTATTCGTCAGCTCATGAGCGACAGTATCGCATACGAGTCTCATGGCAGTGTGTACTTTAGCCTTAGCAAGTACCAAGCAAGCGGCAAAGATTATGGCGTACTCAGCGACATTCACTTTGAGGGCCAATCGAGAGTGATTGATGATCAAGATCAAAAGGAGGGTGTGGGGGACTTTGCACTATGGAAGGCTGCCAAGGATGGCGAACCGTTTTGGCAGTTTAGTTTAGACGGCAAGCAGCTACCGGGTCGTCCTGGTTGGCATATAGAGTGTTCAGCTATGAGTACTGACTATTTGGGCAAACCATTTGATATCCACACGGGCGGCATTGACCTTAAGTTTCCTCATCACACGAATGAGATTGCGCAGAGTGGTGGTGACTTAGCGCGCTACTTCTTGCACAATGAATTCTTAAACATTTCGGGTGAGAAGATGGCCAAGTCGTCTGGCAACTTTTACCGGCTGGCCGACATCGGTGACGGTATGGCCTATAGGCTGCTCGTGTTGAGTGCACATTACCGAACCAAGATGGACTTTAGCTTGGACAACGTAGCGGCAGCTCGCCAGCGGCTTAGCACTCTGTGCGAATTTGTTCGTAAGAATCAATACGCCACTGAGCTTGTCGATAATGCAGCGGTTATCGACGCCTTTCGGCGCGATTTTACGGCTGCCCTGCGCGATGATCTGAATACCCCACAGGCTTTCGCGGCGTTGGCAGCACTAGAAAGGGATGGGGTGCGTGTCCACGGGGCGGTTGAGGCGGTGGCATGGGCTGACAGGGTCCTAGGTCTTGGACTGGTTGGCGACACGCAACCCTTTAGCGATCAGGAGCTTGCTCTGCAGCAACTGCGGGCGGAAGCTCGATTGAATAGTGATTACGTAGCGAGTGATAGGCTGCGCGATGAGCTGGGCAAGCTTGGAGTAGAGACAGAAGACCTGGCGAGCGGCTCGCAATATTGGCGTAGCACTTAGGTTGAATATCTAATATAAAAACGAAAACCACCCTAATGGGTGGTCGTTTTGTCTAAGCCGAAGCCTAGATAAAGGTGTAGAATCAGCGGTCTGCGAAGGATTCGAACCTCCGATAGCTTAGCTATGATGACCTGATCGGTCACCCCATTGGTCCGCTCTGGCAGCAGACCGAGATTCTGTGGTGTGGCCAGTGGCCGGAACGTCTCCCCCAGACAACGTTCCGGCCGCATGGCCGCGCGCGGCAGGCCGGATCTGCCCGCAGCGATGGTGGAGCAGTGACCCGGCATGCCGGACTGCCCCAAGACTACCAATTACTCTTGACGGGATTCTCACCCGCATTTCCGGACTTATGTCACGCCGGCGACTCTAGGAGTTAAGCTACAAAAGTAAGTGGGGGAGCTTGCGCTCCAGTCGACCCTGCAGGACTTGAACCTGCGTACATGCACCCCAAGTGCACAGCTAAGCCTCTCCCCGGTGGGGATTACTACTCGCTAAGGGTCGTTCGTGGAGGTTAGGAGGATTCGAACCCCCGACCTTCAGGCCGACGGATCGGTCTGACGCTCTACCGCTGAGCTAAACCCCCGTGGTCGCGGTGGATTCCAAGTGAAGCAATTTGTGCACTTTGTACAAGGAATCCACCACGTCTGTTGCCTTTGTGAGGCAATGGCTGGATTCATACTATTCTGCAGTTAGTAGAACCCAAGCATTGCCCCACACGCAGCCTCAATATTTCAAAGACGTGTAGTATCGTATCAGAAAGAGACGAGTGGGTCAAGGACAATAGCACGTAGCCTATTGGCTTAACGTGGGATGAAGGTGAGGGCTTTGCCCTTTTTGCCAGCTCGACCAGTACGGCCAATTCGGTGCACGTAGTCCTGGTAGGTGTTTGGCTGATCAAAGTTGATCACGTGACTGACATTTGGGATGTCCAAACCACGGGCAGCTACGTCGGTTGCAACTAGTACCTTGGCACGGTTGTCCTTAAACGACTTAAGGGCGCGCTGACGTTGTGGTTGGGTCTTGTTGCCGTGAATAGCTTCGGAGTTGTGGCCACTGCGGGTTAGATCGTCAGCCAATCGTTGCACGCCGTGCTTGGTCTCACCAAACACAAGGACCTTTTCGAATTCTGGCTGGTCGAGCATTTCTTTGAGCACGGCGAACTTTTCGTCCTTGGTGTTAGCACGGATAACGTCTTGCTCTACGTGGTCACTGGTTTCGCGGGTACGGACCGAGATGGTTACAGGGTCACGCAAGAAGTCATGAATCAGCGTTTCGATTGCTGGGGTAATAGTGGCACTAAAGCAGAGCGACTGACGAGCAGCGGGCATTTCGCCTACAATGAAGCGAATGTCGGCAATGAAGCCCATGTCGAGCATCTGGTCAGCTTCGTCGAGGACTAAGATACTGGCAGCATTGAGCTTCAGGTTGCCCTGCTGAATGTGATCCTTAAGACGTCCTGGAGTGCCGATGATTACCTGTGGGCTGCGGCGCAAGTCTTGTACCTGTCGGTACATGTTCATACCGCCAACACAGAGGGCGCTGTATAAGCGCATGCCCTGAGCAAAGGCACGGAACTCATCATTGATCTGGTTAGCTAGCTCTCGGGTTGGCGCCATAATCAGTACAGCTGGCTTAGTGTGAACGTTCTGCAAACGCTCGATGATAGGTAGCACAAAAGCGGCTGTCTTACCTGTGCCAGTGTTAGCAAGACCAATTAGGTCTTTGCCCTCGAGAATTGGAGGAATAGCACCATCCTGAATAGCTGATGGTTGTTCGTACTTGCGCAGGGCAATGTTGCGCTTGAGCGCGTCAGAGAACGCAAAGTCGTTAAAGGTATTAACGGGTACAAAGACGTCTTCTTGGGGAATGACAGCTACTTTGTTAACAAACTTAGCTGGGTCGATGTACGCGCCTTGCTTGCCGCGACCGCCGCCGCCGTAACGACGACCGCCGCCTCCGCCGCCATAACGTTTGGCGCCACCAGTGTTGCCACCGAAGCTGCGATTATTACTATTAGTATTTCGACCACGCGAATTCGCCGGACGTGCATATGATTGGTTCATACGTGCCTTTCGGATTATTATTCTTGCTTGATGAATAGCGAGAATAATATTTCCGTTTCAAGTAGTACGGATTCTAGGCTCGGCATTCACCCATGTCATATGTGACAATCTAAGTACTATAGCACATACAGTTTGTTTTGTCTAGTTACGTAGGGGCTACTTTTTTTTGTGCTT
>JAYRIB010000041.1:0-6293 GCA_041907025.1 Candidatus Saccharimonadia bacterium | reverse complement strand
GTGGCTCGGCGGGCGCCAAGTTCCATCTGAATAGCACCCACGTGCTCGGCCGGAACCTCGATAATCAGTTCTTCAATCGGCTCCATGGTTTTGCCGTTCTCTTCCTTAGTGACCACTTGCGGGCGGCCAACTTCGAGCTCAAAGCCCTCACGGCGCAGGGTCTCAATCAATACACTTAAGTGCAGTTCGCCGCGACCTGAGACCAAGAAGCCCAAACCGCCGTCTTCGACGCGCAAACCAATGTTGGTTTCTAGCTCCTTGTGCAAGCGCTCATCGATCTGGCGACTAGTTGTGAACTCACCTTCGCGGCCTTTCAACGGACTGGTGTTCGGGCCAATGTAGATCTTCAGCGTTGGAGCTTCAACCTCGAGCACTGGCAAGGCTTCTGGCTTCTCCGCGTCAGCTAGCGTTTCGCCAATTTGTACGGCACTAATGCCCGTAAGCTGCACAATGTCACCAGCAATGCCGCCAGGCACCTCGAATTTGCTCACGCCATGGCTCATAAATACGGCTTCCACGCGCGCTTTGGCAATCTTGCCGTCCTTTTGACACAGTGCGATGGTGTCGCCTGCTTTGACGGTACCGCGGTTAATGCGACCAATCGCGTACTTACCCTTGTAGGTGTCATGCGCCAGAGCAGTTACGAGCATCTGGAACGGTGCGTCCTGCTCTACGTCAGGAGCTGGCACGTCACTAATAATAGCGTCAAAAATGCAGTCCAAGTCGCCCGCAGCAGTTGAGTCGGCTGGAGCGTCCTTCCAGGCTTTGCCCTCCCGACCAATGGCATAATAGACTGGATAATGCAGCTGGTCTTCGTGCACGGCGAGCTCGAGGAATAAGTCGGCCAGTTCTTCCTCTACCTCAGCAATGCGGCTACCGGGCTTATCAATCTTGTTAATTACCACAATTGGCTTGAGCCCGCCAGCCAAAGCCTTGGTAAGCACAAACTTGGTCTGTGGCATCGGTCCCTCCTGGGCGTCCACAATCAGCAAGCAGCCATCAGCCATGTTAAGCGTGCGCTCCACTTCGCCCGAGAAGTCAGCGTGCCCTGGTGTATCAATAATGTTTACGCGGTAATCGCCGTGCTGCACAGCAGTAACCTTGGCGGTAATAGTAATGCCGCGCTCTCTTTCCTGATCGCCACTGTCCATGATCAATTCCTGCCCCATTTCGGCCTGGTTGTCCCGGAAGGTCTGAGACTGCTTGAGTAAGCCATCTACCAAGGTAGTTTTACCATGGTCTACGTGGGCGATGATGGCGATATTGCGAATGTTTTCTGGTTTTTGAGCTTGGTCGACTTTTTCCATGAGTGTGATTCCTTCGGGTTATACCGTTTAGACAAAAATAAAGGCGCGCCTTTTGTGAGTGCAATAACATAGTGCACCGGACGTATCGTAGCGCGCTTCGTATCGCTCGTTATTATAACAGTTTTGAGGCCGCTTGTCAGCTACTTTTTGCTGTAAGTATCTTCGCGGCCTGCTCGATGGTTACACTGCTTTGTTCGCCTGATTGCATATCTTTAAGCATGAGCTTGCCCGAAAGTATCTCGTCATCGCCCAGCACAACTGCAAACGGCACGCCAAGCCTGTCAGCGTAGCGCATCAATTTACTGGGCTGGCCTGGCTCTAGGTAGCTTTCGATGGCGACACCAGCCTGACGTAGCGCGTTCGCCACCTCGAGGGCGCGGGGCATGGCGGCTGGCAAGAGTGGTAACACCACGGCCTGGCTCAGCGTTCGCGCGCCAGAATTGATAAGACCAATTTCCTTAAGCTGTGTGAATAACCGAGTTAGCCCAATCGACACACCTACACCCGGCAGCTTGCTCTTGGTGTAATTGCTTGCCAAGTCATCGTAGCGCCCACCAGAACACACGCTGCCGACGCCCGGAAAGTCATCCAGCGTCGTTTCGTAGACCGTACCCGTGTAGTAGTCCAAACCGCGTGCAATGTGTAGATCAATCACGTAGTCCTCGTCGGGCACACCGAGCTGTCGCATACCGCCAATCACGCCGGTAAGCTCCTCCACGCCAGCACGGTAGCGGGTGTTTTGAGTCGGCAGCGCCTCCAAGCGATCAAGCACCTCATCCACACTACCCTCCATGGCAATAAACTCCAGTAGCTCCTTGGTGGCCTTGGCTTCCACACCAAGCTTTACCAGCTCATCCGTAACCACGTTTTCACCGACTTTATCGAGCTTATCGATCACGCGCAGTACTTCCACCGAGATGTGGTGCGCACCTATAGACTCTAAATAACCCTGCAAAATCTTACGGTTGTTAATCCGAATCGTGAAGCTCCCGATGCTGAGCTTACGAAACACGCTCGAGATCACTGCCGGCATCTCGGCATCAAACAGCGTATTGCCGCTCCCCACCACGTCGATATCGCACTGGTAGAACTCCTTGTAGCGACCGGCTTGGCTACGCTCGCCGCGCCAGACCTTTTGCATTTGGTAGCGCCGAAACGGGAAGACCAACTCACCTTCGTGCTGGGCTACGTAGCGTGCTAAGGGCACAGTTAAGTCAAAGTGTAGCGCCATGTCTTTTTCGGCGTGGGCGATCTTGTATATCTGCTTTTCGGTCTCACCACCGGCCTTGGCCAGCAATACTTCGCCAAGCTCAATGGCCGGCGTTTCAATTGGTGCATAGCCATAGCTCTCGTACACACTACGGATGGTATCGAACATGCTATTAAACTGGATTTGATCCTCGGGCAACAATTCTATAAACCCACTCAGGATGCGTGGTGTAACGCGCGCCATAGTCTAAAGTCCTTTTCTTCCCCACCAGTATAGCGCATGAGCTTAACCTAAACCAAATCAGCCCCTAGTGCGGGTATTGACTATTTTGATCACCGAGCTTACAGTAGCGATTGTCAGCCTGAACCAAACGAAGGGACTACGACATGGCCGCAACAGCCGAAGCCCCCACACTCAGGGTGTCCTGGCTCGCCAAGCTGCCGGACGGTACCCTGTGCTACAGAGGTCTCGACGGACAAAACCTCCGCATCAATGCAGATGTGCACTTTGACGTCCTGCGCGATGAGGCCGATATCGATATCAGAAACTGCCTACTCGGTGTCTTCGACAACCTGCGCAGACTGCACCGCGGCACGGGGCCTACCGGAAAGGAATCACCAAACCCTGCATTGACTGTGGAGGAGCGAATCAAGCGCTACGTCTTCTCCGCTTTGGTCGAACAAAGACACCTCACTGTCTTCGACGTACGCAATCACTTCGAGCTCAAGATCGGCGAAGACCTCGAGTTCGAGCAGACTTTGACCTACACCTGGCAAGACATCAAGGTGGCGCTCTTCGAAAGACCATAGGCCAAACACCCGACCCCCGAACGAAAAGGCCCCCGATTCGTTCGGGGGCCTTTTCGTTCGGATGAGGCTACTTCTTAAACACAGCTATCAACGCGAAGATAGTAAAGCCCACACCCAGGCCAATCAAGGCGCCTGCCGGGATGTTCCCGTATGCGAAGCCAAGGCCAGTGCCCAACAATACTCCAGCGGGCACAAACAAACCGCCGCGCTTTTGCTCCTCTAAATCCTTCTTATCTTTATCCTTCATTCGCTCTGCCCTCCCATGTTTATGAGTATATTGTATACCCACCAGCCACAAGCTCGTCAATACCGCCTATGTTCTTAGTCTGGTAGCCAGCTGCCCGCAAAGTTTCCTCTGCCTGGCCAGCTCGGCCGCCGCTGCGACAATACAGCTCGAGCGTTTGGTCCTTAGCTTCTGCAGGCAACCTACTAGCCATATCTGCACTCAACTCAATATTGATGGCCCCAGTCAAGTGGGCTTCGGCAAATTCCTCTGGTGTACGTACGTCAATCAACATACTATCTCCTACTCTGTCCTTAAGGCTTCGATTGGATCGAGCTTGGCTGCCTTGCGTGATGGCAACCAACCAGCCAAGATCGACACAATCATGAGAGCAACTACCAACTGTGCGATCTCGAAAGGCTTGAAGATAAGCAATGCATAACCAAACCCTAGGTCGAGTGATTTGGTTATCCAGGGGTTTAAAGCGTAACCCAGCCCCACTGCGATCAATGAACCTACAATGCCACCTATAAAACCAATCCACGCGGCTTCAAACCGGAACAACCTGCCAATGTCGCGCTTGCGCATTCCGAGTGCTTTCATAAGCCCGATCTCGCGCGTACGCTGCAATACACTGATATACATAGTGTTTACGATGCCGAAGACCGAGGCAATGATAGCGATCAGTGCAAAGGCAGCCACAATTCCCTGTAAAATAGAAATGATGCTGGTCAAGAATTGTTGCGTTTCCTTAACGCTCTGAACCTCAAATCCTTTGTCCTTCAGCAAATCTTGCGCTATCTTTAATGTCGCTTCATCCTTGCCGCCCTCGACTCGGGCAAACACGTAGGTGTACTTACGGTAGTTGGGTGTTCCTAGGGTGGCTATGTCGTTAAGACTGCGAGTGGTAGCAGCGTCAGCGAACAGGTAAAGCTCTGTGCCGGGCTGCTGACCGGTACTCGACTTTTTCGTTACACCAGCAATCTTTAACGTTTGCTGCTCGCTCGCCTGCTCACTAATACGAGCTAGGGCCTCTGGCGAGCTTGCGGCCGCGCCTAGACTGGCAATGTCCGTCGGGTTACTCGGTAGCGGCTTGGTGATTGATACCGTTATTTCCTTGCCCACGGCATCCTCAGCACTACTAAAGCCGAGTGGGCCCACGTAGGCCTCGGGCAGCAGCACCGCGTTTTCACCTACCACACCGCCATCACCAACTTTACCTGCCTGAAGTTCGACTTTCTGTGCAGGACTAAACGTGTCAATGGTAGCCACATACTTCTTTTGGCCAGGACGCGTCATATAGCGCGTGTTCACGGTAATACCTTCGCGCACTGTGGCTACACCCTTGGTAGATGTAATAACCGCGATGTCATCGTCGGTCACGCGCTTAATCTGAATACTAGCGCCTGAACCATTAGCGACCGTGCCAAAGCTTGGATCGTACTCGCGTGGCTTAGTGGTGTTAGTTCGGCCAAATATGCCCTTGTCCTTGGTTACGATCAGTTCGGCAGGATCGAAGTTCTCAGATATCACTTTATTCACAAACGCGGTAGCGCCGTTGCTGGCAGCCAAGGTGAGTGTGAGGGCAAAGGTACCAACTGCTATAGCCGAGGCAGTGAGCAACGTGCGGGCTTTAGCACTGCCCAGACTCCTTCCGGAGCGACTCAGGATATCGCGGAGGATCATTTCTTGCCACCTTTCCTTGTAGCCTGCTTAGTACCGTTAATGCTGCTTATTTCACCATCGCGCATATAAATCTTCATTTTACATTTGTTGGCCAACTCTTCGTCGTGGGTCACAATCACAAGCGTGCAGCCAAGCTTCTTATTCAGCTCAAACAACAGCTTAATGATCAAGTCACCTGTTGTGCTGTCCAAGTTGCCGGTTGGTTCATCGGCAAAGATCAGCTTAGGCTTGTTCACAATCGCGCGGGCAATAGCTAGGCGCTGCTTCTGTCCACCAGAAAGGTTACCGGCTAGAACGTCGATTTTATCAGCTAAGTCAACCGCCCTAAGTGCCTCCTCGACCTTCTTGCGCCTACTGCGCTTAGGTACCTTGGCGATCTCCAGCGGCAACATGACGTTCTGCAAACATGTCTGGTTCGCTTCTACAAAGAAGGCTTGGAATATAAAGCTCATTTCAGTTGCTCGAAATGCATCCATTTGCTTGGGCTTAAGTGACTGCAGGCACTTGTCGGCCACTACAACTTCGCCATCCGATGGATGATCAAGCCCGCTCATGACATGCATGAGGGTCGATTTGCCAGAGCCGGATTTACCAATAATGGCAGCCGAAGTGCCATCGGGAATCTCGACATTAATCCGGTAGAGCGCCGTGAATTGGCTCTCGCCCTTGCCGTAAGTTTTGGTGACGTTTTTGACCTCTATCATAATAATAAGTATATCATGGCGAGCTGGTGCGGACGTAGCTAAGGAGTATAATTAGAGTATGTTTAAGCTCGCCGTACACCACACTAAACGCTTTGTAGTTGGCGTAATTGGCACCACGATTGTACTGATCGGGCTAGCCCTGTTGGTACTGCCCGGTCCTGGCCTGCTTGTGATTATCGTTGGCCTAGCCGTGCTCGCCAGTGAGTTCGTCTGGGCTCAGCGGTTCCTAGGCCACGCCCGTGGGCACTACGACCGCATGAAGGCTAAGGTTGTTAAGAAACCTAATGAGGACTCGCACTAATCCTAGAGACCGCCTCCTCCGCCGCCTCCTCCGCCGCCGCCAGAGAAGCCACC
>JAYRIB010000040.1:0-1939 GCA_041907025.1 Candidatus Saccharimonadia bacterium | reverse complement strand
ATGGCGTTTCTTGGCGAGGCATTGCTTATTATTGAGCCAATCGTCCTCGTGTTCATACTATTCTTCTCAATTCGATCGGGATCACCGGCCATATTCTTTGGTGCTTATCTAACAATCACAGCCCTCGTACTAGCGACGATTTGGCCTGACGAACACTATAGTAATGTTCGCAAAGCCAAGCAGAGCGTGCAAGCACCATTGGTCTACTTCTTGTTCTACATTATGAACCTTGTTCAGATTGTGTCCATTATGCGCTGCATCAGGCGGCCGAGTAAGCTCATTGCATCAAACTCAGAGGGTAGTGTGTGGAAGTCACCAACCCGACTCGGCAAGCACACACTTTCAGTACACTAGCGCTTGCACCTATAGCCAGTCCAAGCGATAATGAAGCCTGGCCTAACCGTACCTTCAAGCAAGAAAGTTGTGTTATGACAGTAGATCAACAGCAAGAATCTCTTCCCTGGCGCCAACCTTCAAGCTGGCGAGACATGACTGAACAAATGCGTGAGACGCGACCCGACCTGGCGTCTGAAGCGGCAAGAGCCGCGCATGCCCTTGAACTCATCATCCCGTGGGAAAGCATGCGGTTTCTCCTCGATGATATTCCGTTTACGTGGGAGGTTTCGCTTGTCCTCGACAAAGCGCCTGACCACGTGGAGCGAGAGCTTGGCAAGATCTCGGGCGCTATCCGTCGCGAAATCATCGCTCGTCACGACCCAGAACGGATCCTCCGAGTGAAACTGTTTCTTTCAGAAGATGAAGCAGTATTCGTGGCCGAGAGGGTTGCAATCAAGGGCTACAGCGTCAACTGGGAACCAGCGCCCGAGCAACTGCCTGCAGTGAGTGAGTCCGCGGATGGTCGCAAGCATCGGACGATTGTCATCTCATTGCCCCAGCTGCATGTCGACGGCATCTCTAACAAGTAGGCCAACCGGCCTCGATGGTGCGCATTCACGCACTATCGAGTGCCACCACGTAATAATCAATTCATCACCAGTATGATAGAATCATAGTATCTCCATCTACAGCGGAGACGCCCACTACCTGTGGGGCAGCCGTATGTGTGTTCGGCAACTCCTTGACGACTGAGGAAACCAGTTCGCACAAAGCTCGTTGCTAGCAGCCGCGGAACCAACGAGAGGCGAGAGTGAAGCCATGATGCCGATCAGGCCAACTCATAGTTTTCCGTATTGCGGTGCGCAAAGACAGTCGATGAGATGGCTTAGAAGCAGCCATGCCGTAAAGAGCACCTTCATGCTCATCGCTTAAGTACACCAAGAACGGATAGCCAGCGGGTGGACGGGGTGGAGGCTACGGCCAACACCTCGTCCACTCAGCCACATTCACGTACTTATTGATTGTGCATCAACCAAAGTTATTGTATAATATTGCTCGTCCATGTACCTTTCTTCAACTGGAGCTAATGATGTCCCGCAAAAAAAATGGTAGTCCAGGCCCTGCTGTCCGATCTAGTGAAAACATGCAGGCAACGAGCGGCAATTCTGTTTCGCTTCGCGACTGTCTGGCGGCTCTCAAGCGCGCCCATGCATTCCGCAATATGAGCCTTGGATACATGGATTTCCATGCCAGGGTCAATACGAACGGTCAGCGCTGGCCGAGTCTGACGTACGCTCAAGAGCGTGCAAGTGTCTACAAGGATGCTGCTTGGAAGGCGCGATCGGACGCTGGCTACTGGGGTGTATATGTCCGGCAGCAGTACTGGGAAGCCGTTGTTGCGCTCTACCAGGCAGCAGACCTCACTGGCGACACCGAGTTGCCATCGATCATCATGCCGGCTGACGGTGCTGGATTCCCAGCATGGCTGGAATTTGCATCAGAAACGAGGAGACTTGCCGAAGAGCAGTCGGAGTGATCAGTCTGATATGAAAAGGCGGGCGAGGTAGACGAATAGATCTACTAGCCCAAGGGCCTGCGTATT
>JAYRIB010000039.1:0-5429 GCA_041907025.1 Candidatus Saccharimonadia bacterium | reverse complement strand
TACGTATGGTACCAAGCGATTGTATACACGCCTTACGCTCGCGTTCGAGCGCACGTCGCTCTTGCTCAGTGGTGCCTGGGACAGCTGTCTTTGCTGCACTCTGCTGGGCTAGGGTCTCGGCAAGCTGCTGCACGAGCTGCGTACGCTGCTCAGTTAGCTTAGCATGCTGCCCCAGCGCTGTAGCCCTAGCACGCTCCTGTGCACGGACTTGGGCATCCTGCCTCGAGCGAGAAGCCTGATACTCCGCTAACTCAGCCTCAACAGTACTTAGCTCTGACTGTACTTTTTCGCGCTGTAACGTACCGCGTTCAACTTCGCCAGCGAGCGAGTGAAGCTGACGCGCCAGATAACTTTGCTTTGCTGCAGCAAGTTGCGCCGTAATCTCTTCCATCCGGGTAAGTAACTGGGCTTCAGCCTCAGCAGCCTTGTGTCTAGGAGTAAGCTCAGTGATCATGGCTGTCAGATCTGTAATATTGCGGCGTGTTTGCTCTAGTTTACGGACCTGGTCGTCACGCTTAAGTTCAAACTTCTTGGTACCACTCGCCTCCTCGAACAAGGTTTTACGCTCCACGGGTGAGGCCAAGAGCAGGCGATCAACCATGCCCTGACCAATAACTGCATATGAGTTCTGGCCAAAGCCCGCCTGCGCTAAGAGCTCCTGCAGAGCTGCGTGGCGAATCTTGCTACCATTGAGCAGATATTCACTCGTGCCGTTGCGGTACAGCCTCCGCGTAATCTGTACTTCGGCCGCATCAACCGGCATAACGCCGCGCTCGTTACTAAGTAATAGTGATACTTCGGCCATACTTGCCCGAGCCTTGCGCTGCGTGCCGGCAAAGATGAGTTCTTCGGACTTAGCGAGCCTGAGTAGCTTGGTGCTCTGTTCTCCCAATACCCATCGCACGGCATCGGCTATGTTGCTCTTACCTGAGCCATTCGGACCCACGATCGCAGTTAGGCCCTGCTCCAGACTAATCGTCGTGCGACCACCAAATGATTTAAAGCCAGCTAGCTCGAGCTTCTTGAGATACACACCTCACCTCCATAGAGCTATTGTACCCTTTAGTCTGAGGGCTGAGCAATGCAGAAAGACAAAATGAAACAGATAATAATACCGTTCTCGAGACCCCTCCAGGTGAACTCGAGAGGTCTATGAGGTAGAGCTTGTTGGACTGAAGATTTCACCATACAACAGCATCTGAGGTGGTGAGAACTCAACACCGCCAGGCTTGTACACCTCGTGAATCAAGAAACGCTGCAACTCGTCAAGCAAACTATAGGTGGCCGCCTCAGCGTCAAAGTCAGGGTTACCGCGGAAACGAACACCGACCAGCAAACGACGGCTTTCGACGAAGCAACCACCAATCCCCTCATGATTGCTCATCCAGTCACGAATCTTCACTCCAACGCCCCCCAGTGTTTTCGCGCTTTGCAAAGAAAGCTGATAGCGCTTGATGTCGGGGTCGGTGCCATTAAATATCAATGACGCCCCTTTGGGGAGAAACCGGGCGTGAGCTAGATCAAGCCTGATCGTTGGTGGGCTCTCAGGGCCAGTGCCTATGTGAATTCCTACTCGAATACGTGCGGGCATTGTTCACCTCCGCCACGCTAACCCGACAGTAGTCGTCGGCTAACTCCATCGTACATACTAAGGGTATGGATACACAATCAAAAAAGGCCATTCATGACAGCCCCCATCATAAACGACCAATTATCTTGTGAGTTCTACTACTTTTTATACCGACTCAGCGCATCAGCCGCGGCCGCTTGCTGACCAGCCTGCTTGCTGGCACCATTGCCACGACCCAGCTCCTTCTTGCCCAAGAACACGCCAACAGTGAATATCTTATCGTGATCTGGGCCTTCCTCGCTCATCACCTCGTAGTGCGGGGTAATGCCATCTCGCTCCTGAGCAATCTCTTGGAACTTACTTTTAGCATCAATATATGCGCCAGAAGCTAAAATATTTGGCAATCCAGCAATAAGTTGGGTCTGGATAAATGTTGCCGCCGCCTCATAGCCCTGATCAAGATACAGAGCACCAATAATAGCCTCAATCAGGTTTGCCAACAGTGCCGTGCGCGACCGTCCACCGCTCTTGACCTCGCCGTGTGACATCAACAGGTATTGCCCGAGACTAAGCTTCTCGGCTACTTCGGCGAGCGATTCAGTCTTAACCAAAGCGCTGCGCCAGCTTGTTAACTCGCCTTCAGGGTTCTCGTAGTTGCGGTACAAGTGGTCAGTGACCACGAGCTCTAACACAGCGTCGCCCAAGAACTCTAGGCGCTCGTTATGCTCAAGTCCAGCCTTAGGATGTTCATTAATATAGCTGCGGTGAATAAATGCACGCTTCACTAAATCGGGTGACGCGAACGCTACACCCAGTATTTCTTCGATCTTCTTCTGCTCAAACATCTAGCCCCATTTCTTTTAGCTTAGCGACACTCATATCGAGTAGTAGCTTGGTACCTTTGTATTCTATCAGAGCACGGGCCTGTTCGGCAGGAAACCATTTAAGATCTAGCACCCACTCAGTATCTTCGAGCACCAGTGGCTCGTCGGGGTCAAGCGCCTCCATAAGGAAGATAAAAGTCGTCATAAAAATAAGCTTGCCCTCGCGACGATAAAAGAAGTGGACCTTGTCTAAACGGTCAACAATCTTAAGCTTAGTAAGGCCTGCTTCCTCTTGCATTTCGCGCAAGGCTGTCTGCTCGAGGGTTTCGCCCGACTCAACATGCCCCTTAGGAATCGTCCAACGCGAACGGTGATCCTGCATCAGCAAGAACTCAATTTTGCCGCCTACAACCTTACGAAAGGTTATGCCGCCGGCCGTATACTCAGGGATAGCCTTGGCGCGGCTATCGCCTTTACGCTGGCTTTTGAGCTTGTTTCTGTTTATCTTCTTCTGGGTCATAATAGTCACTTTGTCTGTAAATAGTACCGAGTACGCCGTTAATAAACTTGCTCGAGTTATCACCGCCAAACGATTTGGCTAGTTCAACTGCTTCGTTAATCACTACCTTGGGCGGTACATCGCGTTTAATTGCTAGCTCATAGAGGGCCATGCGCAAAATCGCGCGATCCACCTTGGCAATCTGATCAATTGGCCACTCTGGTGCGGCAGGAATAATTAAGCCGTCTTCCTGCTCTTGATGCTCAATCGTGCCCTTCACGAGGTCGGACACAAAGCTCGTGTCCTCTATGCTCTCACCATAGACACTTAGATTGCGTTTGATAATCTCATCGAGATCAGTCGTGAGCTCTGGGATAGCACTACGAAAATCGTGCTCATAGAGGCTCTGTAATGCGACGATCCTACCAAGGTGACGATTCGATGCCACGTTAGGCCTTAAGCTTTCTTAATTCGGGCTAAACCGAGCTTGGCTGCCTTGTGTAGACGGCGGGGGATGCTCGCACCAGATGTCTTCTCGGTCACCAGTTGAGTCGAACTCAAACTATGGTGGCTGCGGCGCTGGCCTTTAGCTGCTTTGGTGGTGCGTTTCTTTGGTACTGGCATAAGGTTTTCCTATTGCTAATTAGTTTGTGTTATCAAGAATGCCCTTGCAGTCTGGAGTACATAAGCTCTTCATAGGTAGACGTAGGAGAATCTCCTGACGAGTTGGTTCAGCAAGATCAATTATGTTCTTGTCGATCGGCCACTCGGCGTCGTCCACGCTGTCAGCAAACTCGGTGCTAAAGCTCAGCTCTACTGGATAGAGATAGTGCTTAAGGCACCGACCGCATTCGCGCTCCACCACTGCAGTTGCGCGCACGTGAGCGGCAAAGTGATGGGGTGAGTACGTGGTAATAACCACTTCACCCTCAACAGGTTCAGCAAGCTCTACGTCTTCCAAAGTGTCAAAGTGAATAGCACGAGTTTCGGTAGTTCCCTCGGGCTTTCGGCTTAAATCCAGAATGCTAATTGGCATATTCTTCATCACTGATGGTACCACGTATAGCGCAATATAGCAATGGTTCTCATATTGATTATATTGTATCTAAGTTGTATAATGTGCAGGTTCAAAGTTCAACCAACCCAAGGAGGCCATTGTGGCCAAAGAACTGCAAGGCACGTCCCAGGAAGCACTCGGCTTCCTGACCAATCCGGTGACCGGGCTGGTGGCCTGGACGGATGTCAAGGCACTAACCGAGGTCTGCCAGCGCGTGGCCGGCTTCCCCAGCTATGCCGCGGTTTCGGCCGAATGGGGAGAATCCGATCTCCGCCCATCGCTGCAGATGGTCGACTCAACCCTTGAAGCTCTCGACCACGCGCGGCCACTCCCGGGCTACTACGGCGGCGGGTGGCAAGCCTGGCTCGATGCCTACCTGGCCAACGACCCGCAGATCGAGATCCTGCTCTTCGAGGAAGAGATCATCGCACATCTGGCTGCGGCCAAGACCCCAACAGACGTCGACCCTTCGATCGTCACCAGCGCCCTGAGCTGAGCGGGCAGTTCACCCGCAGTTAACAGGATCGCCCCTTCACTGGGGCGGTCCTGAAACACGTTTAAGCTACTTTTATCTGTCTATAGTACGATGTTCACAAGCTTGCCAGGCACCACAATCACCTTCTTAGGCTCACCACGGAGCCAGCCCTTCTCACTTGCGACCTTGCGCGCTTCGATCTCTAGCTCATCATTGCTGGTGCCAGCCGCCGCCAAGAACTCACCACGGAGCTTACCATTTACTTGCACCACAATCGTAATCACATCTTCCTTTATCATCTCGGGGTCGTACTTAGGCCAGTCCTGCAGATGCACGCTCTCCTCTTGCCCAAGTCGTTGCCACAGCTCCTCGGTAACGTGGGGGACGGATGGGGCGAGTAACAGCACGAGTGTGCCGACCGAGCGGCGCACAAGCCCTTGATGCTCAGCGCGCATAAGCTTGTCGTGAACATCGACACTTGTCAGAAAGTTCACGTATTCCATCAACGACGAAACCATGGTGTTAAAGCTACGGTTCTTAATTGCATCATCGACGCGCTTAATTGCTCGATGGGTCTGACGATCAACTACTAGCTCAAAAGCTCCATCCTGCCCCTCACTTACCTGACCTTGCTCAAGAACGTCTGCCGCTTCTACACCTAGCTTCCAGACGCGACTTACAAACCTATAAACGCCAGCTAGCTTATCATCGTTCCAATCCTTTGTTTGATCATACGGGCCCATAAACATTTCATACAAACGCACCGAATCAGCACCAAAGCGCTCAATGGTGTCGTCTGGGTTAATAACATTACCGCGAGATTTACTCATCTTTACGCCATCTGGCCCATGGATCATGCCATGCGAGCGGCGAGCAGCATACGGTTCTGACGTAGGCACCAAACCTTGGTCAAACAAGAACTTATGCCAGAAGCGTGAATACAGCAAATGAAGCGTAGTGTGCTCCATACCACCGTTGTAGAGATCAACTGGCAGCCAGTACTT
>JAYRIB010000038.1:0-1698 GCA_041907025.1 Candidatus Saccharimonadia bacterium | reverse complement strand
GATCTGCTCCATGATGCCGCCGAGACGTGCTTGGAGCTCTTTGAGCTTCTTGCTAGTGCCACCTTTGCGAATACGCGCTAGTGACGCTGCTTCGTCGACCAAATCAATGGCTTTGTCGGGCATAAACCGATCCGCAATGTAACGCGCGGCGAGCTTGGCAGCGTCTTCAACCGCCTCGTCGGTAATCTCGACCTTATGAAACTCCTCATAATGTCGGCGCAGGCCCTTGAGCACATCAATGGTCTCCTCGACGGTCGTTTCGGGCACAATCACAGGTTGGAAGCGGCGTTCCAGAGCTGTGTCCTTTTCAATATGCTTGCGATACTCCTCGAGCGTAGTAGCGCCAATCGTCTGCACCTCACCGCGAGCCAGGGCGGGCTTAAGGATGTTAGCGGCGTCAATTGCACCTTCGGCTGAGCCTGCGCCCACCACGGTGTGCAACTCGTCGATAAACAAAATCACTTCCTTGTGCCCCTTAGCCTCCTCAATCAGCTTCTTAAGGCGCTCCTCGAACTCACCACGGTACTTAGTACCAGCTATCACACTGGCCATATCGAGCATCACAATGCGTTTGCCAAGTAGCATCTCAGGTACTTCCTCGGCCACAATTCGTTGTGCCAGGCCTTCCACAATAGCCGTCTTACCCACGCCAGGCTCACCAATTAGTACCGGGTTATTCTTCTGGCGACGGTTTAGAATTGAGATCATACGATCAATTTGTTTAGCACGCCCAACCACTGGATCCAGCTCATCCGCAGCTGCGCGTGCAGTTAGATCAATCCCAAAGTGGTTCAGAGTCGGCGTCTTGTTGCCCTTTTGCTTGCCGCGGCCAGCTTGACGCGAAGCCTGTTCCTCGTAAGCATACGACTGAGCACTCAGGTAGTTTTCTAGCTCCCCACGAATATCAGTAGGATCTACCTTTATACCGCGCAACAGTACATTGGCCCGAGCATTGTCTTGACCGAGTATGGCATAGAGCAAATGCTCCGTGCCAGCGTAGGGTTGGCCATATTCTTGAGCCACGCGCAAAGCCAGAGTGATAGTCTTGCGAGCAGTAGCACTCAGTGCTTGCGGCCCACCTGGCTGCACATTCGACTGCAGGCTCGGCACCATACTGAGGTTGAGCCGATCGAGCGATACCCCCATGTCGGTAAGAATCTTGGAACCAATCGATGTCTGCTGCTTAAGCACGCCAAGTAACAAGTGCTCGGTGCCCACGTAGGCAGCACCCAAGCTCACGGCTAGCTCGCCAGCGTTTTGCAAACTGCGCTTAGCGTTTTCGGTGAAGCGATCAAATTCGTTTGGCATGTTGGCTGCCTCCTTACGTTACTATACCTATTATAGCATATTGGCTACCAAAAAACCGTACAAATTACGTACGGTTTTGATCTGGAATTAGCACTCGGGGGTTGACAGTGCTAATTTATGCCTTGGGTTTTTACTCGCTTGGCTTAGTATCTTCGGCTGGGGCTTCAGTAGTCTCTTCGGCGGCCTCTTTACCAGGAGAATCCTCAACAACTGGAGCTTCTTCGGCTACTGGCTCGGCAGCGGCAACCTCTGCAGTAGCTTCGATGCCAGCGTCATCTGCGCTCTCAATGTCTACATTCCAGCCAGTAAGCTTGGCAGCTAGGCGCACGTTCTGGCCCTGGCGACCAATGGCCAACGAAAGCTGATCCTCCGGTACGCGCACAACGGCCT
>JAYRIB010000037.1:0-2341 GCA_041907025.1 Candidatus Saccharimonadia bacterium | reverse complement strand
TCTAGATTCTCATACGCTAATAGCCGCCACGAAAAGTGTCGGTGAAATAATATGAGAATGCGCGTAGTTCGTGTGTTGACATGACACAACTATAGCACAGATAAACATCATAGCAACATTTTGACTGGCTGACATTGAGCCAAGTGCGAGTACTTTTAGGCGAACTTCCCGCCCCGTAAACGGAGACACCGTCCCTGGTGGGCGGTTCTTCGTTCTAGTATTGATTTATGGAATATATTATAGTATGATTACGCAAGTTCAAGCCACCGACTACTCATAAGGAACCGGCATGAGCAAGAAGAAAGAACCGAAGCGGGGCAAGAAGCGCAAGGCCAAGCTGAAAGCGCCGTCCAAGAAGCAGTCCGGCAAGAAGATCAAGAAGTCCAGGTTGAAGGTGAAGGCCATGAGGGCTCCGCAAGAAGTTCCAGTGGTCGATTACTCCACAGTAATGGTGGATGCTGCATTCCGCGAACGTGTCTACCGCCGGCATGATTCCACCCAGCGCGAGACGAACCACATGAACAAGGCACTGAACTGTGTCATGAGAGCAGCGAATGTTTGGGGGATGCGAACTGGTGGTGCCGATCAAGCTCACGCTTTCAGCAAGACGCGATACTGGACCCTGCCCGATCACACCATCGTCGCAATCGACCTCGCTACGTTTGTGGCTGTGGCCGAATCCGCTGAGCTGCAGCGTGAAGTGAGCAAGCTGATGGGTCGGTCATCGTTCATGGGTCCTGTCGGGATCACGGCGCTCAGAACCTTTGTGGTCACGGCCAAGCAACTCGTCCGGGACGAGCGCGCCGCCAGCGTCAGTTGATACGCACCTCGACCTAAAACCGCCTCACGGCAGGGAAACCCCCTACGCTGTGGGGCGTTTCTCGTATTCATTTATTATCCATCTTCACCTAGCGACTATAGACGGATTTGCTTTAAACTGCTATTATTTACATCCACTCTAGCACCCAAGGGGAAGAATACATGATCATTGCATTCATGAATGATGATGACGGTCGCGAGCTCGTGGCCACCAGCAGCGAGACGTTGTGTCTGGATGGCCCAATCAGTGCGCTATACGAGCCAGGTGAGCATGGCTACTACGCCACCATCGAGCGACGCTTGTCGCCACTTGGCAAGTTGGCCATCGACATCGCCTGCGCCAATCTCGATGGGCTGGTGACGGTGCGACTGACTGTCGACGGCGCCGTCGTGTTCGCTCCGGCGTCCATGGCGGCTGCTGAGCAGATGGATGTCTACAACCGGCTCTGTGCGAACTTCAACGAGGGAGCGCGGCAGATCAAGAACAA
Organism: Candidatus Saccharimonadia bacterium; assembly: GCA_041907025.1. GTDB lineage: Bacteria > Patescibacteriota > Saccharimonadia > CAILAD01 > JADZBC01 > CAYPSN01. The sequence goes on along the minus strand of JAYRIB010000037.1, from coordinate 1,034 downwards.
GACGCTCCACGCCCTCGGCGAGGGTGTAGAGCCACCCACCCTTTCCTTCGTTGGCAAGAACTTCTCGGGGCTCGTGCCCAGCAACTGAGCCGACTCGGCTAACACCCGCTTGTCGGGGCGAATCCTCGCCCTAACGGGCGGGTTTTCGTTTATTAACTCAACTGGCACAAAGCAAAACACCACCCATTCGAGGCGGCGTTGTGCCCTCTCCGAAGGAGTGGTTGGTGGTGGTGCGCCTTTCAGCGCACGTCAAGGTGGACGGGTGTTTTGTCGGCAAACGACTTATCGTCGCTGACGATGCGGATCTGCCAGAACCCATTGGGCTGACAAACTTGGAACCCGTTGTTACCTGGTAGCTGACTGCAGAGCGCTGCATTGAATACGGCATGGAGTGAGCCAGCTTCTGGCACAACAACCCACGGCCTGAAGACAACTGGCAGAATCTTGTCCAGTCGCTCGCTGACGTACGTGGGAATGCGAAACCAGCGCCCCTTGTTGCATCCTTCCAGATTCTTTGTGGCCTCTACCAGTGAGGCCGCAACCCTGACTACCAGCTGTGCCTCCTGATTCGTACAGGCCACGTCCGCTTCCTTGCAAGCCTGCCACACAGCTTTACTGAGCGAACGCCTCAGCGTTCTGTTGAGCGCGGGGTGCCTACGTGTTCTTGGGGCCACGGTGGCCTCCTTGCTCTTGCCCGCCTCTGTTAGGCGAGATCAAGCGTAACTATACCACTTTACTTAAACAAATGCAACGCAAAACAGCCCTCACCATAGTGGCGGAGCCTTTGCGTACAAACGAACATGCTTTGTTTTTACACGGACATATTTCTTGGGCTGGACCTCTGTACATGTACGACCAGGGCAAATTGTGCCTCTATCAGGTTGGTACACGCTCGCTTCTGTTTTGATGCATTACGAGGGGCTATTAAGCCGTTCACGATAGTTCAAGCAAATGCCTAAGCTACGTTTGTTAGTATCAATACTATCACACTTATGCCTTTTTGTCAAGTGCTTTGTGCTAGACGGTCGTTTATT
>JAYRIB010000036.1:0-4535 GCA_041907025.1 Candidatus Saccharimonadia bacterium | reverse complement strand
GGCCTTTGTGGGGCTAGAGAGTAAAGACGGCGAAGTTGAGCTGATTGTATTCCCGCGCGCCTACGACCAGTACCATGCCATCCTGGCAGTCGATAGCGTGGTGGAGATCGAGGGCAAGGTGAGCAGTAAGGATCGTGATGGTAAGACAGGTGGCGAAGTCAAAATCCTGCTTGATAAGGTGAAGCTGATTGACATAGAGAAGGCTCGCAAGTGGTTGGCCAAACCGCGCGAGGAGGTGGTGGAGGACTTAGCGCCATCGCTGGAGGTTAGTGAGCTTTTTGTACATATGAATGATCTCAAAGACAGCACTCAGCTGATTGCAGTCAAGAAGTTGCTTGAAACGCACAAGGGTCCGAGTGATAGCTACTTGGTACTCGGTCAAGATGATGATCGCAAGTTAATTAAGTTGCCCTATAATGTTGCTCTGGCTCCAGAGCTCTTAAGCAAGCTCAATGAGTTGCTTGGTTCGGAGCACGTGGTGGTCAAGGCCCCGCAAAAAGCCTAAGATTTCCAGGTACAACTCTTGCCTAGGTGGCCGCAATATGCTAGACTCATAAAGTTATGAACGCAATCGAACTCGTAGAACAAAAGAATTACAAAGCTAAGTTGCCTGATGTGCGGCCTGGCGATACGGTTCGTGTACATCAAATGATTCGCGAAGGCAGCAAGCAGCGTGTACAGGTGTTCGAAGGCGTGGTTATTCGCCGCAAGAGCATGAATGGCCTGCAAGCTAGCATTACCGTGCGCAAGATCGCCTCTGGCGTTGGCGTAGAGAAGACTTGGTTCCTGCACTCACCTAACGTGGTAAAGATCGAGGTTATGCGTCGAGCTAAGGTGCGTCGAGCATTCCTAGGCTACATGCGCGGGTTGCGCGGTAAGGCTGCTCGTATGGCCGAGCAAGAGTTTGACCGCTCTGCTGCTAACGAAGCCGATGCTCGCACTGCTGGGCAGATTGCTGCCGAAGCTGAGGCCGCTGAAGCTCCGGCCGAGACTGCTGGCGAGGATGTTATGCAGCAAGCTGACACCGTCTCGACCGAAGAAGTTGCTAAGGACGAAACCAAAGAAGCTAAGCAGGCTGATCCCGAGCAGGACGCCAATGCAGGTGACGACGAAGCTGTCGCCGAAAAGGTAGAATCCGAAGCCGGCGAAGCCAAGGCCGAACCAAAAGCTTAAAATTCCCGCATACATTACAAAAAACCACCTGAGATATCCCAAGGTGGTTTTTTGTTTGCCAGATAATTGCCGTTAAAGAGAAGGGGGACCGGGGTGCTTTATGCACTCCCGGTCCTTAACCCCGTCAGGGGTCCGTACATCCGCGTCTCGGCGGGGATGTGTAAGCTCTAGCCTAACTGTGCTCACCGTAATGAGCAGCTATGACACCGTGGTGTCGATAGGCAAAGAACCTCAATGGTTTCGCACATTTCAGTGCGAGGCTTACCCAGTCGTCCTGCTCGGCTTAGCCTCTTAACGTATCTCGTCTCACAGGACAGGCACGGGCTGTTTCCAGCGCCGGGTGAGACGTCACTCCCCAGAGTGAAGGTGGGTCCCGAGAGAACCCGTCGGCTTGTGGGGGTTAGGGCCGACTTGCTGCCACTACTTTTGTTTTTGTGACATACTTGCATGCTACCATAGCATAGCCGTTATGTCAAGTATCTGCTTGGGGTGCTTGCTTGCAGTACGCTTAGCTTAAGTTTAAATCTAAGACCTAAAACCAAAACCGCCCCGATGAATATCTGGGCGGTTCTTAGTTCGAGCTAGAATTATTACTTAAATGAGTTAGGACCTGGACTGGGATCGCCTAAGCGTTCCAGTCCAGGTCCTGTTGTATTACCCCTAAGGGCAGCTCTTTGCCCGGTGTGCCGGGCGGCCGTTCACCAGTGAGCTAGCTGGTGTACGGTGGGGCTTGAGCCCCTAAGACGCCATGACGGCGTCACCATAGCCAGTTCTGAGCTGGTTGGATTTTCAGCAAGTAACACTGCGCGCGGTGCCAAGGCACCGGCCGAGTTGCCCACTCGGTCTCCAGATCGTCTCATGGGCAGGATGCTCTCTTGCGAAAGCGAATGAGACGGCGCTCCCCTAACTCGGCGAACCGAGCGCGCATACACAGTCCCCGAAGGGGCTGCCCAGTCTGGGGGTAAACTGGGATGGGTGTCGCGGTGACCGAAGTCCTCGTGACATGTGAGTATAATAGCATAGCTTAACTACTATGTCAAGTACTTTTGTATAGTTTTTTAGAGACTGATATACTCCCAGGTATGATATGGGCAAGTTACGATTTTGAAGTTAGCATGCGCAAGGCAGGCCACAAGTTGATTGCTGGCGCGGATGAGGTGGGCCGAGGTTGCTTGGCCGGGCCGCTTATGGTTGGGATGGTGGTGTTGCCCGAGGGTTGTGAGTTGCAGTTGGCGGACTCAAAGCTCCTTAGCGCCAATAAGCGCGAGGTATTGGCCGAGCAAATTATGGCCGAGGCAGTTGCTTGGTCGCTCGGTCGGGTGGAGCATAGTGAGGTCGATGAGCTTGGTTTGAGCGCAGCCATTAAGCTAGCTTACCAGCGCGCGCTCGATGGGCTAGGTGTTACACCTGATAAGTTGGTGATTGACGGCCCGCATAGGATTCTAGAGGCTAGCTTTGTGGAGTCACGCATCAAGGCCGACCGAGATATAGCCTGCGTGGCGGCTGGCGCGATCATTGCTAAAGTAGCCAGGGACGAGTGGATGCAAGCGCAGGCTAAGGTCTATCCGCAGTACGGCTTTGCTACCAATGTGGGTTATGGCAGCGCCAAGCACCTGGCGGCACTGCGCGAACACGGCCCTAGTCCGATTCACCGTACAAGCTTCAAGGTAAAGAGCCATGGCTAAGAACACCACGGCAGTTGGTAATACGGCCGAGGACATGGCCGCCGAATATCTTCAATCAAAAGGCTATCGCGTGATTGCGCGCAACCATCGCACGCGCTTTGCGGAGCTCGACATCATTGCAGCCAGCAAAGACGTAGTCGCGTTTGTGGAGGTAAAGTTCCGCAAGCATACTGGCTTTGGTGGCGGAGCTGGGGCAATCACGCAAGACAAGCTGCGGCGATTGCATAACGCTGCCGAGATGTGGCTGAGTGAACACGATGAGTTCACCAGCCACCAGCCGCGCATAGATGTGGTTACAGTGGAAGGGGATTTTGCAAGTGCTAGTCTTGAACATCTTGAAAACGCAAGCTTGTAGTAAGCATTGACTAGTCGCATAATATAGTCTAGAAAATGCCCAGTCTCAAGGCGGGACACTTTGACAAGGTGGTTTGTGAAGTGAGTCAATTACTGATTGCAGCTTGGGTGCTCGTCGCCATTGCTATTTGCTTGGCTGGTGCAGCCATCAAGCTACGAGATGGTGTATTCGCTGTGGCATCCTTGTTGTCCCTCATCCTGGCTGCAACAATCTTCTTTGGAGTATCAATTGTAGCCAGGGATAGCAAGGCAGCGGACCGCGCAGCAGCCGAAGCGAAACTTGAGAACGACAAGGCCAGGCTGTACTTCGTGACGCACTACCCTGACTTTGAGGTGTTGTATTTCGACACCTACCAGGGTCTCGTTCGCTACGAACGGCAAGATCCTCCACAGGTCTGCGAAGCTCGTCTCATCCCCTATGGCGGTGTCTTCTTGCCAGGGAGCGCGGAGGACTGCGCAGAACTGCCCCAGGGCGGCTAGCCCACATCAGTGCCAACTTCAACGCCCCCGAACGACGGAACCCCCGACTCGTTCGGGGGCTTCGTCTTGCTTGCGCCCGAATGGGCCATTGACAGGGTTGGGGAGCTCGGTTATACTGAATTTATTCTGATAGTCATTACTTCAGTCGGTCTTTTGTAAGAGCCCGGCTTTTTTTGACCCCAGCAAGCCAAATAAGATCAGCTACTAATAGAAAGGAGCTACCATGAACACACAGTTTATCTCCGCAATTGAACAGATTTGCGACGAAAAGGGCCTAAGCAAAGAGATTGTGCTCGAAGCAATCGAAGCCGCCCTTGCCGCTGCATACAAAAAGGACTATGGCGACCGAGACCAAGAAGTCCGCGTACAGCTCGACGAAGCTACTGGCGAGCCGCGCATATTTGTGAGCAAAGAAGTCACCGATGAAGTCGAGAACCCATTCTTGCAAATCAGCGTGGCTGACGCCCAGAAGTACAAGAAAGGCGCCAAGGCAGAAGACGTAGTAGAGTATGAGGAAGACAACAAGGACTTTGGCCGCGTAGCAGCCCAGACCGCTAAGCAGGTAATCGTACAACGCATTCGCGAAGCCGAGCGCGAGGTTGTCTTTGCCGAATACAGCGACAAAGAAGACACTATCTTAAACGCTGTAGTGCAGCGCATAGAAGGCAATAATGTGTTTGTGGATCTTGGTAAGGCTTCGGGCATTATGTTCCCAGCCGAGCAGATCCGTGGCGAACACTACTACCCAGGTCAGCGCCTGAAGGTGTACATTGTGCGTGTCGAGCAAACTGCTCGCGGGCCACAGATTGTAGTAAGCCGCTCGCATCCAGACATGATCCGCCG
>JAYRIB010000035.1:0-5412 GCA_041907025.1 Candidatus Saccharimonadia bacterium | reverse complement strand
TAATGGGTCAGTTTTACGAACAAAACAATCGTCTGTTCGGCGTCGTAGCTCGCAAAGTGGTAGAGCAAAGGGGGTTGTGTCTAGTTCGGCCACTACACTATCGTCAATGTTCAGCCGTAAGCACATGGTTATTTTTGCCTTCGTATTTGCGCTGATTGGTACGTATATTGTGTTTCAATCATTTGCTTCCGGTGCAGAGTGGCGTCCGGGCGGTTCGTCTATTACTACGACTCTGAGCACCATGAGAAAGCAAGACGGCTCGGCGTACTGGTACGTGATGACGCCGCCGCTAGAGGCTCTGAAGGCAGGACAGATAGAGAGCCTGCCGCCATACTCAGAAGTCGGTCGGATAGTCTTGTCCGACGCGGCCCAAGGCAGTGGGGGGTATTGCGCCGCGGTGCAGACGTATGGCACTCCAGCTAGTATCCGGTTCACTGGTGCAAACGTAATGCTGCCACCAGCGCAGGCATCTGCTGGTCGCTATAGTTTTGCTGCCAAAACGAAGGGCGATGCTTGTGTAAGTGCTGATTTGTCAAAAGGCCCTCTTACGGTAATTGTGGAGCGCAGTAATAGGCGTGGCATCAGTACTAGGCCCGAGCCCATTATGGTACATAGGCTCTTTAAGAGAGACCCTGATAACGAAATAACTAAGAAGTGTTCGCAGTTGAGCGACCTTAAGTTCTGTGATGATTTTGACGGCGCTTCAGGTGGTGCCCCAGATAGTACGAAGTGGAATGTATTTAAAAGCGGTTCTAGCTGGGGTTCACAATGCTGGACGAACAGGCCTGAGAATATTTCCACTGACGGCAAGGGCAACTTAAAGCTAGCGCTAATCGATACCAAGACAGTTCAATGTACTAACTGGTACGGCGACCCATCGACCGTAACTAGTGGAGGTATGGACACACAGTCGCGGTTTACCACTAAGTACGGCAGGTTCGAGATCCGAGCGAAGCTTGCTTGTGTCAAAAGTGTTTGGGGGGCACTATGGCTTTCAACAGGCACAGGGCCAGGCTGGCCGCAGTCTGGAGAGATCGATTTGTACGAGCTAGGCTACGATAAGCAGAATAGACTACAACAGACAATTCACGCCGGTAAGAGTGGCACTGACAAGTACTCTATCGAGACGTATGCATCCCAGACAGCTCGTTATTGCGACGATTACCACGTATACGGCGCTGAGTGGCGCCAAGGCTACATCCAGTTTACGCTCGATGGTAAGCCAACCAATCGAATCACTCAAGCTGATGGGAATGCCGATGCTGCTCAATCGGGCAAATCTCTCTACTGGCCCTTTGACTCATACGACCTGAGACTGCTCGTTGATTTGCAGTACGGCAAGGCAGGCACGTGGACCGGAACACCGAATCTTGCCGAGCTCCCCAGCTCTATGTTGGTTGATTACGTCCGAGTCTATAATTAGATCCTTAGTCTTTGTGAGGCAATATCCTCATCGTAACTTGACTCATCTGCGTAGCCATAACTTATCAACATGCATAAGCACTTTGTGCTAAGATTGAGCTAAGATGAACCTAGGGAGAAATAAAAATAGATTGGCAGTTCTTGCGCTCATAACTGCTAGCGTTGTATCTGGAGCTAATAGCCCGATTGCTCGATATGGTCTGCAGTCAATCCCCACGGCACTGTTCGGATTGCTAAGGACTACCATACCGCTGGTTATTCTCGGCATCTTCTTACTACTCAGGCCCCGAAAAAGTATCAATAAAAAGCAGATTGCCACTGCTGTAGTCTTTGGCGTGCTTATATACTTTTCGGCCAATGGACTTTTTTATCTAGGCGTGCAACGAAGCGGCAGTGTTAATGCTGCCGTTATTGGCTTGCTAGAACCCTTGTTGATGTTTTTAGTCTCAGTCGAGGTAATGAAGGAGAAGTTCAACGCTCGCGTGTTTATAGGTATCGCCTTGGCGTTCGTTGGAAGTATATTTGTGGTCTTTGGGCCTATGCTTTTGAGTAAGAACTTACATTTCGCTGGTAGCCTGGTTGGTAACTTATTACTACTTGGCTGTGTGTTGGCTAGTATTAGCGGTACTTGGGTTGCGAAGCTGGGTCTTAAGAATGTTGATCGCGTGCAGTTCTTGTTCTGGAGCTTAGTGCCAGCAGTCGTACTTTACGGCAGCATGAGTGCAGGACAGCTTCGACTTCTCCCTGGAATTTTACAGCAACCCCTCCTTATTTATGCAGTTCTATTTGGGGCTATATTGAATGGGCTGCTCGTATACGCTTGTATTTTTTATGGCCTCAAGCGGGTCAAAGGGGAGGAGTACGGTCTATTCTCGTACATTACACCTGCTACCGCAGCATTTGTGGCTGTCATATTCTTTGGCGAGAAGTTTACTCCCGCTTTGCTTCTGGGCGTTACCATAATCGCTATGGGGCTGTATCTGGCCGAAGCTCATCGCTCCAAGGTTTGGCATCATAAGTTCCATTTTCTTGTTCGGTCAAAGTAGTATAGCGTGCGGTGGGTTATGCCCAGCGCTGTAGTCTGGGCAGGGGGCTACTGCATGATTAGGAAGTAAGTGACTTGCGCTTACGGTAGAACAGTATGAGCGCAAGGGTACCGATCACGAGCAGAGCGATTTTGCCATAGGTTTCGTAGCTCGAGAGCTGATTGGTTAGATCATCAATTGTGCCTGTGGCCGTGTAGCCCATGTAGAGGAAGAACAGAGCGCGCACGAACATACCGGCCGCGCTGGCCAGCAAGTAGGATTTGACCTCGAGCTTCACTATCCCCGCCACAATCGAGACAGGTGCTGAAGGTATCAGTGGTGTGGCCCGCAACAGAAAGATGGCTACTTCATCGCGTGAGCTCTTTTCGAGCTTTTTACCGATCGACTCGATACTCTTGTGACTCAGACCAAAGACTCGTCCGAATTTGCTCGTAAGCAGGTCTTCCATTTTGTCGGCGAGTAAGTAGAACACGTAGCTGCCAGCCGTTTTGGCTATTGCCGCTATAAACGCCAGTAAGACCAAGTAGATGAAGCCTGAGTTCTGTGCTGCAGCCAGTGAGCCGGCGAGCGTTAAAACAAAGGGGGAGGGGATGAAGGAGATGATTTCTTCGACCAGTGAGCCAAGCAGTACGAAAGCTGGTAGCGGCAGTGTCGTGGCCGTAGTCTCAAGTAAGTTGAGGGCTGATTGGATCATACTTTCTATCATTACATAAGCAGCATGAGTCTTCAATCGTTTAAGGCGTCATTCAGGTGGGCTTAGGACAATACTTGCGGGGTTGTTTCTTAGTAGATTAACGAAAGGAGATATATGGGATTGTTTGACTTTATTTCAGAGGCCTCAGCTGGAGCAGGCGAGGCCTTGCAGGGTGGTGTGGAGAGCGTTGGTGAGGTTTTAGACCCAGCGCAGCTAACGGAGTCGGCTACGGACGTGATTGATCAGGCAGGCTCGGCGGTCGAGAATATCAATCCGTTTAACTAAAGATGTGCCAGCTCACAGGGTAAGGCGATTTAGTCCATCATCACGGGCCCTTTCTAAATATGGCAGTACGCAGTTGTTCTAGTGTTTTAGTTGAAGTACCTTTTGACTGAGGGGTTAAGGTCAGGGAGGTTCGTGCTAAAATGTGAATATTATGGATAAGCACCGAATCTATACTACAAGCTTTGCGAGCGTCTATCCTCACTATGTTGCTAAAGCAGAGAGAAAAGGCCGCACGAAGACAGAAGTCGATGACATAATTAGCTGGCTCACGGGTTATAGCCAGGAGGGATTAAAGGCTCAGCTCGATAAAGAAACAGATTTCGAGACTTTCTTTGCACATGCTCCTCAAATGAACCCTGCTCGTTCTCAGATCAAAGGGGTTGTATGCGGGGTTCGAGTAGAGGAAATCAAAGAGCCGACCATGTGCGAAATACGATATCTTGACAAGCTCATTGACGAATTGGCGCAGGGGAAAGTTATGGAGAAGATTCTGCGAAAACAGTAAGTTAACCTTGTAAAGAGACGCTTAGTTGAGCTATAGCAATAAATCATGGCCGTGATCGAGCAAATAAGACCTAGCAAAATTGTTCCTACTTACTCTGTACTTAAGTGTTTGCGCAAATCATCGCCGTACAGCTCTTCATACATAGCTTTTACTTCGGGTGGCACACCTGGTTCGGCAAGTTTAGAGGCTAAGCTTTGGCCAGCAATAGCCTCTGCAGATGTGCCTGCAAGGCTAGGGGAGCTGATAGCAAAGTCGTAGTCTTGGGCCGCTCGACTAATTCCGCTGCATGCCGCCATAAGTTCATTTATTCGTCCTGCTCGCGCATTGGCGTCAAGGCTGCCGAGCTCCTTTGCCTTAGTTTCCAAAAACTGTTCGTAGCGCTGGACAGCTAGCAAGAACCGCGGTAATTCCTTGTCGGTGGACGACTCTATTGCCGGAGTCTCTTTGGGTGATGGGTGAGGATAATTATCGGGTGCCATATTATAGTTATTATACCCTGATCAAGAATGAATGCACAGTTTGGCTGAGCGTTGTGGTCTAGCTTTTTGCGCGTTCTTCTTTAAACTTTGTGGACTGGTTCATGTTATTCTTCGCGACATCCGATAATGAGAGTTCGAAGTATTCGGCCAGTACTGCTGTGTAGTAGAGCACATCACCCAGGCGCTTACGTATAACTTCCAAGTCATGCTCGTCAGCTTTTCCGCCTTTGTCGCGGATTATCTTCTTAATTTGGTTAGACAATATCCCTGCTTCGCCATTGAGCCCTAGTGTACGGTGGGCGAGCGCAGCAATGTCCTTATTGGTTATCGCCACACTTTTCAGTGCATGCTTTTGAAATTCATCAATGTCCATACCTGCATTATAGCAAATTGAGGCCCTCCGTAGTATTGACAAGACCGGCATTTAAGATTATGATCTCGACTAGGTTCCTCTTCGGTCTGACTCCGTCATGCACGCCCCTCAAGCGGCATTAGGGTAACTGGCACCTCCGGAGCTCCGGCTTCTGGGGTCTCGGCCAATCCTTCAGGAAAACGGCATCAGTCAAACAACATCATCCCGCCGGGTGATTAGAAAGTGAAGAAGAGGTAATCACCACGGCCCCAAGCTGGCCTGGTGGTGCGACTGGGCTCTCCAGCCCGCTCTCCCACCAGGCCCACGGGGCACAAGCACATGCCCAAGTGGCAAACATCTGTGCAATCTACGGCTCCGCAGGCCCTTAAACGTTTCAAGGAACGTCATAGGCCAGCGGGGCCTCTTCTATTTGTACATAAGCACTAATATACTCTTGATTTCTACCACATATTGTAGTAGAATAAATCGTCTTTTGCAGGCTGAAGTTCAGCCTCAATTTGGACGCCTTGAAATGTTCAGAAACCAACCATCCCTTAGAAAGGGGACCCCATGTCAGACCCTGGTATGCACGGTGGCGGCAGTGGCAGGATGAATCGGGAGCTTGTTCT
>JAYRIB010000034.1:0-10696 GCA_041907025.1 Candidatus Saccharimonadia bacterium | reverse complement strand
GTTTATGTTTGTCTAGCAACATGCGCAGCTTGCGTGTAAGTCGCTTGGTAATGAGTTTTTTTGCTGTTTGCTTCATAGGTCTTAGAAGCTATTTTAGCACAACAGAAGGGTGAAGAGTTCGCAAGCTATCGGCCGAGCTTGGCGTTGATAGCAGGAACCTTGGCCAATGGCGGCTTATCTGATTTTACATCTAGGCGATCTAGGTGCAGAATCTTCACACCCAAATACACAACCGCAGCGATAATTATGAAGTCAATCATAGTGCCGACAAAGCTACCCCAGGCGACAGTCGCCGAGCCAACCTTGAAGGTTGCCAACTTAAGGCCACCAGACTGACCGAGCAGTCCACCAATGATTGGGTTGATAATGTCATTAACCAGCGATGTCACAACCTTGGCAACCGCAGCACCAAGTATAAAACCGACTGCAAGTCCAACTACCCCTTGCTCGCGTATAAAGGTTGCAAAGCCACCGGCCTGACTTCGAGCTACTGAAGTAGTTTTTAACGCCCCGCTACGAGCCTTTTCTTTTGCCTTAAGTCCAGATCTCTTGATCTTCTCCAAAATACTCTCCTTGTTTTATTGTGAGGAATAATGTCTGGTGGAGCTACGCGGGTTCGAACCGCGGACCTCTTGCATGCCATGCAAGCGCTCTACCAACTGAGCTACAGCCCCATAATTACAACCTTATACTAAATTGTTTGCATGTTACGTTCTCGTATACTCGCGCTGGCGTCTATTCTACTTTTGAAGTTGCAAAGCAACTGTCCGGCCAACCGAGCCTCGTCCCCATAACTAAGCACGTATTATGCCTGAAATCAGGGGTAAAATCAATCTATTATTTGCCAGCCTCTCTCTTTAAAACTTCGTCGACCACACTGTACCCTCCATCGACAGAGATGGTTGCGCCAGTAATAAACGATGCCCTGTCTGATAACAGGTAGTCAGCTACGTCTGCAATCTCCTGCGTTGTTGCATTCCGTCCTAACGGAGTCTTGTAGTGCGCAGCTTCATCAACTCCCGCAGACTCTGCCATCGCAGTATCAACCCAGCCAGGAGCAATGGCATTCACTCGCACGCCGTTTTCCCCCAGAATTGCACCCAATGTCTTAGTAATGCTAATCAGGCCTGCTTTGGTCGCCGAGTACGCTATGTCATCGTATCCTGCGAACCACGCATCTGAACTAGCGATGTTAACAACTGCGGAGCCAGGGGCAAGACTGCCTTGAAGCTTATTGACTAGGTATAGTGGGGCTGTCATGTTCACTGCTACCGACCTATCCCAGTCAGTAAAGTCTAGATTATTCCAGTCCTTGGGTATGTATTCTGCAGCATTATTTATGATGCCAGCCAGCTGACCGCTTCCTAACCGAGCAATGAGTGAATCCACAGAAACGCGATCAGCTAGATCACAGGGGGCCAAAGTAAGAGAGTCTCCGAGCTTTTCTGCAAGGACATTTGCCTCCTGGTCTTCTTCGGTATAATTAACGCTCGATTTATACACCCCAAGAACATGAAAGCCCAGTGATGAGAAATGAATCGCAAGCTGTCGGCCTATTCCTCTACTCACACCAGTAATAAGAAGCCTCTTCATACTTACTGCAAGAAGCTACCCAGCACCATGACGAGCACCGTGAGAATAACCGAGCCCAGCAGAAAGCCCACAAAAAAACCGAGTCCCAACCTAAAGCCATCACGATAGGTGTAATGGGCGCTCGTCTCCACCTCGGCAGTTTCAATTTCCTTCTTAAAGAAGTCGTCGGCTTTTTTTACGTTTACCATAAGAGAATTATAGCACAGGCTTACTGCCGGGTAGACATTAGCACGACGTTCTTCGGTCCGCGCTTGAGGATTTTGTAGTTGCCAAACACCTTAGTCATCTCCCGAGCCACCCAGGGCTTAATGCGCGCTTCGACCACAAGTAGGAGCTTGCCTTCATCCTCGAGCCGATCGAATGACTGCGCGATCATAGTCTCTACCACTTCCCGACCGCGATGAGTCGGTGGGTTCGAGCAGATCAGATTATACTTAATACCGTCTTCCAACTGAGCGTAGCCGTGACTGGCTACTACCTCTAGGTTTGCCAGCTTCTCGGCCTTGGCGTTTGCCTGGGTTGCTGCTACAGCGGCGATGTCGCTATCGAGGGCTGTGACTTTTACGTGCGGCGAATGTTTGGCAATCCATAGGGCGATGGCACCCCAGCCACAACCCCAGTCGAGTACCTTCTTATACTTAAGCTTAGCCACCGTCTCCAAGAGTAATTGTGAGCCCATATCTAGTCCCTTAGGGGAAAAGAGGTCGGGCTGAGTGTCGGCAACCACAAGCGTGTCAGCTACCTCGTAGCTAATTCTTACCACTGCAAGGTCTTCCCGGCGATGCGAATGGTTGCGCCCTCTACGCCGCCCTGCCTGCGGATCTCGCGTAGCACACCGCGACGCTTAAGAATGTCGAGCACCCGTTCTTTAGACTGCCACTGTGTAAAGTTACTGCGTCGAGCAAAGCCCTCTAGCGACGCGCCAGTCACCTCGAACACACCATCGCTGTCCTTCTCGACCTTCCAGAACTCACTGGTATCAGCCAAGGTAATGACGGGCATGGGTACTTCCACCTCAACCTCACTCTCTTCTTTGGCCTGCGCCTTGCTGCTTGCCACAACCTCGAGCACGTGGCGCAACAGCGCATCGAGCCCACGCTTAGCTACAGCGGAAATAGTAAAGATGTCGCCGACCTTCACCTTAGCAACTTTAGCAAGTTTCGAGCGTTTAGCCTTCACTTCAGCCTCACTTAAGCCATCAACTTTATTGAGCACAATAATCTGCGGCAGCTTTGTTAAGTCAACTCGATAGCTGCCTAGCTCACCCTGGATAGTCTTGTAGGCTATACTCTCATCCCCTTCGAGGGCGTCGATCATATGGATGAGCACCTTGGTACGCTCAATGTGGCGCAAGAACTCATCGCCCAAGCCTTTGCCTTCAGCAGCGCCCTCGATCAGCCCCGGAATGTCAGCAACTAAGAATGTTTGGTTATCCATATCCACCACACCGAGGTTGGGCGTGAGGGTCGTAAAGGGGTAGTCGGCAATCTGGGGACGAGCATTAGAGATCACACTGAGCAAGGTTGATTTACCCGCGTTTGGTAGGCCTACCAAACCAACATCTGCCACCAGCTTAAGTTCTAAGTGCAGTTCTTTTTCTTCACCCAGCTCACCGAATTCGGCAATCTTGGGGGCTTGGCGAGTCGACGACGTGAAGTGAGCATTGCCAAAACCACCCCGGCCGCCTTTGGCCACCACAGCCTCATCGCCATGATGTACGAGGTCGGCAATAAGCACACCTTCGGAGTACACACTTGTGCCAGGCAAAACGGTTAGCACCATGTCCTCGGCGTTGGCACCACGACGATCGTTGGAGCCACCATTTACGCCCGCGTCAGCCTGCCACAACTTCGCTGAGCGGAACTTCGACAGCGTTGAGTTATTATTATCCGCTCGTAGCACAACGTTACCGCCATTGCCCCCATCGCCACCGTCCGGGCCACCCTTGGCCTGTCCGTGGCGCGAGCGAAAGCTCAGCTTGCCGTTGCCGCCCTTACCAGCGACGACCTTGATTGTTACATTATCGGTAAACATATTATTGACATTATACCAGCTTAGTTGTGTGGCTACAAGATCTGGGCTAGGCCTTGCGCAAGGGTGCGTATTCTAGGTTGAGCGTCTTGCGGCCAGCCGACTCAAACATCACCACCGCCTCGTGACCATCGCGGCTTGCGACCACGCCTTTGCCAAACGTTGGGTGGATTACCTCTTCACCAGCTACCAGCTTAATTTCTGGCTGGGTTGGTCTAGAACTGGGGGCTTGTTGCATAAAGCTCGAGAGCACCGACGGAACGTGGTGAGCGACAGGCTTGGTAATAGTTACTAAGTTACTCGGTATGTCGCTCAAGAACCGCGAGGGCGCATTGTGCTGACTAGCACCATAGAGCATTCGGCTCATCGCACTAATCATGTAGAGCTGCTGCTTGGCTCGCGTCATACCAACATAGCAGAGCCGACGCTCTTCTTCGAGCTCCGACGGCTCAAAGAAGGTACGGGAATGCGGAAACACCCCTTCCTCCATACCGACCATAAAAACGGTATCAAATTCCAGCCCCTTAGCAGCATGCAACGTCATGAGCGTAACCGACTCGCTGCCTTTCTTATACTGATCAACGTCGGCGATGAGTGCAATCTCGGTCAAAAAGTCCTCCAGGCCAACATAGTCATATGACTTAGCCACACCAACAAACTCCTTGAGATTCTCAAGCCGATCCTCGGCAATCGCGCTACCATCACTTAACCAATCCTGATAGCCACTGCGACGCAGCGTGGCTTCAATCAGATCGCTCAAGCTCAACCGACCTACATCCGCGCGCAAACCCTCAATCAACACGCCAAATTGCTCAAAACTGCGGGCTGCTCGTGGCGTTAGTCCTGGCACTTGGTTAGGGTCTTTGAGCACCTCCAGTGCTGTCACGCCCTCACTCCGAACATAACTGAAGAACTTGTTAAGACTGGTATCGCCCAGGCCGCGTGGCGGCAAATTGATAATCCGCGTCAAGCTCACCAGATCCCCTGGCTGGTATAAAAATCGCAGATACGCCAGCATGTCTTTAATCTCTTTACGCTCATAGAAGCGCACGCCGCCAATGATTTGGTAGGGTATATTGTAGCGCAAGAAAGATTCTTCCAGACTGCGCGATTGCGCATTGGTGCGATAGAGAACGGCGAAGTCGCCGAGGCTAAGCCCAGGGTTCTGAGTCTTAGCCCGCTCAATGGTCTCGACCACAAAACGACCCTCCTGCTGCTCGTCGCCAACTGTTTCGCACACGATCTTGGCACCTAGTCCTAGTTCCGTCCACAGTTTCTTATCACTGCGCGAGGTATTCTTGGTAATCACGCTATGAGCCGCGTCTAGGATGGTCTGGGTCGAGCGATAGTTTTGCTCCAATTTAACCACTTGTGATTCGGGGTAATCCTTTTCGAAATTTAGAATGTTCTCGTAGTTGGCGCCGCGCCACGAATAAATACTCTGCCAATCATCCCCCACTACGCAGATGTTGTGGTGCGCCGCGGCCAGCATGCGGATGAGTTGGTATTGGGCATGGTTAGTGTCTTGATACTCATCGACCATAATGTACTTGAACTGCTGTTGATACTTACTTAGCGTCTCGGGGTTGTCTCGCAGTAAACGCACAAACTGCATAATCATGTCATCAAAGTCCATCGCCCCGGCGTCACGCAGGGCCTTTTGGTAAGCTGGGTACACCTCGGCGGCCATTTCCTGCATTTTACCAGCCGCTAAGTCCTTGTACTGGGCTGGTGTCAGAAGCTCATTCTTAGCCGAGGAGATCAAGTTAAGCATCAAGCCTGGTGAATACATTTTTTCGTCAAGGTGTCGGGCGCGCAAAATCTGCTTGATCACCGCCTGGCTATCGGCCGTGTCATAAATCAAGAAGTTACTCGGATAGCCAATCAGCTCAGCCTCGCGGCGCAGAATCCTGTTCGCAATTCCGTGAAAGGTTCCCAGAAAGGGCAAGAAGCTCCACGAGTCAGCCTTCATGCCCATGAGTTTGGCAACCCGTTCACGCATTTCACTAGCGGCTTTGTTGGTAAACGTTACGGCCAAAATGTCGGTTGGTAGCACCTTTTTCTCAATTAGTAGGTAGGCGATGCGGTGCGCGAGGGTTTTGGTTTTACCACTACCAGCCCCCGCCAGCATAAGCACAGGGCCATCGATCGTCGTCGCGGCCTGCCGCTGGGCATCGTTTAAATCATCAAGAATCGTCATGATACTATTGTACCTTAAAACTAAACACCCCACCGTGAACGGCGAGGTGTTTAGAGGCCTTAGACTAGCCTGAAGGCACTAGTAGATGTAGAGGAACTGGCTGGCTGGTGTTGTGCGACGGTGCAATACACCTGCTCGATAGTTAAAGTTCATTTCCGAAATATTAACTGAACCATCTGGGTTGACCGAGTCGACAAATACTACGTGGTTGCTACGCTCCCAGCCGATTGCACCAGCGCGCGGTATGGCACCCACTGCATAGCCACTGGCTTGAGCGTTGTAGTACCAGCTAATGGCATTACCCCAGCTGCCTGGTACGGCGCGGCGTGAAGCTACGTACCACGTACACTGGCCTGGTGTGTAGCCGCTACCACTCCCTCGGTACGAGAACGGCGTGCTTGCAGCAACGGCAGCCGGCGAAGCGGCTGGACGAGCTTGCGAGGGTGCGCCAGCTATTGCAACCTGCGGCATAACGCCATCTGGGATAATCAGTTTTGCGCCTTCGGCCGGAGCGGCGCCTTGCAAATCGTTGAAGCTATCAATAATACTCGCGTTCGCTTGGTATCTTGTGGCCAGAGCCGTGAGGCTATCTCCGCCGCGTACTGTATAGAGTATGCCGTTAACGGGCAAGATGGTGAGCTGCGCACCAGGCTTGAGCACACTATCATCGTTTAAATCATTTGCCCACTTAATGGTGTCAGTCGTAACGTTAAACTGAGCCGAGATACTCCAAAGAGTATCGCCGCTCTTAACCGCGTAGGTGGTGACTTCGCGGGTTTGTACGGCAGCCTGCATAGGCTGCTTTTTAGCCAAGAAGCCATCGCCAGCTGTTGCCAAATATACCTGTGAGCTCGCTGTATTAGCAATCTCAGCCACGTCGGCCTTAATCACGCTATTAGTAGCCGTAGCCACCACGGCACCCGCCGCTAGCTCGGAGGTCTGGTCGGTGGTCGACTCCGCAGCACCACTCCCGCCCATTTGAGCAAACGTTGGTGTATACTTACCGGCCACGACAAATACACCGAGGACACCAAGCAATGCAAAGTGTACCCCAAACCGAGCGAAACCAGCTTTGTGTTGGCCACTCTTTTGCTTGAGAGCATCTAGTTGAATTTTTTGAGTTAGACCTGTGTGGGCCTGCAATATTCGAGTTTTATTTTGCACTCCTGGGGCCTTGTCGGCGACAGTATGCTGATTTTTTATTTTCGAAAAAGTCTGGCTACCTCCCACGCCAACGAACGATTCGTGACGCACTCTAAGGGTGAGGCCAAGTGCTTTTCTACTAATAAAGCATCTCCTCTAACGCATTCGGACATCTGAAAAGTACTGCGTCAATACTGCGGTTTGTCTTTCTCCTGGGTAATTCCAGGACCAGAGGGTTCGACCGTTGTTTCGTTAAAACTCCTTATCTGACAAACTGGTGCAGGCGCGTTTGCTGTTAGCTATCTCATAGCTGATATGCTTAGCAAAGTTACTAGGTAAGTCTAGCATGCTCACAGAAGAGCGTCAACCGCTCGTTCTTGCTTCTATGTAAGCGAAAACGGGCTATTTCAGGTAGCGAGCAATATTTTGGTTGTGTTCTAAGAGGGTTTTAGCGTAATACACCTGTCCGTCGTTGCCTGCCAGGAAGAATATATAATCAGTTTTCGTAGGGTTTAAGACGGCATCGATAGCCACTATGCCGGGGCTACAAATTGGGCCTGGCGGCATACCCTTCTTGAGTCGCGTGTTGTAGGGCGAGGCACTGCGTAAGTCAGCCGCTGTTATGTCGACGTTGCCAGTGGCGTAAATCACGGTCACGTCACTCTCTAGGGCCATACCCCGTGCTAAGCGATTCAGAAACACCCCTGCCACCTTGGCACGGTTTTCGGCATCATTTGCCTCTAGCTCCACGAGTGAAGCCAGCGTAACCACATCTTGGGTAGTTTTTAGCTGCCCTTGTCCATCCACGCCAGCTGTGAGCTTTGGCAGTGCTTGCTGTTGGAAGGCCGTCAGCATTTGGCGAATAAAACCCTCTGGAGTGGCGTTTAGAGCAACTTGATATGTTGCGGGGAATAAATAGCCCTCGACCTGATAGGGCACGGCGGCGCTTGGTGCTGGCAAGAATGCATAATCATACTGACGCTGTGCCGCTGTAGTGAATTCTGCGGTACTACCAAAGCCGAGCTTACTCCAAAGCTGAGCGATCTTGGCAACGCTGTAGCCTTCTGGGATCACAACCTTCCGGGCAGCTACCTTGCCGCTCGCAAGGTACGTAATAATCTCAGGCATATTCATGCTGCCCTTCAGGGCGTACGTGCCAGGTATAAGGCGCTCGCCCTTCCCGCTCAACCGAGCGTAGATAGTAAAGATAAAGGCTGACGACACCAAGTTCTTTTGTCGCAATGTCTGGGCGATTTCGTTCATTGATGATCCTGGCTTGACCACGACCATGGTGGTCGAACGAGCTTGAGAATTTACTGGTACGTAAACCGAGTACACCCACAAACCTGCTACCACAACTATGACCGCCACAAATGCAGCAAGCGCGCCAAGGAGAATCTGTTTATTTTGCTTCATGGAGATACCCTTCTAAAATAACTTGAGCAGCAATGGCGTCAATGACTTCGCGTTGCTTACGAATCGTTAGCTTTGGGTCAATCCGTCGCTGCGCTTCTTCGCTACTCAGTGCCTCGTCTTGCAATACTACCTTAAGGCCATAGCGAACTTCAAGCTCCTGGGCAAACGCCTCGGTAGCGTGTGTTTGCTGGGTATGCTGACCATCGAGTCCCCGCGGCCAACCGACCACAATCAAACCTGGCTGATGCTGCCGGATGACGTGGCTGACTTGCGCCCATAGGTCCTGAGTAGCATCGAGGGTAGTGAGTGGGCGAGCTTGGCGTGACTGCGTATCGGCGCGGGCTACCCCGATGCGCTTAGAGCCATAGTCAAAGCCGAGGATACAGCCATTACCAGTAGCCAAAGGCACTAGTCGGTACTCACCTTGATAATAACGGTAATACGACTACTGAGCATCGGCATGTTTGGCACGAGCGACGGACTACTCTCTACCAGGGTTTTTTCTACACTGGGATTGTCCTGTTGGACTATCGACGTCACGCTCTTCTTGGATTTGCCAGCTGTATCTTTGGCGATTTGCTGCTTATCAATCTTCTGACCATAGTAGGCACTAGTAACCACGTTAAGCTGCACGCGCGTATCGCTAACGGCCTTAACCAGGCTGTACTTAGCATCATCAATACCATTTTGGTAGAGCTGCTGATCGCCTTTTGGCATGGCATCTTTGGCCAAGGTGTCGAGCAGTGAGTGCATGGTATCTTTGGTCGCAGCAAACACCGAGTAAGTTGCCTTGACTGTCACCGTACCATTAGCGGCTTCGCTATCCACTGGAGCACTTGAGCTCACTGAGGTAATCGCAGTAGCCAGTGTGTCTTCAAACACGACGTCCTGTTTATCTACTTTGGCAAGCAATTCATCCTTCGAAGCATTAGCTGCCGCATCTACTGCCTGCTGCCTAGCACCGTCAACGTCAGCCTGCGTTACTACAGTAACGGTCTTTGATGTACCGCCCGCTGTCGAACCAGAGGCCGTAACCTTCGCATCGAAGCCAGCGATAGCAAATGTGGTACTACCAAGATTGTACGCGTCCCCGTTAGCAGTAGCGGTAATGGCTCCACCGACCGTACCTGCCTTACTGCAATTGCCTCCAGAGAACTTTGCTCCGGGTACGGCTGCTTCGGCATTCAGGGCAAAGTTCTTACCCTGGGATGACAACACGGTGCCCGCAGGTATGGTAAAGCTATCGGAGTTTGAACAGTTAGAAATGGTAACGTTGCCGGTTGCCTTGGTACCCACATCCTTCTTGCCCGTAGCATTAAAGTTTTGAGTGAGGTCCTTTTGTAGGGTCGCCTTTTGACCGGCATAGGTGAGTGAGCTTGGGTCGCTCTGCGTGCTAGCGGCATCGAGCACGAAGGGTGAGTTAATTGCCAGCTTGTCAGCTCGAGCAATGATCGTCAGCTTAGCTGTGGACAGGGTTATAAAAAGCCCAGCCGCCACAAGCACAGCCACCAATACGCTCGCCCCTGCAAGCAGCTTCTTTTGGAAGGCACTGTAGTTCGGCACCTTGGCCTTGGCCTTTTTCTGAGCTAGTTCCTCGGCACCCATTTCAGCTTCGCCAAGCTCTTGATCATCACCAATTGCCCGCTTTGATATCATCGCAGTCTCAGCTACCTCGCTAGACTTCGTTTTGCTCTCTTTGTCCTTGGAACCCGATGTGGCTACCTTACTCGAGCTATCTCCGCTCTTGGTCGGCTTGCCCTCGTCTGGCTCTGGTTCAATAATATCGGGGCTGAGCTCTTCCTTAATAGCTTCAGGGACCTTTGGCTCTGCCTTCAGGCTAGAGGCTACAGCCAAGCCCACGCCACCCGCCAAGTACTTGGCAGTCTTGTCATTGGTGACAATCGCCATCTCCTTGCCATGATCTTTGGCAGCTTTTTTGAGCAGCTTAAGATTCACGGCGCTCTGAAGGAGGCTCGAACGTGCTGGCACTACCAGTTTTACCGCATCACTCTTAGTATGTTTTAGTTTGTCGATCGCTTCGGTGATCTCCGCATCGACTTCGAGGTAAATAATTTCGGCTTCATCCATAAGAGCTATTATAGCGCAAAACTACGTAAAACGTTATGGGTGAAGCTGGTTATAAGCTCAGCGTGCGGCTAAGGCGCTGTATAATGCTCTCGCTCAAGTTCTCGCTCCCTACAATGTCGAGGCCGAGATTAGCCAAGCCCATTGGAGTAATGTCCTGTTGGTTCACAAGCTTACCCGTAGTATCAACCACTCTACTTACTTCATCGGGGCTCACAAAGCTGACTT
>JAYRIB010000033.1:0-17409 GCA_041907025.1 Candidatus Saccharimonadia bacterium | reverse complement strand
GGTACAGCGCTTACTGGGTAAGCGCTGGCAGTGGGCGGGATTGATGGCTACACTTTGGTTGATTGTTGGCTTTGTGGTGCTGACTGGTGCCTCGGCCTCAATTGTGCGGGCGGGCATTATGTCCACGCTCTTTTTGCTCGCCACCTACTATGGACGGAAGCTCGACGTTCTGACCTGCTTGGCGCTCGGCATTATTGTGACGCTTGGCTGGAACCCCGGCTACATCACTGACTTAGGTTGGCAATTATCCTTCTTAGCACTTGGTGGCATCGTTTTGCTTACACCGGCAGTGCAAACGTTTCTTCCAAAACGCTTTGGTGTAATCGGGGAGATCGCTGCAGTATCAATTGCGGCGCAGCTGGCAACTATGCCGCTTATTGCATTCACGTTTGGCAGCTTATCGGTTGTAGCGCCACTAGCTAACGTACTCGTGCTACCCTTGGTGCCCTTACTTATGTTTCTAGGTTTTGTGGTCGGAGTTGCGGGGATGCTGTTGCCGGCTAGCGCGTTTGCATTGTCCTGGCCAATCGCTTGGTTTGTGGCGGCATTACTTGACGTAATGAGATATTTGGGAGGAATACCACGAGCTAGTATACAGGGTGCTGCCCCGCACATAGCCGCCGTCCTGATCTTCTACGGCCTCCTTTGTTTACTCGGGATGTTTGCCCGCCGGCGCGGTTTGGGCTCAGCTACTGCCAATGCTATAATTACAGGTATGAAGGAGCACAACACACGATGAGTGGACATAGCAAATGGCATTCCATTAAGCATAAAAAAGGTGCAGCCGATGCAAAGCGCGGCAAGATCTTCACCAAGCTTGCGGCCGAGATCGCCGTGGCGGCCAAAGACGGCGCCGATGCCGACATGAACTTTAAGTTGCGTTTGGCCATCCAAAAGGCCAAGGCGGCCAACATGCCAGCGGGCAACATTGATCGCGCCATTGCTCGCGGTGCGGGCACCGCCGGTGGTGCAGCGCTCGAGGAGCTAATGTATGAAGGGTACGGCCCAAGCGGCGTGGCCGTGATGGTGAGTGCGCTGACCGACAACCGCAACCGCACTGGTCCGGAGGTAAAGTCAGCCTTTGCTAAATACGGCGGCAACTTGGGGGCGCCTGGTTCTGTAAGTTACTTGTTTGAGCAAAAGGGCGTGCTGGTATGCAGGGCGAACGCTGATAAGGAAGAAATGGAGCTGGCTGCAATCGATGCTGGAGCCACCGACATTGACGACAGTGGTGAGCAGTTGATTGTATACACGGCGCCTAACGACGTAGAGAAGATGCGTGAGGCTTTGGGGCAAGACAACGTTGAGAGTGCCGAGGTGGAGAAGATCGCCAGCCAAACTATTCGCGTCGATGATGAAAAGAAGGCCAGTAGCCTCATGAAGATGATCGATATGCTCGAAGACTACGATGATGTGATCGAAGTCTCGGCTAACTACGACATCCCTGACGAAATTATGGAGAAGCTAGGTTAGCTTCTCGTTCCAGAAGATCCTCTCGACTTGGCGCGCGGTCTTGCCTGTAGGCGGAAAGTCGCGAAACAGCCAGTCGTATTCTGTGGGCGAGTGCGTGCGTAGGCTAGTGCTGACTGCCTTTTCGTTACCAACGTAAAAGCCAATGTGGGTAAAGCTGCCTTCCGCGCCAAAATCCTGCGGCTCCCAGAGCAGTATAGCGCCTTCGCGGGGCTTAGCTATCTCCACCCAACCACTTTCTTCGAGATCCTTAAGCGTGCTGGCTACGGTCATATGGATCGATTTGCTTAGTCCAAACATGGTCGTGATGGAGCTTACAAAATAGGCGCATGATACGTCGCCGTCGTTGAGCACATCACGCTCAATGCCGTTATCTACCGCGTAGAAGTTGCGCCAGGTATTAGCGCCAACACTGTTGCGAATAGCCGCTAGGTAGCTCTTGAGGACAAGCTTAGTAATATTAGGGTCTGCCATAGACTATATTATACACCTGCTACAATGAGTACATGAGAATACTAGGAGTAGACCCCGGCACAGCCACAACTGGCTTTGCTGTTATCGACATCGTAGGCCAGCAGCGCAGCGTGGTGGACTATGGCGTGATTAGTACGCCGCCCGACCATGCTATGCCGCTTAGGCTCAAGACGATTTATGATGACCTCAGCGAGCTCGTGGAGCACCACAGACCTGAGTCTATTGCGATTGAGCAGCTGTTCTTTACCAATAACATCACCACGGGCATTTCAGTCGGGCAGGCGCGTGGCGTGGTGATGCTGGTGGGCGAGCAGCATGGCTTGAGCTTAGCGGAGTATACGCCGTTGCAGGTGAAGCAGTCGGTTACCGGTTATGGTAAAGCCACTAAAGGCCAGGTGCAACAGATGGTCAAGACGATTCTAGGACTCAAAGAGATTCCCAAACCAGACGATGCGGCTGACGCTTTAGCAATTGCAATCTGTCATGGCGCGACACTCAAGCCGACTGTAATCTGATATAATCGGTATATGATCGCATTATTACGAGGCAGGGTGGCGCAAAAAGACATAGAGCAGGTTGTGCTCGATGTGGGCGGCGTGGGCTACGGAGTGAGCGTGACGCCACAGACCATGGCGCAACTCGTAGAAGGTGAGGAAGCAACGCTTTTGATCGCTGAGAACATTAAGGAGGACAGCTATACCTTATTTGGCTTTCTGGAGCCTGGTCAGCGCCAGCTGTATGGTCGTCTCATAAGCGTCAACGGCGTAGGGCCAAAGGTCGCTATGGCGATCTTAGCCAGCAATGATACAGAGCGGCTGATTGATGCCATTCGTCAGGGTAACGTGGCAATCTTTTCGACGGTGAGTGGCATTGGGGCTAAGACGGCTCAGCGGATAGTGTTGGAACTCAAAGGCAAGGTTGACCTCACTGGAAGCTCGGCCATGCCAACTGAGGATCCTGCCCACCAAGCGCTGGTGAGCTTGGGTTACTCAGCGCAGCAAGCCAGTGATGCATTGCGAGGGTTTGCGCCGGACATGCCGACAGCGGACAAGGTAAAGGCCGCACTACAGGGGCTCAAGCAATGATTGAGCGCAATGATCCAGTTCAAGATCCGCGCGAGGAGGCCCTGGAGCCGGAGGAGCAATTGTTCGAGGAGAAGCTGCGACCGAGTAAGTTTAGCGAATACGTTGGCCAGGAGCAGATTAAATCGAGCCTCGGGCTTGCCATCGCCGCTTCACTCAAGCGCGGTGAGGCGCTGGATCACGTGTTGCTCTATGGTCCACCTGGGCTCGGTAAGACCACGCTAGCCCATGTGATTGCCAATGAGATGGGTAAGTCGGTTAAGGTAACCAGTGGGCCAGCTATAGAGCGAGCTGGGGACTTAGCATCAATCCTGACGAACATGGCCGAGGGTGACATCCTTTTTATTGACGAGATTCATCGCTTGCCCCGCACAGTAGAAGAAGTGCTCTACCCTGCTATGGAGGATTATGCCCTCGACATTATGCTCGGCAAGGGTCCATCGGCACAGAGCTTGCGGCTCGATTTGCCGCGCTTCACTATTATTGGCGCTACCACGCGCTTCGGTGTCTTGTCGGGTCCTCTACGCGACCGATTTGGCCTGATTAATCGTTTGGAGTACTATGAGCCAGATGAGATAACTCGTATTTTGTCTCGTTCCGCGCGGTTGATGGACATTAAAGCGAGTGAGGATGTGCTGGCCACTATGGCGACCCGCTCGCGGCTAACGCCACGCATTGCCAATCGACTGATCCGCCGTGTACGCGATTACGCACAGGTGCACGGTGATGGCTCGATCAATACCGAAGCGCTCACAAGTACGCTTAAACTGCTCGATATCGACGAGTTCGGCTTGGATCGCAGTGATCGTCGGATACTTGAAACTATTATGCGTCATTACAAAGGTGGGCCAGTCGGTGTGGCAGCCATTGCCGCGGCTAGTGGTGAGGAGCCGCTGACGATCGAAGATGTTTACGAACCGTACTTGATTCAAATTGGTTTCTTGGAGCGCACGCATCGTGGTCGACGGGTAACCGAGAAAGCTTACCTGCATCTCGGCATCGAGCCTCCACCAGAGCCACAGGCTAAGCTTCTCTAAACCCTTTGTATCTCGAGTTGGCTTAGGGTAGACTAAGGATATGAATCCGCGTGCAGCACAATGTAGGTATCCTGGTCAACCAGAAGAAGAGGTGACAAGGCAGGTTTTTTATAAATCAATTGTCATGGTTCTGCCGATCTTGCTAGCCGGTGTTATCTTGTCTGCCGTGGCTTTGTTTGGCATGTCGTACGGCGCCGTCAATCCAGAGATCACCTTAGGGGGTTATTTACCTGCTGTCAGCGGCTCATTACTGGCTCTTATTAGTTTACTCGGATTATTGTTTGTTGGATTTCTGATGTTTGGTGCAGTTTGGATTTGGCGTAATAATCGCATCTTGGTTACCAATGAACACATTGTCGACATTGATCAGGTAACAATCTTTCGGCGCAGCGTTGCTACCCTGACGCTCGGTCGAATTCAGGATGTCAGCGCTGAGACTGCTGGCCCAGTTCAGACACTGTTGCAGTATGGCACTATTACGGTGCAAACCGCTGGTCAACAAGAGAAATTTCGGTTTGATTATCTACCAAGACCATACGAAGTTGAACAGTACATTCTTGAGGTGCACAAAGAGTATTTAGAAGAGCACCATGAGACCGATGGCGTAGCGCAGGCGAGCGAAACTCACGACCATAGTGTTGTGCATACTCATAGTCACACGGTTGATTCTGCTGCCAATCCTCTCGAGAAGTAGGTTGGTCTAATTCATCGGCCCGACAGAGCTATTCCAGGTTTTACGCTCTGGCGCTAGTTAGCGCTTAAGACCTCGTAGGTATCAATAGTGCCTTTCTTGATGTCCTTGTCTTTTGGATTCTCTAAGTTGGCCTGTAGTACGTATGCACTGGTTGGATTACCACTTGGACTATAGCGATAGACCACTTTTGTCTTAGGGTCAGTTGGGAGTGGTGGTTTAAGGTATGGCGTAGCGCCCTCCACGAGGGTATTGAGGCTTGCTGGGTAGCTACCATTTTCTTGATAGTAACGCTCTAGGGCGTTCTGGACCTTGGCAATGTCTTGTTTTCGATCAGCATCGCGAGCGTTAATCGGTCCGGCCACGAGGCGAGGGTAGAGTACGAAGGCCAGTAGGCTGACCACTACAATGACGAGTAGGAGTTCCAGTAGGGTGAAGCCTTGTTGTTGCGTGAGCTTATTACGAGTAAATACTTTCATGTCTCCCCTAATGTTTGTTAGCTCATATTGTAGGACTTTTGTGCTTATGCTGCAAGTTTGTGCGTCGGAAGAACTTACGCTTTACTTTCGTAACACACTTTTTTAGAATGGCAGAATGAAACGAGGGATAACAGTAATTGCAGTAGTCATGGCGGTCTTTGGAGTGGCCAGTCCACTGGCTAAACCTGCTCAAGCAGTGTCAACAAACATTGTTCTGAGTGAGGTCATGACGGGCCATGTTGAGAGCCAGAGCAAAGAGTTTGTGGAGCTCTACAATAATTCAAGCGAGGCAGTTTTATTAAGCGGCTGGACGGTTGAGTACAAATCAGCAGCTGGCAAGACATGGTCTCGGCGGGCGACGCTGGGGGAAGATGATACGCTGTCAGCTCGTAGCTACTTTGTGCTGAGCACCGAGCTAACTGGCTCAAAACACATAAGCAGTGGTATGGCTCAATCGGGCGGCAACCTGCGCCTGCGTGACGCAGCCGGCATAGTGATTGACCAGTTAGCGTGGGGAGATGGGGATAGCCCTGAGGGAGAGCCAGTGGTTGCTCCAGCGCTCGGTCAGAGCTTGTCTCGCGCGCTCAACGCCGAAGCAACTCAGCTTATAGACACAGATAACAATGCTAGCGACTTTCACGCCAGTACTTCTCCAACCGAGAATACACCACCACTAGACGAGGAAGAAGATAGTACGAGCGATTCAGTCATCGTTGACACCGAGCAATCGGCCAGCATTATTATTAGCGAACTACTGCCGGATCCACAGAGTCCCTTGAGTGACAGCAAGGATGAGTTCATAGAGCTCTATAATCAGGGGGACAACGCAGTCCAGCTGGAGGGCTGGAGCTTGCGGGACAAAACAAACCACGTGTTTCGAATCGGTCGAACGGAGATTGTGCCACGCGGCTTTGTAGTGCTTAAGAGCGCCACGACTAAGTTGAGTTTAAACAATGATGGTGATGAGATCTCGCTAATTGATCCGCTGGGCAACGAGGTTGATCGGTCTTCAGATTATGGTGCTGCCAAAGCTGGCATGAGCTGGGGTGTAAGTGACGGCGGCTGGGCTTGGTTGAGCGAGCCCACACCAGGGGCGTCAAACGCCAGCGCGCTGGTGATGGCGGCTGGGGCGTCGGCCGAGAAGAAAGTATCTGTTAAAAAGTCAACTACGAAGAAGTCAGCTATTAAGGCTACCAAGAAACCTAAGAAAGCCAAGAAGCCGAGTAATATTGCCAAGGCAGCTTCGGCCGCACCCGCTAGTTACACCCCTACTGAGGCGGCACAAAACCCTCGACTGTGGTCATGGTTGCTGATTGCGCTTGGTATAGGTACCATAGGGTATGGAATCTATGCATACCGACCAGAAATTACACATATTATCCACCAGCTCCGAACAAAGTTTGGCAATCGGTAAACGACTTGGCCAGCGAGTTCGGCCTGGTCAATTAATTGAGCTCATCGGCGATCTCGGTGGCGGCAAGACTACGCTGGTAAAGGGTGTCGCTGTTGGTCTGGGCATTACCAAGACAATCACAAGCCCGACCTTTAGTATTCAACGTAGCTATGACCTGCCTAGTGGTGGCAGTCTTGAGCATTTTGATCTGTACCGTCTTGAGGGTGAGGATGTCGTGGCGCAAGAACTCGAGGAGTATTTGGCTGATCCAGCTGCAATTGTGGTGGTGGAATGGACGAAGCCGTTTGTTGCTGCGCTACGGCCCGATCGGCTGATAGTGGAGTTACGCTGGCGGGCTGATAATGAGCGTGACATTACTTTGACCGCTACTGGCCCGACCAGTCAGTTACTTGTTGAGGCCATGAAGTGATTCTGGCTATTCGCACTGATCAACCCCGTGCCGAGCTGTATCTCCTCGATGTGAAGGGCAAGGAGTGCGCGCGCCACGCTTGGCAAGCCGACCGGCAGCTGGCAGCTACGCTGCTTGGCGAGATCACGCAGTTACTAACCAGGCAGAACATTGCTCCGAGCGATCTAAATGGCATTGTAGTTTTTAGCGGTAGTGGATCCTTTACTGGTTTGAGGATTGGTACTACGGTGGCTAACGCACTTGCCTATAGCCTTAGTATTCCAGTGGTTAAGACGGCTGGCGCTGATTGGCTCTCTGGTGTCGGGTCGGCACTCGCCAAGGCTCAGCTGGGTCAGTTTGTTCAGCCTGACTATGACCGCGCGCCCAACATTACCTAGCTTGCCTGGGCGCGACTTGACGCCTCGATGACAAAGGCATTTAATGAATAGAGGTAGTAACTACTCAGGCCTTTACTGACTACCTTACACACTTGTTATTGAACTTAACGCTAACTGGGGTAACCTCAATCATGGAACTACTTGTACTTACCGTGGTGCTGATGGCAGGCACTGGCATTGGTTATGAAGCTAAGACATTCGTAGCCAGACAAAAGGGTGACAAGGCTGACGCTAAAGCCAAGCGAATATTAGAAGAAGCGCAGACGAAAGCCAAAGAGACTACGCTTAAAGCCAAAGAAGACGCACTGAAGGCGGCAGAAGAAGTGAAGCGCGATGAGGCTTCGCGTAGAGTGCGGCTGGAGGAGCAAGAACAGCGCCTACATCAGCGAGAGTCATCACTTGATAGTAAACTTGAGGTGCTGGAACGCAAGACTGATGCGCTGCAGCGGAGTGAAGCTGACATTGCCGACATTAAAGACGAGCTCAAGGCTATCCGCAAGCGCCAAGAAGATAATTTGGAAAAGATTGCCAAGCTCAGCCGTGATGAGGCGCGCGAAAAGTTATTGCAGATGACCGAAAAAGATATGAAGGCTGACATGGTAAGCTACATCGCCAAGCGCCAGGACGAAGCCAAACATACAGCCGACGAAAAAGCCCGTGAGATACTGGCCGATGCAATGGCGCGTTTAGCAACTGAGGCTTCCGGCGAGCGGACGATCACAGTCGTGAAGATTCCCGACGACGACATGAAAGGGCGGATTATTGGCAAGGAAGGCCGCAATATCCAGGCGTTGGAGCGTACCACTGGCGTCGATATCTTGGTCGACGAAACCCCGGGGGTTGTAGTCCTCTCTAGCTTCGATCCTATTCGGCGCCAAGTTGCGCGCGTTGCGATTGAGCAGTTGGTGAGTGATGGCCGTATCCACCCAGCCAGAATTGAAGAAGTGGTCGCCAAGGCCGAGAAGGAAATTGACGCCGAAATCAAAAAGGCTGGTGAGGACGCCGCTCGTGAGGCGAAAGTTCTGGGCTTGCCCGCCGAGATCAATAAGACCATGGGTATGCTCAAGTATCGCACCAGTTACTCCCAAAATGTACTGCATCACAGTATTGAAATGGCGCATTTGGCAGCCATGATCGCTAGCGAGATTGGTGCCAACGCACAGGTAGCTCGCGCAGCCGCCTACCTTCATGACCTAGGCAAGGCAGTCACGCATGAGGTTGACGGCAATCATCATCACATCACGGGTGAGATGTGTCGCAAATACGGCCTCGATGAAGCAATCTGCCACGCAGCAGAGGCGCACCATGATGACATCGAAGCTACTACACCAGAAGCCATGATTGTACGGGCGGTTGATGGCTTGAGCGGTGGTCGACCAGGTGCACGCGGTGATACGTTGGAGCGTTTCGTTGACCGTATGAAGGACCTCGAGAATCTCGCTAGGACCTTCCCAGGAGTTCAGAAAACGTTTGCCATGAGCGCCGGTCGTGAGATCCGTATATTTGTTACTCCGGCCGAGATTGACGATTTGAGTGCCATCAAGATGGCTCGTGACATTGCCAACAAAGTGGAAGCAACGCTTAAGTATCCTGGTACTATCAAAGTTAACGTAATTCGCGAAACGCGAGCAGAGGAGTACGCTAAATGAGCCAAAAAGAATCAGGCATGAGTCGTAAAGAGGTGGTGCAGATACTGGCCCGCAAATCAGGTATGACCAAGCGGTCTACTGCTGAGCTGCTTTCGAGCCTCGAAGATCTCATTACGAGTGAGATTATTGCTGGTCGCACCATAACCCTGACAGGCTTTGGTACATTCTTTGCGGCCACCCGCCAGGGGCGACGCGGCATTAATCCGAATACCAAAGAGTCTCTCGATATTCCTGACATGCTAGTACCTCGCTTTCGTGCGGGTTCGGCGCTCAAGGCAGCGGTCCGTTCGCACGGAGAAAAGGCTGACTCGTAGCGTATGACTGAGGCGGTCGGGGCAGTATATTCTAGGGTCAAGCGTGACCTCACGCTCGATATACTCCGGGGTTACTTCTTGTTCGTGATAATCGTGAACCACCTAGGGAGCTTTCCGTCGCTGTTCGAGCCGTTTACTGGCGGCGGGCGGCTGCTTGTTTCTGCAGCTGAAGGTTTCTTCTTTCTCTCCGGGTTGTTGGTGGGGCGGTTGCGAGGCAACGACATTCGTCAGGGTCGAGTGCATAAAGCGAACGCCTGGCTGGTGCAACGCGCCACAATGCTTTATATAGTAAGTGTGTCGTTAACGCTTGGCTTCACCGCTGCGGCCTGGTACTTCGACTACACCCCGCGCGTTACACTTGGGGTAAGTACGGCTGGTTGGCTAGAGACTATCTTAAAAGCCCTGACGTTTCAGTACAGTTTTGGTTTGGCCGACATGTTGCCGCTCTACGCGGCCTACATGCTAGTGTCCATCGGCGCATTCAAGTGGTTAGCCAAAGGCCGCTGGCGTAGCGTCTTGACTGTATCTGGACTTGTCTGGCTGGCTAGTTATGTCGCGCCAGGCTTTGCTCGCCCACTTGCAACATACTTTTCGGCGACCTCGTGGCAGCTATTGTTCTTTAGCGGTATGGTGCTTGGTTATCATAACGATGCGGTACAGGGCTGGTGGTCTAGCCTAGGTAGGCGAGCACGATTGCAAATTCTCAGCGCCCTAAGTGCGCTGGCGGTCATTGGCGTTGGCTTCAGTTGGGTGTTGCGGTTGGTCGATGGGCTTTATGACGACATAAAGTACATCGTGGAGCCTACGTTTGACACTATTAAACTTGGGCCAGGTCGAGTACTGCTGTTTGCTGTCTGCATCATCGTGGCTTACCATGGGATTAAACATTTTGAAGCGCCAGTTAGTCGATGGGTCGGTTGGTTCTTTATCCCACTTGGCCAGCAATCGTTGTTTGTTTATGCCGTACACAGTATTATCGTCTTTCCCTTTATCGGCTTTCCCGTTATGGATCAGTTCTGGTCTGCGAGCTTCCTCGATGCCGTCGTTATCGCTCTGGTATTCTTACTAACCATAAGCTACACGCGCTTGCCTGCCAAATTCAGAATCTTGTAAGTAATCGGCTTGGGTTGCATTCGGCTTATGCTCGCCTTATACTAAGGTCATGAGACTTACTCACAAACTTACTACCTGGTCATCATTTATTTATTTCTCACCAACGAACGGATCGAGAAGCCAGGCTTAGTTTTCTAAAAACAACACACCAAACTAAAGCTGCCTTCTCGGGCAGTTTTTTGATTGCACGAGAGAACGTTAACAACCCTAGTCACCCTGGAGGTGAAGCATGATAGTGTTACTCGAATACTTTGCGGCTCGCAGTGTTGAGCCGGGCGAACAGCGCGTGCGCTTGTGTCCTGTCTGTGGTCGGCCGTTTGAGCCTGGTCAGCTTAAGCTTGGTTACCTGGACCGAGCCACCAGTGGCTACTACGAAGTGCATGATGGCTGCGAAACTGGCCTGCCACAATTCATCCAAGATCAGGAGGTGAATCATGACGGAAATCTTCTTGCCGCAAGTTGACTTTGGTGAGCTTCTTAATAATGTTGCTCGCCAAGGCTGGGCCTTTGAGCCAGATGGTATTTCGATTGACCTGTGTCGAGAAGTAGTCATGGCGCTTGCTGGTCTTGATCTAACTCGCTACAGTAAACACACCGATGCTGTCGATGTGGATACCGAGTCATGTGTGTTGCGGCTTGGTCAAGATGTGCTCCCAGAGCCAATTCGCCTTTTGCACGAGAAGCTAACGCAGCAAGTAAAAATGCGTGCTCCACGATCATTCCCTGGCCTTAAGTGTTGGCTGCCTAACGAAGTCACTATTCAGCGCTTCACTGAGCCGAGTGACCAAGTTTCAAAACACCAAGACTTCTCAGCTGATCGTGAGCTGATCGTAGTCTGTACTGTGCAGGGTGCAGGCCCGTTTAACCTTTTCAAGGAGCGAACGAGTATTGAGCCATATCATCGGTGTGAGACTGCCACCGGGAGTATCGCCATGCTAGTAGCAACTAGTTTGGCAGGCGATGAGATTGATCGTCGACCAGTTCACGAGGCAGGCTCAGCTTACTGCTTACCTCGAACTACGGTAACGTTCCGGATGGTGGTAGGTAACAAGCCAGGATGACAAGGAGGGTGAATAACTCAAAATCCCCCGCAAGGAGACTTGCGGGGGATTAAACACAGCGTTAAAAACTGTAAGTCTAGGCTTCTACTAGCTCTCTTTCAATACGCTTAACCACATCTTCTAGAGATATATCGGTTTTCTGAATGTAGCCAGACGCACCTTTGTGTAGTGCTTCAGCTTCACGCTCCGGGCTCCATACATTACTCATGATAATAACTGGAATGGCGGGGGCTTTGTCGTTTAAGAACGTGAGTACATCCCAACCAGATGCGTCCGGCATGAGCATGTCCAGGAGTATTAAATCTGGCTTAAGAGCTTCAACACAACTGATAGCTTCAGTGCCATCATTAGCACATTCTACCGCAAAGCCGGCATCCTCTAGTGCGTCTTTACATACCCGCTGGATTGCTGCGTCATCGTCAGTGATGAGGATCTTTTTCTTCATGTTTAAATTGTAGCGGCCGACTAGATGGATGGCAAAAAACCACATTTTTATTACACTATTCACCTAAACTTGCTCAAAAATGAGTAATTTTGACTATATCTATGGTTTATTCTATGCTTGCACTAAGATATTAATTAGATCCAGGAAGACATAGAATTAATGGAGCAAAGCTCGCTCATAGACAAGTCATCGTCACTTAGTAACTCCATTCTGCGTCGTGCAATTGCAACGTCTTCGAATCACATCATACTAACCGATCCAGATGGCACCATTGTCTTTGCCAATAAAGCTGCTGAAAAAATGACCGGGTTTAGCTTCGCCGAGATGCAGGGCCAAACGCCGGCACTATGGGGTAAGCAAATGCCAGCCAGTTTCTATAAGGAGCTTTGGCATACAATTAAATTTCGGAAGAAGCCGTTCTCTGGGGTTATTACAAACCGTCGCAAAAATGGGCAGCAGTACTTTGCACAATCGCGCATTACGCCGATCAAGAAGCGTTCTGGTGAGCTCATTGGTTTCATAGGCACCGAGGAAGACGTTACTAAGGACGTCCTATTAAAAGGTCGCTTGGAACTTCAGTACACACTTATTAAATACATCTCACAAACCAACATGTCATTACGGCAGGTGGTTCGCAAGATCTTGCAAGCAATTT
Source organism: Candidatus Saccharimonadia bacterium (assembly GCA_041907025.1). Classification (GTDB taxonomy): domain Bacteria; phylum Patescibacteriota; class Saccharimonadia; order CAILAD01; family JADZBC01; genus CAYPSN01. The sequence goes on along the minus strand of JAYRIB010000033.1, from coordinate 4,739 downwards.
GTCAGCTACAGAACTGGGTGGTGTCAGATTACTTTGCACAAGTATGGTTGGCGGATAGCGAAGAAACAGTACTAAAGTGTGTTGAGACTTGGCATGCACCGGGAGCTGGAGCCACGGCATTTATCGATGTCACCAAGAAGTTGGAGTTCCATAAGGGTGAAGGCTTGCCAGGTGCTGTGTGGCGAACCAAGCGGCCCATGTGGATTATGGATATTGCGAACGAGTCCCGTGAGATCAGGGAGTTTAAACGCGGTGACATCGCCAAGCAGATTGGGCTTAAGTCTGCTTTTGCATTCCCAATACTCTCAGATGGCGAAGTTGTAGGAGTACTGGAGTTTTTTGGTAGAGAAGAAAAGAGCGTCGACCGCGACTTTTTAAATATGTTCGAAGCGGTTGGTAAACAAATCGGTCAATACTTGAAGCGTAAAGATTATCAAAAGGCTATCCAAAGCCAAAACGTAAAGATTGAGAAGGGCTACATTCGCGACCAAGCCATTCTAGAATCGATTGCAGAGGGGATTATTGTGGTTGATACAAAAATGCGCATAACATCGGTGAACAAGGCTGCCGCTGACTTGCTACACAAAGATTCAGATTCGCTCATGGGCAAACTGTTCCTAAAGGCAGTCAACTTGGTCGATAGTGCCGAGCAGTCATATACGCATGCTCATCATCCCGTGGTACGTGCGCTTAGTAGTAAGGAAGTTGTGGCTCTAGGTTTAAACGGTGAAAAATGCCAGTTATGCCCAAAACCTGGACAATGTCTGCCTTTATACCTTATTGCCTCACCTTTGTCTTACCAGGGCAAGATGGCTGGTTGTGTGATAGTATTGCGTGACATTGCGGAAGAAGCTCGCGTTGATCAACTCAAGACTGAATTTGTTTCGTTGGTGTCGCACCAACTCAAGGCCCCACTCGTGACCCTGCGGTGGTATGCCGAAGCTTTATCACGACAAGACGGGAAGCCAGCGCTTACGATTAACAACTCAGATTACGTCGACGAGGTTTATGCCGCTACGCTACGTATGATCCACTTGGTAGACAACCTATTAGTGGCGTCGCGGGTTGATTTGGGCAAGACTAACCCCAGTGTTACAAAAATTGAAGTGCGAGATGTTGTAGACGAGGCGCTTTCGGATCTGAAGCGTGACTTTACACAGCGCAAACAGAAGTTCCAGTTACACTTAAGCGCAGAACCAAAGAAGATTCACAACGACAAGCAGCTCATCATTATGATTATTCAGAATCTGCTGTCGAACGCTAGCAAATATAGCCCAGTAGGTGGCGATATCAACATGACTATCCACTCCGACCCTCACAGGCTGCGCATTACCGTACGTGACAATGGCTATGGTATACCTGACAAGGTTAAGCCTAAGATATTTACGCGTTTTTACCGCGGCGAAAACATTGTAAAGCGTGAGCCCAGCGGCAATGGCCTTGGTCTCTATGCAATTAAGTCGTTCATAGAAAAAGCTGGCGGCAAGATCTACTTTGAATCAAGGCCTAAGCATGGAACCGCTTTCCACGTATCTTTGCCTAACTCGCTTTCGCAAAGTGAATAGCTCCTACTTGCCCTAGGGTGGTTAGTGGAAGAAATAATGCAGCATTGCAAATGAAAAAAATAAGTTTCCGTCACCTGGCTGACGAACTGATGTATCCGGGTATACAGACTACTTGGCTCATTGCGAAGCGAGGCGCGTAACGTGATACGATGAATGTTATGAAGTACAAAGAATGGAGCGGCTGGCTCTTTCCAGCCATGGGTTCTTTCTATACGATCTTTGCATTATTGGATTATTACTACTCTAGTTTTTCGTGGCATATGTTCTTGCTGTGGCTGGTGAGCGTAGGGGTTTTTGGTTGGTACTTTTTTATCACGAGGCAGTATCGGAGAGGTAGTCTCAATCTGGGTTGGCCAGACGTCGCGATACTCTTTGGCTTGCTCGTACTTTTCGCACCATTATACCTATGGAAACTGCAGCAAATACCAGTACAGGTGAATACGGACGAGCTTGTTTTAATGGGGTACTTTAAGTCATTCTCAAATTCGTATTGGGCCGACCCCTTTGGTTTGATGGCCGACTACTTCGGTTTACCATCTGGCGTGTTCATACTGTTTGGCAAAATTATTGGGCTTTTGGGCGAGGTCACCCTGTACCACACACGGCTTGTGCATGCGTTTTCTGGACTTGCTATCATCCTGGCTGGCTTTGGCTTGTTCCGTCAGATCTTGAGCCGTCGCTGGGCGGTGGTGGCAACAATCGTGATGGGCGTAAACCACTCGCTCATCATGATTAGCCGCATGGCCATGCGTGACAATACCGGTTTGCTTATTGAGCTCGTGGCACTTAACTTCCTGGTATTCGGACTAAAAAGACGCAGCTTGTTTTGGACCTTTGTGGGCGGTGCATTTGCTGGGCTCTCTATGTATACATACTACCCTGCTCGGATAGTACTACCACTTTGGCTGCTTGTGTTATCGGCACATTGGCTTACTGGCAAGCCACGGCGCCAGGCCCGCGAAGTCCTTTCTATGGGTGGAGTCACAATCTTAGCTTGGTTTTTGGTGGCTGCACCAGGTCTAGTGTCAAATATTAGTTCTGGTAGCATAGCTATGCCGTTTCAGCGTGAGCAATTTCTAATCAGTCATGAAGGGCGGCAGTTGCAAATGCAGTGGGTTGGCGCTCGCTCAGAGACAGATGCCGTGTACAAGAATATTATCCAAGGCCTCGGTATGTTTAATGCTAGGACGGTCGACCAAGGTTGGATATACCCTAACCCTGGTCATGGTTTTGTAGACCCTATAACAGGCTGTTTAGTCTGGCTAGGATTGGCGCTTGCGGTGGTAAGCATGGTTCGGCGACGTGGTTCACCTGGCGATATACTAGCGGTAGTCGGCCTACTCCTATTATGGCTATCATTTACATTCATCATTACCAAAGCCCCCAACTACACACGGCTGCTTATCATCTTGCCATTTGTGGCGTATTTGGTAGCAAAAAGCATGGAAGGCATACACGGCGTAGTATCAAAGCATAGGGCGGGTCTTGGTACTGCGATCGTGACCTTGTTGGTGGGTGGTGTCGTCGTGGCCAACCTCGTAATTATTCGTGACTTTGTGGTGGCTGGCCAGCGGAGAGGTAATAATGTCGGTTCCACGCTCCGTTATGTAGAGAAGTTGCCTCGTAAGCCAGACTATACAATCTTGCTAGCAGCGGATCAATTCCATCCCTACTACAGCTGGGGTGGCGATGACAAATGGATAGATTGGCTGAGTCATGGTAATCAAGAAGCTAAAACCAAGGTTGTGTCACCACTGCAGTTTGTTAATACTCTGCCAAGCAGCCAGTTTAGTGTGTTTATGAATCAAAAGGTTTGGCTGAGAAATCGCACTGCTCTACAATCTCGCTATCCTGAGGGGACATTTACGCAGCTTACTACGAACCCGCAGCGCTACGTGTTTGAGGTAAAGTAGCCAGGCTGCCTGGCGTTCTAGGCTAATAATGGCGTAGGAATAAATTAATCAAGCATAAGTGTAATGGGGTCGTATCGTGAGCGACATTAGAACTAGTCAAAGTGCCTGGAGTAACTCGGTAAGCCACGAATTCAGTACAGCTAACTTTATGTTATAATTTACAGCATAACGAGGATTTATCGCATGCCAGAAAGTTATGAAGCTCAAAATACACCTAGAAGAGTAGATGACTCCGAAGAAGCACGTGCGATGGCCGAAGCTAGTAAGGATTCAGAGACTGAAATTGCTAGACATGAGCGAACGATTCGTGATTCAAAACAATGGAGCCTTGATACTGCAGAGGCTGAAGTTGCTATCCCGCCATTACGCGAATCTGCTGATTTTGCAGCGAATTTAGCACAGGCGCTGCATCGCCACCCCGAAGCAGTTGACGCGTTAGGCCAGCCACTAGACGAGGAGAAAGTAATTAGCCTAATAATTGATACTAGACTTGTGCGAGGTCAATTACTAGAGGTAACTCATGTACTCGAATCAGATTCAGCTGCAGAGCCTTTTGATGAACTGATAGGAATGGCTAAGAGGTCGGGTTGGTTTGATAGAGCAGGACTTGACACGACAGTGGTTGACCAGATTGGCGTGAAGGAAGGTGTAGGCTCTGAAAAGTACCGTAGAGCAGCTTCAGAATTATTACTAATGGTTCGTGAACGGCTTGAGAAATTGAATAACGAGTTTTCGGGTTTACTTAAACCGATTATTGAAGAGTTTCCCGAAATTGCCGAAGAGCTTAAGATGTAAAGACAGGTACTCTTCTCGCTTAAGTTTAATTGAACTTAAGCAGCAGCTTGTATCTTTCTAGGGCATGACTCTAAGTTCAAATAACTTGCTTCATTTGAGAATACTGATAACAAAGTAACTTTTCTATATTAGTATTCATTGTTAAGAATAGTAAGACCCTGGAATCAGATAAGTGCTGTATATAAATATACAACTGAAAATATCTTAATAGACCATAAGTGTAATGGGGTGAGTGATGGGACTTGAACCCACGACCCCCTGGACCACAACCAGGTGCTCTAACCAACTGAGCTACACCCACCCTATCATAAAAAGCTGAGCACCCGCTTTGGCCGCCGCTTGTAAGCCCTAGAGCTCGCCGCTTTGACCGCCACAAGTGCTCATCTTGGCCAAGGCTCGCCTTAAACAAGATCAAAACTTCTGGTGTCCCCGGTAGGATTTGAACCTACGACCTACAGCTTAGAAG